>JBJEIW010000254.1:0-5153 GCA_051877435.1 Candidatus Ornithomonoglobus sp.
CTTGTTTACTGATGTTGGTTTTGGTTGGTGCTGAAAAAATGGGGAAACTCAAAAACTTTTTCTATTGATTTTATCACTTGATTATGATATAATCAATAAGAAAAATAAACATACATTTTGTAAAAACAAACATTTTAGGAGATATGCAGTGGAAATTCAAAATATAAATCCATATTTAAGATTTGTACAAATAATAAACTATAACCCAACAGATGAATATTTCAGAGCGGTGGATTATCACTTTTACTTTATGATTTCAAATTATTGCACATTGAAAATTGACAAGACCGAGCATGCTTTGAACTACGGTTCGGTTGTAATAATCCCGCCCGGAATGAAATATAAATTCGACGCTCCAAGCAAATTTAACATCGTGAGCATAAATTTTGATTATACCCAAAATCATTCCTTGCGGGTAAAAGAAGTTCATCCCACGAGAGCAGATGAATTTGATACAAATTCTATTATAGAAAAGGTATGTTTTACAGATTATCAATTCTTGAACGAGCCCGCCGTGATTACACACATGGGTTATTTATCTGAGCTTATAAATTCGGTTATTGATGAATTTACTTACAGGAAACAATTGTACAAGTCCGCCGCCTCATCCATTTTTAAAAATGTGATTATCAATATTGTACGAAACATAATTTGCGATACAAAAGGCTCTGATATAATAGATAAAATACTCGATTTCATCCACTGTAACTATTCGGCAAATATAGACAATAATATGCTCTCTAATATAGCAGGCTACCATCCGTATCATCTGAATCGGCTTATGAAACAAGCGACGGGAACTACGCTGCGGCAGTATCTTATAAGCTATAGAACGGAGGCTGCAAAGGATTATCTCAGAAATACAAATTATCCGATATCAAAGATTGCTGAGATGTGCGGATATAATAGCATGTGCAATTTCTCGTCTGACTTCAAGAAAAGAACAGGTCTTACTCCCGGTGACTACCGTATTGAGACACAGCACTTGTTGTAACATCGCATCCCCGGTCTCATCGCTTTCATACTGTTGTTTTTTTCTGCAAAACTCTTAATATTGCCCATTGATTTTATCACATGATTGGTATATTACGGTCCGGTAACGCTTATTCCTATTAATTTTGACTACACTCAAAACGACAGAAATATAACAGGCAGCCTATCCCCCGTTGCTGCCGATAGGTTTAAAAAGAATATGAAGTTAGAAAATATATTTTTTGAGGATGCCGATATTCTGAATTACCGCTCCAAATAGACAAGGCATTCGGCTTAAGAGATAATCTCGAAAACATAACGAATGCATATAAAAAAGAGAAATTATTAAATGTGTAATTTTTTCAATACTTTTTTATAAAAAACTAAAATTATTTTTATTTGACAAATTATTCTTGTTGATGTATAATATAGATAATAAAAATTTTCTCAAAGAAAACGGTATGGACAAAATGAAAAGATATGCGGAGCGGATAAAATAGTAATTTTCGGTCTGGGAAATTCCGCTTCCGTCGCAATGGACGCAAGCCATAAATTTCTCCGTGCCGGGCTGAATGCCGTAGCTTATTCGGATAATCATATGCAGGTTATTGCCGCGTCACACCTTACCTCAAGTGATGCAGCAATAGCTGTATCCCATTCCGGCTCGTCAAAGGATATAGTCGAGGCGCTTAAAATAGCAAAGGAACACGGCGCCGCGACAATTGCAATAACAAACAACGACAAATCCCCTGTTTTAAAGCACAGCGACATTGTTCTTTCTACCTCCTCGGACAAAACGCAGTATAATATACTCGCGCTCAATTCACGAATTGTTCAGCTTGCAATTATTGACGCTTTGTATTTTTATATTGTCTATAACCGCTCAGCGCAGGCTCTTGAATCAATAAAAGAAACCGAGCATTCCCTTTTGTCCAAGAAATATTAATGTTTTGCAGACATAATATTTACATAAACAGATGTTTTACTAATGAAGTTAAAAAGAGAAAGGCGGGTTATCATGGATACAGAATTATTTGAAGTTCTTTCAAGCAATACAATAAAAATTTCAAGATTTGAAATAACAGAGGATAAGCTGAAAACAGCCGATCAACAGTTTTATTATTCTTTTATAAAGATAAAGCCGGGTATCTGCGCAATAATTGAAACAGAAAAAGGCTTTGTTGTTCTAAAGGAATACCGTTATCCAATCAAATCATGGACATATGAATTTGCAGCCGGTATTATTGATGAAGGCGAAACACCGTCAGAGGCTGCGATTCGTGAGATAAAAGAAGAAACCGGATTTATTGCAGATGAGATTAAGGAGCTTGGCATATTCTATCCGTCATTTGGAGCAACGGATGAAATGATTTATTTATTCCACGCAAAATGCTCATCGAAAGCTGACGCTGAAACGGAGTTTTCTGAGTTTATTAAGTATGAGCTAATGTCTGAGCAAGAGGTAGAACAATTAATACGGTCAGGGGAATTTAAGCATGGCGCCGGTCTTTCTGCCTGGCTGAAGTATATGTTGAACAGAGAATAATTGCAATAGACTTAAAAGGGCAGTATCAAGCTGTAATTTTTGATGCTGCCCTTTTAAACATGGATTATTTTGTTATCCTATATCAATATGAAATATGCCGAGCATGGAGGAATTATGAGCTTTCCGTCCTTAAATTCGCATTCCCCATTATATGAATATATGACTTCTTTGGGATATAAGTCGATGGACTGCGTATGCTGCGAGTCGGAAGGATTGATAATGACAAGAATAGTGCTGTCCTCCGCTGTTCTTTTATAAATCAAAGGATAGGACTTTACCGAAACAAGCTCAATATCTGACGACTCCTGCAAAGCCTTGTGTGACTTTCTTATTGCTATCAGCTTCTTTAGTTCATTAAGCAGTGAGTTCTCGTCTGCAAGCTGGTCTTCAACCGTAGGTCTGTCAGATGACGGATCGGTCATAATATAAAGCTTCTCCGGCGATGCTGTGGAAAAGCCGCTGTTGGGCGTATTGTCCCACTGCATCGGAGAACGCGAGCCGGTTCTTTCATATCCTCCTTCAACCGAGATTATTCCGTCAAGGTAGCGCATACCTATTTCATCTCCGTAATATATATACGGCACACCCGGCATAGACATAAGAAAGGCATATGCAAGCTTAATATGCTCCGTATCAAGCTTATACGAAATACGCTTCATAATGGATTATGTGAATTTACATTTCGGTAAATTCCAAGTAAAAAGGCATCAAAACCATCGCATTCAAAAATATCTGCATCTTTTCCAGCAGCCTTATATTGAGAAATTAAATTTTCTACTCTCGGTGATATTATAGCACTGTCAGGCTATTTTGGGTAGTCGTGGGTTTATTGAGCGGATACGGATACCCTACTGTTATCGAATACTATTCTGTTAATGAATCAAAAAGAGCAGAAGCATATAAAGCATCCGCCCTTAATTTTATTTTCGACTGTTTGTTAATAAATGAATTAAAAGCTTTTATTCCACAACTGCATAGCACACCTTATCCTTGAAAGCTACGCCGTACTTTATTATATTCCTATACCCCCGATTTCTTGCTTCTGACGCATAATCCCTATCATCAATCTGCCGCAAAGCTCTCTTAGCTGCTGTGTCTACTTCTTCATCAGCTCTGCAAACCTTGAATTCCATTATAATTGCATTTATAAATCTATCATTCTGATACAAGATCAAATTGCTGCGTCCGTTCTCTGTTTCGCGGTTTGACTCGGCTTTATAGTATATATTTCCCGCAAGCAATCCGGATACAAGTCCGTGATAGAATAACTCCGTATTGTCATAAAAGCTTATGCTTGCTTTTAAGAGCTTTGTTATCGGCTCTGCAAAGCCCGCCGCGTCACGGCTTAGCAGCGCAGTATATAAATCATCCTTATTTATTGCCCTTTTATATGTGTTGAATTACTGCATGATTATATCTGTATAACAATCATGTATCTCAAGATTGGGTATAACTAATGAATATAATGCTTTTGTCCCGACCTTTTTAACTGACTTTATTTTCAAATAACCCGTGAAGAACAGGAAGCTCCATATATTCTCATTACTTTCCGTCAAATCTCCGTATGTTACGGTTTCCTTAAGACTTGTTTCCACACTGCCGCCGTGTATTAACAACTCCACTGCCACCTTTGTTTCATCGTCGGACTGTCCCACCAAAGTCTTAATAATATTATTAGAGCTTGTATTCGCCCACCAGGTTACAGCAAACGCCTCCGTATCGCGCGTCCATGTCTTTGCCTGATTAAGCACACTCCATGGGTTGTATACCTCGGATTTTCCAAACAGATATCCGTCGTACCATTCTTTCATCTCCTGCCGCTTTTCTTCCATGCCGTAGTATCGCAGAAGCTCGTCGACCTCACTCTGCACAAAACCAAAACTTTCCGAATAGGTATCCGATAATATGGAATTAACCTCAAGATTGTTAAGTCCCGTAAATATGCTCTCCTTTGATATTCTTAAACAGCCTGTTATTACCGAAAATTCAAGTGCCGGATTTGTTTTAAGTGCCGACTCGAACAGCGAACGAATAAATCTCACCATTTCATCATAATAGCCCGAAAAATACGCGTCCTCAAGCGGCACATCGTATTCGTCTATGAGGATAATCGTATTTACTCCGTAATACTGTTTAAGACATACACAAAGCAGCTTTACCGCTTCTTTAAAAACACGCTCACTATGATCGCTGCTGTTAAGCACCGTTTTAAAGCTTTCATTATCCTTTGCATTTATGCGTTCACTGTCCATGATAAAGCTATAGTTTATAAACTGTCTCTGTATTTCGTTGCACAAGCTATCCAAAGCCTCGGCATAATTACCCTGTTTGGCGCATTTCATCGACAGTGTAATAACAGGGTGAGTGTTTCTGTACATTGCAAGCTCGTCATAATACTCTGAAATTTTTAGTCCGTCAAAAATATACGCGTTATCCTTTTCGGTTATATCAAAGAAATATCTGAGCATACTAAAATTAAGCGTTTTTCCGAACCGCCTCGGTCTTGTAATAAGATTATTCTGTCCGCCGTTATGGAGCAGCTCATATATAAGCATTGTCTTATCTACATAATAGAACCCACCGTCCATAAGCTGTTTGAAATCCTCATAGCCTATAGGTATTCTCTTTTTTCCGT
>JBJEIW010000255.1:0-23218 GCA_051877435.1 Candidatus Ornithomonoglobus sp.
TGACCCACAAGATGAACCGTCATGATATTTGTGGTACCGGCAACTCCGAGAGGCACACCGCCGGTAATTACGACCAAATCGCCGTTCTTTACAAGATTCATTCTTTCCGCGTCGTCGACCGCGCTGTCAAAAAGATCGTCTGAGTTTGCGGCTACCTGCGAAAGCACCGGAATAACGCCCCATGAAAGGTTAAGCTGCCGCCTTGCCTTTTCGCTCAGTGTCGGAGCGATGATGGGGCAGTTGGGACGGAAACGCGAGATCTGTCTTGCAGTGCCGCCTGAATATGTCAGCGCGATAATCGCCGCAGCGCCGAGATCATGCGCTGTTGTACATGTAGCATGGGATATAGCGTTCGTCACATCAAAGCCGCTTGTGAAGTCTATCATTTTCAAACGGTTTACATAATCTATATCATTCTCTGTCCTTTCCGCAATTGAAGCCATTGTCTTAACCGCCTCAACAGGATATTTGCCCATTGCGGTCTCACCCGAAAGCATGATCGCCGAGGTGCCGTCATAAATAGCGTTTGCAACGTCGCTGACCTCCGCTCTTGTAGGACGCGGGTTGCGGATCATCGAATCAAGCATCTGGGTGGCCGTTATAACTCTCTTGCCTGCTCTGTATGTCTTTTTGATAAGGTCCTTCTGTATAACCGGAAGGTCCTGCATATCAATTTCAACGCCCATGTCTCCGCGGGCAACCATAATACCGTCCGCAACATTTAATATCTCGTCAATATTGTTAACGCCCTGCGCGTTTTCTATCTTTGCGATGAGGTTTATGTCACGGCCGCCGTTGCGTTCAAGGAGCTGCTTTATTTCAAGCGCGTCCTCCGCTGTACGGCAGAATGAAGCCGCTATAAAATCAAAGTCCTGCTCTATTCCGAAAAGAATATCGCCTTTGTCCTTTTCGCTCATGTACGGCATTGAAAGCTCCACATTCGGAACATTCACACCCTTATTATCGGAGATCGTTCCGCCGTTCTCAACAACGCACACGATCTTATCATTTTTTACTGACGTGACATGAAGCTCGATAAGACCGTCGTCAATAAGGATTCTTGAACCGACCGAAACATCCTTCGGAAGATCCTCATAGGTTATTGAAACCATCTTTTCGTCACCCTCCACATCATGCGTGCAGAGTGTGAAGGTCTGACCCTCCTTCAGCGTAACCTTGCCGTTTTTGAACTTTTTAAGTCTTATTTCTGGACCCTTTGTGTCAAGGAGGATAGCAACGGGAAGGTCAAGCTCCTCGCGGACCTTTTTGATTCTGTCGACCATTTCCTTTGCCGCTTCATGCGTACCGTGCGAGAAATTTATTCTTGCAACATCCATTCCCGCAAGCATAAGCTCACGGAGCATTGCCTCATCATTTGTTGCCGGACCTATTGTACATACAATTTTTGTTTTTCTCATAACATTACTCCATTACTCTGCCGAACACCGATATTATTACCGCTGCCTTGCGCCGCTCTATCAAATCAGGTTGAAAGCTTGCGCGCCAGCTCAACCAACTCATCGGGGATCGACTTCTTCATGTCAAGACCCTCGTTTATATCGACATCGGTAATCAGTCCGCCTCTTTCGCAGACAATCCTGTTAGCCTTGCCGTCAAGAAGAAGCTCAACGCATCTTGCGCCCATCCGGCTTGCGGTAACTCTGTCTCTTACGGTAGGTGAGCCGCCGCGCTGTACATGACCGAGAATTGTCGCTCTTGATTCGATACCGGTAGCCTTTTCGATGTCCTTAGCCATCTCAATAACTCCGCCTATGCCCTCCGCTACAACTACGATTGCATGCTTTTTGCCTCTTGACTTTGCCTCAAGGATCGGACGGAGAACATCTTCATCAAAATCATACTTTCTCTCCGGGATAAGCACTACGTCAGCGCCGCAGGCAATTCCGGCTTCAAGAGCAATATAACCTGCCGCGCGTCCCATAACCTCGATTACCGAGCAGCGCTCATGCGATGACGCGGTATCTCTTATCTTATCGACAGCATCCTTAACCGTGTTAAGACATGTGTCATAGCCTATCGTATAGTCCGAGCAGCTTATATCATTATCTATTGTACCCGGCATAGCGATCGTCGGCAGACCGTTATTTGAAAGGTCGCGCGCTCCTCTGAAGGAACCGTCGCCGCCAATAACGATAAGTCCGTCAAGGCCGAATACTCTCGCTATCTGGATCGCTCTCTTAACGCCCTCCGGCTTCTTGAATTCAAGACATCTTGCAGTCATAAGACATGTGCCGCCGCGCTGCAGTACATCTGAAACAGCTCTTGCGGACATTTCTTCTATTTCACCGTTGATAAGTCCGTTGTAGCCGCGCTTTACGCCGCATACCTTAAGACCGTAATATGCGCCTGTTCTTACAACCGCGCGTATCGCCGCGTTCATACCCGGAGCGTCGCCGCCGCTGGTAAGAACACCGATTGTTCTGATGCTTCTGTTTTCCATTTTAAAGCCTCCCACAATTTTATTATGTTAAATTTTTTGTATTATTTTAAAATTATTTCCGAATCGAAAATAATATCATGAGCCGTTTCCAGCTCCGTCTGAGGCACAAGCACCTCATAAGCGGTTTCGGTACCGAAATCATCCTCACGCGAAACCTTCCTCCTGGTCATTATACCATTCTCACTGAGAATCCCGACAAGTCTGCTTGTCTTTTCCTCATCCTGCGAAACAAAAATTACTGTCCACATACCATTCTCCAACCGTATATTTACCTTATTCGGAAAGTATTTTGCCGTGCTTGGTATAAACCTCAGCTTTTCCGCAGATTTTCATTGCCGAAGTCGTTTCGGTGAACTGAGCGGCATATACCTGTCCCTTATCAAGGCGTTCGGTATGATGGAACTTAGTATCCTTACCTCTTGTGAGGCCTATGATGCTGACGCCATCCTCAAGCGCTTTGACTGTGATATAATCAAAAGCCGAATAATCTTCCATATTATTCCTCCATGCTTATGTCCCAAATATCTCTTATATATAATATAACATTTACGCCGAAATTTCAAGCGGTAATTAATATGATATTATATTTTTTCATTTGCAGTATTTCGTTGAATTTCACAAAAGCCGCAGCTTTTACTGCTTAACCACAACATTTTCTTCTCCAAATTCATATTTAAGCTCTCTTATTGCCGAGGCGGAGCCGTTAAAATACAGCTCCCGCGGCACTCTTGCCACCTTTCGCGTATCCTTGAAGAATACTCTGACCTCAAAATCACCCCTAAACGGTGAGAGCGCAGCTCTGACCCTGTCGAAAAGCTCCCGGCTGTTCTCATTGACCCTGATATAAAGTATCGGTCCCGCCGCCTGCTTCGGCGCGCGTCTGCCCTGACGGTCTGTGGGAGAATTATTTCTCATACTCCCGTCCGGATGCTTCATCGCTTCGTCAAGCCTTTCAACATGATTGAGCAAAAGCTTCGGTTCCTCGTCCTCTCTCAGGCTGAGCGTGCCCTTTACGAGCACCATATTTCCCTCCTGCAATACTCCTGAATACTGCGTCAGCACCTTCGGAAATACCAGGCATTCAACGGAGCCGTAGGAATCCTCCAGCGTAAGGAACGCCATCTGAGTTTTGTTCTTTGTAGTTTTATTCTTTCTTGCCTCTATGATACAGCCGAGAACTATGCTGTCACCGTCATTAAGCCCGTTTCCGGTGTTTACATATTCTCCGTTCTCATCCTTTGTTACACTTTCGTTTATCATAAAAGTGCTGTGCGGAGTGAACTCCTTCAGCCTTGAGGTATATTCCTCCATCGGATGACCCGAAAAGTACATGCCTGTTGACTGCTTCTCCATTCTCAAAAGCTCCCGCTTCGGAAACTCATCAATATCCGGCAGCGCAATTTCAGGAGCTTCTTCAAAATCATCAAATAATGACACCTGACCGGCAATGTTATTATGCATGCGCTCCGATGTGCCCTTCATTACCGCTTCATACACCTGCATAAGCTGCGAGCGCTTAACATTCATTGAATCAAACGCTCCGCTGCATATAAGTCCTTCAACGGCGCGCCTGTTCATATCGGCCCCTGTCATCCTGTCAATAAAATCGGAAAAGCTCTTGAATTCACCGTCAGCCTCGCGTTCGGCAACAAGATGCTCAATAAACGCTTTTCCTACATTTTTTATCGCGGATAAGCCGAACCGGATTTTTCCGTCCTCAACCGTAAAGTTGACATTGCTTTTATTAACATCGGGCGGCAGTCTGTCAATGCCCATCTCCTTACAATTTATGATGTAATGGTTTATTTTATCCGAATCATCTATTGTGGAAATCAGCGCCGCCATATATTCGACAGGATAAAAGGTTTTAAGGTATGCCGTCTGATACGCTACGAAAGCGTACGCCGCCGCATGGGATTTGTTAAAGCCATAGTTTGCAAATTCGTTTATTTCGTCAAAAATCGAAATAGCCGTCTGCTCGTCAATACCCATATTTATACAGCCGGGTATTCCCTCCGCCTCGTTTCCGTAAATGAAGTTCTGCCGTTCTATTTTCATCTGGGCGGCCTTTTTCTTCGATATTGTGCGCCGCATCTGATCGGCCTTGCCCAGCGAATACCCCGCGAGTGACCGCACGATCTCAATAACCTGCTCCTGGTATACCATACAGCCGTAGGTTACATCAAGTATCGGCTCCAGCTTCGGATGCTTATAGGTTATCCTTTCGGGATTTTTCTTATTTGCAATATATCTCGGTATCTGCTCCATCGGACCCGGACGGTACAGGGCGATACCGGCTATGATGTCCTCAAGGCTGTCGGGATGCAGCTCGATCATAAAGTTCTGCATGCCCGTATTTTCAAGCTGGAATACTCCGTCATCATTGCCCGACGCGATAAGCTCAAATACCTTTTTCTCATTATAGTCAATTTTATCAAGGTCTATGTCTACACCCCTGATTTCCTTTATAATTCTCAACGCGTTTTTAAGCACCGTAAGGTTGCGCAGTCCCAGGAAGTCCATTTTAAGCAGACCTAGGCTTTCGACCGTATCCTTAGGGAACTGCGTTGTTATAAAATTATCTTCATTCAGGGTAAGCGGAACATATCCCACAATCGGCTCTCCCGTGATAACAACGCCCGCGGCATGAGTTCCCGCCTGACGCGGCAGACCCTCTATCGCTCTTGAGGTGTCTATAAGCCGCTTCACCTGCGGATCACCGTCATAAAGAGCCTTCAGCTCCGGCGCGTTCTCAAGCGCGGTGTCTATGGTTATGTTGAGATCTCTCGGGACAAGCTTTGAAATCCTGTCAACCTCGGCATACGGCATACCGAGCACGCGCCCTACATCGCGTATCGCCTGCTTTGCCTTCAGTGTGCCGAAGGTTACGATCTGGGCGACATTTTCCGCGCCGTACTTTTCAACCACATATCTGATTACCTTAGCTCTTCCCTCCGGCTCAAAGTCTATATCGATATCCGGCATGCTTACACGCTCAGGATTGAGAAATCTTTCAAAAATAAGACCGTATTTTATCGGGTCAACGCTTGTTATTCCCAATGTATACGAAACAATACTTCCCGCTGCGCTGCCTCGTCCGGGACCGACCTCCACATCATGCGTTCTTGCAAAATGGATAAAGTCACGGACGATAAGGAAGTAATCGGTAAAGCCCATCTTCTTTATTACGCCGAGCTCATACTCAAGGCGCTCTGCCAGCTCCTTTGGCGCCGGATCTCCGTAGCGTTTTTTCAGACCTTCCTCGCACAGCTCATGGAGATACCCGAAAGCCTCCCTGCCGCCGGGCACATCAAATTTAGGAAGATGACGCGTATTGAAATCAAAATCCACGTTGCAGCGCTCCGCGATTTTTGCGGTGTTTTCTATCGCTTCCGGAACATATGAAAACAGCTCCCGCATCTGCTCCTCAGACTTTATATAGAACTCACTCGTCTCGAACCTCATTCTGTCTGTGTCCTCAACGGTCTTTTTCATTGCTATACACATGAGCACGTCCTGGTAGAACGCGTCCTCCCTGGTGAGATAATGTATATCGTTTGTGGCGGCCATGCCGATGCCAAGCTCGTTTGCGATCGCCATAAGCTCCGGCAGAATCTGCTTCTGCTCCGCAAGCCCGTGATCCTGAAGCTCTATAAAATAATTATCCTTACCGAATATATCAATATACTCTCTTGCCGCGGCTCTTGCCGCCTCATGCTCGCCGTTAAGCAGCAGCCTCGGCACCTCGCCCGCGAGACACGCGCTGAGAGCTATAATTCCCTCGCTGTGACCGCGCAGAAGCTCCTTATCCACGCGCGGCTTATAATACAGACCCTCTATAAAGCCCATGCTTACAAGATAAATGAGATTTTTATAGCCTGTCTGGTTTTCCGCAAGCAATATAAGATGCGAATATTTATTATCCACGCCGTGTACCTTGTCAAACCGCGAGCCGGGAGCGACATATACCTCGCAGCCTATAACCGGCTTTATCCCGTTAGCTCTGCATTCCCGGTAAAAGTCCACAACACCATACATAGTGCCGTGATCCGTAATCGCGCAGCTGTCCATCCCAAGCTCTTTTACCCGCGCAACCAGTTTTTTAATACCGGCTTCACCGTCGAGGAGGCTGTATTCGGTATGTGTGTGAAGATGACAGAAGCTCATTTTTTCTCCTCCTCCTTTTTACCGAGTTCTTCCGCAAAAGCCATAATTCTGTTCAGACGGTGATTTACACCGGATTTTCCTATACCCTGCTTTGTCATTGTTCCCAGCTCCTCAAGGCTCACATCGGGATACTTCAATCTCAGCTCGCCGATTTCTCTCAGAACCTCCGGCATAGCAGACCACTTTCTCGCAGCCTTTATCTTTTTAATTGCCTTAATATGCTTTGAGCTTGCTCTTGCCTGCTTATTCAGATTTGCGCTGTCGCAGTTTACCTGACGCTGTATTTCTCCCTTAACTGATTTTTCAATCTGAACGGAGAAAATTTCAAGTCCTGCCATTCCTCCGCTTATGTAGCCTATAAGCTCGGCTATCTGAGAGCTTTCCTTTATATAAACAACTGTTTTTTCACGTCTTTTTGTCAGCTTCGGCTTAAAGCCCAGTTCTTCAAGCATAGCCTTGAAATAAAGAGCCTCGTCCTCCTCTCTCGCGTCAAACTCAAGGTGATATTCCTTTTCGGGATCGCTTACCGAGCCGCCGCCGAGGAACGCTCCGCGGATATATGAGATCCGGCAGCATTTCCTGCCGGGACGAAGGCCGCGCAGCTCGCGTCTGAGCTCATCTGAATCCGTTTCTGAAAGTGAATTGTCCTCAACCGTCATACCGTATTCCTCATTCAGATATTCCGCTATTTTCTGTCTGACCGCGGCAGTGCCGGAGCCTAATCTCGCGCATTTTCCGCCGAACTTTCCCGGAAATACAAAAAAACCGGCAAGCTCTGCTTTTCGGCACTCTGAACATTCATATCCGGTTTTGCATAAAATCTGTTTTATATCTGATGAAAATGACATTTATCTTATCCTTTATCTTTAAATGGAGCTGTATCAAAACCAAATTATTGTTTAGCGGCGAACCTCTCAGTCAGCCTTCGGCTGACAGCTCCCCTTAAAAGGGGAGCCAATGCTCCGGCGGCGCTCTGCTAAAGGCTCCCCTTCCAAGGGGAGCTGGCACGGCGCAGCCGTGACTGAGAGGTCATGTATGTATATAAACAATAATTTATTGCTCTGATTTCAAGCACATGAATTTCAGCTTAAACAAAATCGAAAAAAACTGATAACAGAGCCGATTCTGTTTTGATACAGCCTCTCATATATTCTTACCGAGTCTTACAATACCTCTTGCAAGCCTGCTGAAATTGTGCCGCACCTGTCCGTCCTTTACAAGAAACAGATGACCGTGGATCACATTGACTCTGCCTTCGAGCTTATCCATATCAAAAGCTACCTGAGCCGCATTTTCGGCGGCATAAAGCTCTTTGACACCGTCCGGCACAACCGCGTCATTAACGACTATATAATCAACTATTCCCTTTGCGCTGTGCTTTTCAAGCGCGTCAAGGTGCATTGATGCGGTATAGCGGTCGGTCTCGCCCGGCTGCGTCATAATATTGCAGACATAGACCTTCTTCGCCCCGCTGCTTACTATCGCCTCCGTTATCCCGTCCACAAGCAGATTGGGTATTACGCTTGTGTAAAGGCTTCCCGGTCCGAGAACTATTATATCCGCGTTATAAATCGCGTCAACGGCGCTCCGCACCGGCTTCGCCTTAACAGGGGTTATAAAAACCCTGTCTATGCCGATTTCAGTATTTGTTCTCTCACCGATATTTGATTCTCCCTCAATGACCATGCCGTTTTCAAGCCTTGCATTCAGCGTTATGTAATCATTTGATACCGGCACAACATTTGCTGAAACCCCGACAAGATTGCAGAAGGTTTTTACAGCCTCATCGAAATTTTCCGACATATCGTTGATCGCGGCAAGGAACATATTTCCGAGCGTGTGACCCTTGAAAATCCCGTCCGCAAAACGATAATTAAGCAGTTCCCCGAACATCGGCTGAACATCCGTAAGCGCCGCGACACAGTTTCTTATATCCCCCGGCGGCAGCATTTTGCGGTCAGTCCGCAGAACGCCCGATGAGCCGCCGTCATCGGCAACCGAAACAATGGCGGTAATATTATCCGTATGCAGCTTAAGACCTCGGAGCATGGTAGAAAGTCCCGTGCCGCCGCCGAGAGCCGCTATTTTCAGCTTTCCCATATTGCACCCCTTATTCCACCCTGAAAAATTTATTCGTGCGCTGCATATATGCTTATATCTCTGTGTACCGTGCCTGCATTATAGCCAAGCTCCTTCAGATAATCGCCGAGCATATTCGCAAAGGTTACGCTTCTGTGATGTCCGCCGGTACAGCCTATCGCGATGACAAGGGAGCTTCTTCCCTCCTCGACATACAGAGGAACAAGAAACTTTATCATATCCCTCAGCTTTTCAAAGAAGGTTACAGCCTCAGGGAAGCTCATAACATAATCGCGTACCTCCTGATCATTTCCCGTTTTCTTTTTCAGATCGGGAATGTAGAACGGGTTCGGGAAGCATCTAACGTCAAATACAAGATCGGCGTCCACAGGGATCCCGTGCTTATATCCGAAGGACTCAACCTTAACCTCAAACATTGAATTGACCGATGTGAGATTATATATCTCCATGAATTTTTCACGGAGCTTATTGTTTGAATAATTGGATGTATCTATTACATAATCCGCCGCCTTGCGAAGCTTGTAGAGCATAGCCCGCTCCTCCTTGATTGAGGCGAGAAGGCCTTCCGGATTATTGAGAGGGTGATTTCTGCGGGTCTCCTTATATCTGTGTACAAGAGTATTGTCATTTGTATCAAGAAAAATAAGCCTTACCTCATACTTTTTTTTAAGCTCATCCACCTGTCCGAGAAGCTCATTTATCATTTCACCGACACGAATATCTATAACAAGGGCTACATTTCTGAATTTATCCTTAACGGAGCCCATCATATTCGCAAGCATCGGAATGAGCGCGGGCGGCATATTATCTATGCAGAAATACCCAAGATCCTCAAAGAAATGAATCGCCTGTGTTTTTCCCGAGCCTGACATACCCGTTAAAATTGTAAAATCCATTTTATATGAACTCCTTTCAAAGCAGTCTGAGAAAATTATCTCTCCCCGATAAGCCTTACCTCCGGCTCCAGAACGACATCAAACTTTTCTTTTACGGTTTTCTGTATATAATCGATCAGCGCAAGAACGTCCGCGGCAGCGGCGCCGCCCTTGTTTACAATAAAGCCGGCATGCTTATCGCTCACCTGCGCGCCGCCTATGGAATATCCCATAAGTCCGGCGTCCTGTATCAGCTTTCCGGCAAAATACCCCTCGGGACGCTTGAAGGTGCTGCCCGCTGACGGCATAGAAAGCGGCTGCTTGTCGCTTCTGCGCTTATTGTAATCAGCCATTGCCGCCTTTATATCATCATAGCTGCCTCTCTCAAGCTCCAGAGCAGCGGAAACAACATACTTTCCGCCTTCCGAAAAAATACTCTTTCTGTATCCGAAGCGGCAGTCCCCTCCGCTTATCTCATGCAGTTTCCCGTCATCATCAAGATAGGTTACGGATTTTACAACGTTCTTTATCTCCGCGCCGTAAGCGCCGGCATTCATAAAGATACCGCCTCCGAGAGTCCCCGGTATCCCCGACAGCGCTTCAAAGCCGGAAAGCTCCGCCTTTAATATCTCCGTGGCAAGCTTCGACATCAGAATACCCGCTCCGGCGGTTACGGTTGTTCCGTCTATCTCACAATCCGTCATTCCGGGACCTATCTGAATAATCAGTCCCCGTATACCTTTATCTCCGACAAGCATATTTGAGCCGTTGCCCATTACCATATACGGTATGCTGTTTTCCTTTGCGAGCCTTATCAGCTCCGCAGTCTCCTCCGCGCTCCCCGCGCTAACAAACATATCAGCCGGACCTCCTATTCTGAAGGTCGTATGGCGGCTCATAGGCTCATTTTCCAACAGCTGCGGTGAAACCGCTCTGAATTTTTCCGTCATAAAAATATAAATCCTTTCCGCATACAATCTGTCCTCAGGCTTCCTGCTTCCAGGACATCATTTCCTTATTTCTCGCATCCTTCATATATGCCGCAAATTTCTCATAAGAGGTATTCATAACCAGCTCCTCCGGGAAATCAACATCTTCGAGAAGCTGCAGCGCATGCGTGTAATCGCCTATATCCGTAAACATATGAGCGTCCGAGGATACCACAATTCCTACCCCGTGTTTTTTACACAGCTCCGCAATTTTTCTGCAGTTGGAAACGCTGCCCTTTCTCACAAAAAAAGTGTGATTATTTATCTCCATAAGCTTGTTGTTTGCCTTTGCAAGCTTTATTATATATTCATAGTCATACGAAAATTCCGGAGTTCCGCTGTGGCATATAATGTCAATAAGCGGATTTTTCACAACCGCCTCATAGGCGCATGTGCAGTCCTCCTTATCGCCTTTGCTGTATGCCTGAGCATGGATGCTCGCGTTTACAACATCCAGTCTTTTGAGCAGCTCATCGTCAAGATCCACATTGCCTTCTGGATCGAGTATATTAAGCTCCGCGCCTATAAGAATTTTCTGTCCGTACAGATTTCTCGGCAGATTTTTAAGATTTCTGAAATGCCAGTCATGCGGGGCGTCCGGCATTGCCGGAGCGTGATCGGTTACGGCAAAGCCGTCCATCCCGATTTTTGCCGCATAGGTCGCATTTTCGGAAACCGTCGAATATGCGTGTGTGCTTGCAAGAGTATGCGTGTGTGTATCGAATTTTATCTTCAAAGCTGTAGTCCTTTCCTGCTGTGATTTACTGTAAATTCAGCTCCTCCTCCATCTGATGCATCAGACGGTTGTTAAGCTCAACTGCCGCGTTATATCCCATCTTTTTCTGTCTGTTATTCATTGCCGCAACCTCAACAATTACGGCGATATTCCTTCCGAGCTTTACCGGGATTGTGAGCGACGGGATATTTATTCCCATTATATTTGTATATTCATCAACCATACCGAGACGGTCATACTGCTTATTCTTATCCCATGCCTCAAGATGAATAACCATATCTATCTGCTGTTCATCCTTGATTGCTCCCATACCGAAAATTTCCTTGACGTCAATTATACCTATGCCGCGCACTTCAACAAAATGACGGATAATCTCAGGTGATGAGCCTACCAGCGCCGAATCCGAAATCTTTTTTATTTCAACCGCGTCATCGGCAACAAGACGGTGTCCGCGTTTTACAAGCTCAATCGCAGCCTCGCTTTTTCCGACTCCGCTCTCGCCCATTATAAGTATGCCCTCTCCGTAGATTTCGCATAATACGCCGTGACGGGTTCTGCGCGGCGCAAGCTGAACGTTAAGATAGCGTATAACCATACTCATAAACTGCGATGTGCCGTACTCCGTACGCAGAAGCGGTATTTCATATTTTTCGGCAAGCTCCGTCATCTCCGGGAAAATCTGCTGACCTCTCGTTATAACGAGAGCCGGAAAGCCAAGCTCAAAAAAGTTTTCAAGCCGTTTTTCCCGCTCATCGGTCTGGAACTGCTCAAGGAATGAAAATTCCACCTTTCCCATAATCTGAATACGACTGCTGTCAAAAAGCTTTGAAAATCCCGCCATCTGTAAGCCCGGTCTGTTAATATCGGATTTGGTAACAAATAACGAATCCATATTCTGCGGTTCATACAAAATTTCAAGCTGAAATTTTTCTATTAACTTACTCAGAGGTAACTTTGCAACATTTTCCATAAAACGGACGGCCTCCTTTTATTCTGTCTCTATATTACGGCTATTGCGCCAAAGTGAATGCTGTCATATATTATCGTATGTTATTAATTATATCACATTTTTCTCGTTATTTCAATATCAATTTCCTCAATATTATATAACAAATAAACAAGAAATCCTTAAATTTTCATTGCATTTTTAAGAAATCTGAAAAATTTAAAAAAATTCGAATAAAAGACTTGAAAAATCATAAAAAGTGTGTTAGAATTATTGCTGATGTTTATTTAATGCTGTTGTAGGAGGTGTTATTAATGGCAAAATGTGATGTATGCGGCAAGGGCGTAAGCTTTGGTATAAAGGTTTCACACTCACACAGACGTGCGAACAGAATGTGGAAGCCGAACGTTAAGAAAGTAAAGGCTATCGTAAACGGTACACCTAAGACTGTTCATGTTTGCACACGCTGCCTTCGTTCAGGAAAGGTACAGCGCGCCGTTTGATCAGAATGAATCCGAACAGCTTGTCCAGAAGGTTCAAGCTGTTTTTTCATGTCAAATGTTACAAAACGATTATTGTAATATTACATTTTCGATAAAAAGTATATATACATAAAAATTTGTTTTGCATTTCTGCGAATTATATGTTATACTATAACATGGTTATAAGATTAGCAATTGTTATGTATGTTATACATATCTATGATATAATAAATGAAAGGGTGTACTTGTTGGAGAAACTCTTAGTTAAGGGCGGTAATAAGCTTTGCGGAGATGTTGTGATCAGCGGCGCAAAGAATGCGGCTGTAGCTATTCTCCCGGCGTGTCTGCTTGTTCCTGATACTTGCAGAATTGAAAACCTGCCGGACATAAAGGATGTAAAGTTATTTCTGAAAATACTTGAAAACCTCGGCGCAGAGGTGAATTATATAGATAAAAATACTGTTGAGATAAACTGTTCAATGGTGCGCTCATACGAGCCTATGGGTGAGCTTACAAGACGCATGAGAGGCTCGAGCTACCTTATGGGCGCGCTTCTGGGACGTTTCCACAAATTCAGAGTCGATCCTCCCGGCGGCTGTGATTTCGGCACGCGTCCGATCGATATGCACATCAAGAGCTTCCGGCTTATGGGCGCCGAAATTGATACCTCCCGCGGTATTGTGGCGGCGGACGCAAGTGAGCTTTGCGGCGCGCAGATATTCTTTGATATTGTTTCAGTCGGAGCTACGGTTAACGCAATTCTTGCCGCTGTTCTTGCGAACGGTACTACCGTTATAGAAAATGCCGCCAAGGAACCGCACGTTGTCGATCTCGCAAACTTTTTGAATGCCTGCGGAGCGCAGATAAGAGGCGCCGGAACGGCAACAATAAGAATAAAGGGTGTTTCATCACTCCACGGTGTTTCATATGCGGTTATCCCTGACCAGATTGAGGCGGGAACCTTTATGATTGCGGCGGCAGCGACAAAGGGTGACGTGACGCTTCATAACGTTATACCGCGTCATCTTGAGATTATCGGCTCAAAGCTGATCGAAGCGGGCGCTAAGGTGCAGTACAATTCCGATACCGTAAGAGTATGGGTCGAAGAAGGGACTGTATTCCGCAGTATAAGCTTTACAGCGCTGCCATACCCCGGTTATCCTACGGATATGCAGCCGCAGCTTGTAACATTCCTTACAACGATCCCAGGACAGAGCACTGCGCGGGAAGGGGTCTGGGACGACAGGTTCCGATACACAAGTCAGCTCAAGAGGATGGGCGCCAATATACATGTTGAGGGAAAGCTTGCAATAATAAACGGTGTCGAAAGGCTGATAGGAGCAGAGGTCAAGGCAACAGATCTCAGGGCGGGAGCTGCAATGATTATTGCCGGACTTATGGCGGAGGGAACCACTCAGATACGCGACATATACCATATAGACCGCGGATATGAAAGCTTTGAGGACAAGTTCATTGCCCTCGGCGGCGATATACAGCGTATACATGTTGTAGAGGATGATTTCATCTGAAAATGATTTTACAAAGGGCTGGATTTTAACCTACAGCCCTTTACTTATGCAAAATATTGAGAGGAATACATATGATAGAACTACACTCAATCATAAGCGGTTCGTCAGGCAACTGCTCACTGGTCACAGACGGAGAAACAAATATTCTTGTTGACTGCGGCGCCTCGGGAAAGCGTATCCTTAACGCGCTTCATGACCTTGACGTGGAGCCGGAGGATATATCGGCAATCGTTGTAACGCATGAGCACATCGACCATACAAGGGGTGTCGGAGTGCTTGCGAGAAAGCTGAAGGTTCCCGTTTTTGCCACAGCCGGCACTCACTCGGCAATGGAGATCGGCAGACTTGCCGATGAGCAATGCAATATTATAGCGGCGGATAATCAATACAGTCTCGGAGACATAGGCTTTACCCCGTTTTCTATCCCGCATGATGCAGCGGAGCCGTGCGGCTATACCTTTACCGACGGAGAAACGCAGGTTGCCGTTGCCACAGACATGGGCTGCATGACAAAGGAGCTGTTTTCACATATATCCGGCAGCAAAAGCATTATACTCGAATCCAATCACGACATAGAAATGCTCAAGGTCGGTCCATACCCGTATAATCTTAAACGCAGAATTCTCAGTAATATCGGCCATCTTTCGAACAGGATTGCCTCCCTTACAGCTCTGCGCCTTATACAGACCGGAACAGAGCATATAATGCTGGGGCATCTCAGCGAGCATAACAACATGCCGGGACTTGCGTTGCTTGAAACCACCAATCATCTGAAAAAGCATGATGTGGAAATAGGCAGCGATGTAACGATACAGGTCGCGGACAGATATGAAATAACATCGTTTAGCAAGGGAGGTACAGGCAAGTGCATGTATCAGTAATATGCGTGGGAAAAATTACCGAAAGATTCTTCACAGACGCAATAAAGGAATATTCCAAGCGCATGAGCCGATTTGCCGATTTTGAAATTATCGAGGTAGCGGACGAGAAGATCCCTGTCAACGCCTCCGAAAAGGAAATTGAACAAATAAAGGTCAGGGAAGGCGCGAAAATTCTTTCAAAGCTGAAGCCGCAGAGTTATGTTATATCTCTCTGCATCGAAGGCAGAACCCTCGACAGCCTTGAGCTTGCCCGGACAATAAAATCAGCATGTCAGAAAACCAGCCGTATAAGCTTTATAATAGGCGGCTCCTGCGGACTGTCGGATGAAGTCAAGAATCGTTCCGATCTCCGGCTTTCCTTCGGACGTATGACGCTCCCGCATCAGCTTATGCGTGTTGTGCTTTCAGAACAGATTTACCGCTCCTTCATGATAAATTCCGGCGCTGCCTACCATAAATAATTGCAAATACTCCCTGATTTTATATTGACAGCCGTAAGAATTAATGTTAAAATTAAATAAAGCTTTTGAAAAGAGGGATCCATATGAAAAAATTAATATCGCTGCTGTTATGCGCGGCAATATCCGTCTCGTCGGTTATAGCATTTGCGGAGCCGGATACGGCAGATCCGACATCACAGCCGGCTGCCGAAAACACTGCAGTACCGACCGATGAGCCAGCGCCGGAGGAAACTCCCGCTGCCACAGAACAGCCGTCAGATGAACCGCAGCCCGAAGAAACAGTTGACCCCGCCATGAGGTGCCGTCAGGTAACAATACGGGTTGATGTTGTGGAAGTGCCTAACATTGAAGCTGCAAACGCCGTCTTTGAGCTTTATAATGCCGGCGGTCAGCTTCTTGCCTCTCAAAGTCAAGGGGTTAATGCCGACACAAGATCACTCGAATACACCTTTGATGTTCCCGAATACACAATAGGCGAGGCCTTTAAGCTGAGGTGCGTATCCGGTCTCAGGAGCATTCAATATTATTCGGACATATACTATCCGGGGCAGGATATTACTTTCTATACATATTCATTTACGGATGACAGCGGAAACCGTGTTATTTCGGACGGAATATCAATAAGCGCGACGCCAAACTTTACAAAGAATATAGTAATAAGCTATGACGGCGTAACGTTAAGTCTATACCCTGCGGCAAGGCTGATTGACGGTGTTACTATGGTTCCAATCAGACAGCTTGCAGAGTACATCGGCTTTGATGTGGAGTACAACGCGGATTATAATGTAGAAATTCTTTCTCTCGGTACTAACAAGATATACTTCAATGTCGATACGGCTTACACAACAGTGTTCGGAAATGATATATATGCCACAGCGCCGACACAGATTATCAATGATACCGTCTTTGTATCGCTGAGAACATTTGCCGATGCAATCGGAAGCGAGTTCACTTTTACTGAATACTCCACCTCATTCGGTATTGTTATGAAGCCGTCAACCTTTGTAAACGACTATTACACCAACAATCCGATTAATAAATGGGGAATTGCAAGCAGCACAAACTATCTTGTATGGGTATCAAAAAGCGAATACAAGGTTCGCGTATATAAGGGCAAGCAATATCAATGGAAGCAGATATATGAGGCTCCCTGTGCGATAGGCGCGCCGGGTACTCCGACAATCACAGGCTCCTACGAATATCAGTATAAGACACAGTGGAATTATAACGGATACTATGTAGGTCCGTGCCTTGTGTTCCACGGCGGATATGCGCTTCATTCAGTCCTTCTGAGATATGATAACACAGAATACGACGGAAGAACAGGCGTTCAGATTTCACACGGATGTGTAAGACTTAAGAAAAAGGACATCGACTGGATTGCAAACACAATACCGCTTAAAACAAGAATTTATGTGACAAACTGACACAAAAAAATCCTCCGGCTGAAATGAACCGGAGGATTTTCTGTTATCTTTTTAATCAGCTTGCAAGTCCAAGCACAAGAGTAATAATTCTTAATACGAATAAACCTGCCGCTATCCACATTACCGGGTGAATTTCCTTAATCTTGCCTACGCATATCTTGAGGATTACCCAGAAGAGAATACCGAACATAATGCCGTTTGCGATTGAGCATGTGAACGCCATCATAATGATTGCAACATATCCGCTCATAACATCCGCCATATCGCCGTCAAACTTCATCTTTGTTACTGCCGACATCATAAGAAGTCCGACAAAGATAAGCGCCGGAGCCGTTGCAAATGTCGGGATTGCAGTGAAGATCGGTGAAAGGATAAGCGCAATAACGAACAATACACCTGTTGTTATAGCCGTAAGACCTGTCCTTCCGCCCTGCGCAACACCCGCGCTTGACTCAACATAGCTTGTTACCGTTGACGTACCCAGACACGCGCCCGCAACAGTACCTACAGCGTCCGCCATAAGGGCAGCGCCCGCCTTCGGGAGCGTTCCGTCCTTGTCAAGAAGATTACCCTTTTCCGCAACACCGATTACTGTGCCGACCGTATCAAAGAGATCAACAAAGAGGAATGCAAATAC
Source organism: Candidatus Ornithomonoglobus sp. (assembly GCA_051877435.1). GTDB lineage: Bacteria > Bacillota > Clostridia > UBA1381 > UBA1381 > Ornithomonoglobus. The sequence continues at coordinate 17,692 of JBJEIW010000255.1, forward strand.
AATTACAATAAACTCTGTGATGTGATTTGCAACATACGCAAAATCGAATTTGAACAGGTTCGGAGCCGCCGGCTTTATACCGTTGCTGAAATCCGGGAAGAGTGAGTAAACACCGTTTGCCGGGTCTACCTGATACCAGCCGATTGCCTGCGCGATCATTCCGAGGATCCATGTTGCAAGAATGCCCCAAAGAATCGAGCCGGGAACCTTGAAGTGATGGAATATCGCAATTATGATAAGTCCCACCATTGCAAGAACAAATTCCGGAGCCGCAACATTACCAAGAGCGATAACAGTTGCCGAGTCCGCAACAACTATACCGGCTCCCTTTAGACCGATTATAGCTATAAACAGACCGATACCTACCGAGATACCGTACTTAAGATTCTGCGGAACCTTGTTTACAAGCGTCTCTCTGAACTTAAAGAGTGAAAGAATTATAAATATAATACCTTCAACCAATACCGCTGTAAGAGCAATCTTCCACGGATCCTGAATACCCGCCTCTGCCATAGGCACGCAGATAGAATACGCAAAGTACGCGTTAAGACCCATACCTGATGCAAGAGCTATAGGATAGTTTGCGAAAAATCCCATAACAGCGCACGCAAATGCAGCCGAAACCGCCGTTGCAGTAAACACCGCGCCCGTTTCCATACCTGCTGCCGAAAGAATTGACGGGTTAACCGCCAGAATGTACACCATTGAAAGGAACGTTGTAAGACCGGCAAGGATCTCAGTTCTCACAGTAGTGCCGTGTTCTTTGAGTTTGAATAACTTTTCCATATCATTCTCCTTTGTTATAAGTATTTGGTATATTTAACATACCCTATCTGTATTTTACAACAAATTTTGTTATTTTGCAATATATTTATTAAAAATTTATTCATAAAATGTTCAAAAACATTTCAGTTGGGCTATATATGTAATTGAATAAGTTATATATGGTCTATTACTTGGCTGTACAAATGAGCTGTAATAAAAAAACCGCCGCAAAGCTCAATGAGTTTTACAGCGGTTCCTGCGTTTAATATTTAATTTCTGACAATTTTTTTATTTCCGCACTTCTTACAGAACAGAGAATCACTCTCATTCGGGGTTCCGCACTGTGTACAAAACCACTGCTTAGGCTGCGCCGTCTGCACGGGCTGTTCCACGGTTCCTACAGTCTGCGCCGGTTTCTGCGCATTGTCAGAACTCTGATACGGCTGAGCACTGTATCCGCCGGTCGGCTTCTGATCAGCGTAATCATTCTGATTATAATAATTCTGCTGCGCTGCGGCATTCTGTGCCTCCTGATAGAAGCCCGCCATAATAAGTCCTTTGAAAAGCGGCATGAAGATTGCAAGCAATACTACACCTATAACACAAATCACCCATCCTATATAAGGAATTAAGGCAATCGCAGCAAATAATGCCAAAAGCAGGAAAAATACAACCCAGATAATAATATCTGCAGCAAACATTATAAGCTTATGTCCTTTGGTTTCTTTTTTAGACAACATCAGCGCTTCAACAGGAGAAGCCTCCGGACGTGAAAGCAGTATGTATGGTGTAAACCGATACTGATACATCTTTACAATTCCCGCAACCGGAACAAGAATCCATATCATCTCCCATAACGCATGCCAAAGCATTCCCAATGTAACCCTCGGAAAGCACTTATTCTTTCTGCTGAATCCCCTGAAAAGCTGCTCTGCCGTTATCTCAATACCGTTATATCCTTCAAGATACAGCGCTGACATACCTGCTGAAAGCGTCAAAACTGCAGGTATTGATATGAACGGCGCAAAAGCAAACATGATTTGTATTACAACCGCTATAACCGAATAGGCGATTGATGTGCTCCACAGAACAATAGGCTTACGTCTCAATATATCAAATGAACGATTAAAAACATTCCCCATCATTGCAAATACCGTCCCTTCTCGATCCGTTTATTTCATTATTATATCATGTCTTGCCGGACCGTTTGAAACTATCCTGATCGGAACCTCAAGCTCCTTCTCGATAAACTCAATATAATTACGGCAGTTTTCGGGAAGGTCCTCATACTTCTTTATGCCGCGGATATCCTGCTTCCAGCCCGGAAGCACCTTAAGTACAGGCTTTGCTCTTTCAAGTCTTGCCGTTGTCGGGAAGTCCCTTGTTACCTCACCGTCTATCTCATAGCCAACGCATACCGGAATCTCATCAAGGTATCCGAGGACGTCAAGAACCGTAAACGCAACCGCTGTTGTACCCTGCACACGGCAGCCGTAGCGTGAAGCTACACAGTCAAACCAACCCATTCTGCGCGGACGACCCGTTGTCGCGCCGTACTCTCCGCCGTCGCCGCCGCGTCTGCGCAGCTCGTCAGCCTCCTCGCCGAATATCTCCGAAACAAACGCTCCCGCGCCTACAGCCGATGAATACGCCTTTACGACAGTGATAATTTCCTTTATCTCATACGGCGGTATACACGCGCCGATCGCGCCGTAGCCGGCGAGAGTTGACGAAGATGTTGTCATCGGATAAATACCGAAATCCGGATCCTTCAAAGAACCGAGCTGTCCCTCAAGAAGAACCGTCTTGCCTTCCTTGATCGCCTTGCTCATGAACGCCACTGAATCAATGACATACGGCTTGATCATCTCGGCGTACTCCTTGCAGGTTGCAAAAATCTCATCCGCGTCAAGCAGCGGCTTGTGATATATATGCTCAAGCATAAGGTTCTTGACCTCAAGAACATTCCCGATCTTTTCCTTTAATCTTTCGTCCTCGAAAAGCTCCCATACCTGAAAGCCTATCTTTGAGAACTTATCCGAGAAGAACGGAGCAATGCCTGACTTTGTTGAACCGAACTGGCGGTCTGAAAGTCTTTCCTCCTCATACTGGTCAAAGAGCCTGTGATACGGCATAAGAACCTGCGCTCTCTCTGACACTACAATGTTCGGGCGCGGAACCCCCTTTGAGACAACCTCCTCAATTTCACTCACAAGCTGAGGAATATCAAGCGCAACACCGTTGCCTATCATGTTGGTTACATTCTGGTTGAATGAACCTGACGGAAGAAGATGAAGCGCAAACTTTCCGTAATCATTTACGATTGTGTGACCCGCGTTAGCGCCGCCCTGGAAACGTACAACAATGTCTGCATCCTCTGCAAGCATATCGGTAATCTTACCCTTGCCTTCATCGCCCCAGCATGCTCCTACTACTGCTTTTACCATTTTACCTGCTCCTTTTTAAACATTAATTTCTACTTCTATACCCAATAAATCCTTATTCTCTTCGAGTATCGGATTTACAGCCTCATTTAAGAAGTCAGTTACCTGCTCCGGTGAACGGCCTACAAAGTTAATAGGCTTCATAACCGAGTTGATTTCCTCAAGTGTAAGACCGAAGGACGGATCATTTGCTATAAGCTGTGCAAGATTGTTTTCAAGACCTTCAACCTTAACATGGCGGCCCGCCTCCATTGAATATTGTCTTATCTTTTCATGAAGCTCCTGACGGTCGCCGCCCTTCTTTACAGCATCCATCATGATATTCTCGGTTGCCATAAACGGGATCTCTGCCATAAACTGCTTTGTTATAACCTTATCATATACGACAAGACCGTCGACAACATTGATATAAAGGTTTAATATCGCATCAACCGCTAAAAATGCCTCGGGAACACTTATACGCTTATTCGCGCTGTCATCAAGCGTTCTCTCAAACCACTGTGTTGAAGCTGTTATAGCCGGATTAAGAGCGTCTACAATCACATAGCGTGCAAGTGATCCTATCCTCTCCGAGCGCATCGGGTTGCGCTTATACGCCATTGCCGATGAACCGATCTGACTCTTTTCAAACGGCTCCTCGATCTGCTTTAGGTGCTGGAGAAGTCTTATATCGTTTGAGAATTTATACGCGCTCTGGGCGATTTCGCTGAGAACCGTAAGCATCTGAGTATCAAGCTTTCTAGGATAGGTCTGACCGCTTACGGGGAAGGTTGACTTATAGCCCATCTTAGAAGCAATCTTTCTGTCAAGCTCCTTGCACTTCTCGTGATCACCGTCAAACAGCTCCATAAAGCTTGCCTGTGTCCCTGTTGTACCCTTGCAGCCAAGAAGCTTAGCCTTTGAGAGCTGGTGGTCAACGTCCTCAAGGTCCATAACAAGGTCCTCAAGCCATAGAGTCGCGCGCTTGCCCACAGTTGTCGGCTGCGCCGGCTGGAAGTGTGTGAAGGCAAGGCATGGAAGCGACTTGTTCGCGTCCGCAAACTTTGCAAGCTCTCCTATAAGGCATACAAGCTTTTTCTTTATAAGCTGCATAGCCTCTGTCATTATAATTATATCCGTATTGTCGCCTACATAGCAGCTTGTAGCTCCGAGGTGGATTATCGGTTTCGCCTTTGGGCATTGCACACCATAGGCATATACATGTGACATTACGTCGTGACGTACTTCCTTTTCGCGCGCCTTTGCCACATCATAATTTATATCATAGATATGCTCCTTCATTTCGGCAATCTGCTCGTCTGTTATGTTAAGACCCAGCTCCTGTTCACTTTCAGCAAGAGCAATCCACAGCTTACGCCATGTGGAAAACTTCTTGTCCGGTGAGAAGATATACTGCATCTCCTTAGACGCGTAGCGCGAATTCAAAGGACTTTCGTAAGTATCTGTTGCCATATCTGGTTATCTCTCCTTTCATTCTCGGCTCCCTTCGGGGAGCTGTCATGCGGAGCATGACTGAGGGGACATTATCCCTCAATAAGACCCATTCTTTTAGCCACTTCGATGTACGCCTCTTCAACATCACCGAGATCGCGGCGGAAACGATCCTTATCAAGCTTTGCATGGGTTGTTGCATCCCACAGACGGCAGGTATCCGGTGAAATCTCGTCAGCGAGAATAATCTGACCGTCCGGTGTCTTTCCGAACTCAATCTTGAAGTCAACAAGCTCTATATTAATCTTGGCAAAATAGTTCTTCAAAAATTCATTTACCTTAAATGTAAGATCTGCGATTGTCGCAAGGTCTTCCTTTGTAGCCGCGCCTATAGCTGTAATATGATAATCATTAATCATCGGATCGTCAAGCGCGTCATCCTTTAAGCAATATTCGAGAGTAGCGTTCTTAAGAACAGTACCTTCTGGAACTCCGAAACGCTTTGAAAAGCTGCCTGCTGCAATATTTCTGATAATAACCTCCAACGGTACGATCGTAACCTTCTTAACAACTGTCTCCCTGTCTGAAATTTCCTCAACAAAATGTGTCGGGATTCCTTCCTTTGCCATCAGTGACATAAGATAATTTGACATTCTGTTATTGATTACACCCTTACCGGCGATTGTACCCTTCTTCTTACCGTTGAATGCCGTCGCGTCATCCTTGTAATCAACGATATAGAGATTCTCATCGTCTGTCTTATAAACCTTTTTAGCCTTGCCTTCATAAAGCATTTCTTTCTTTTCCATTTTAGAGTCAATCCTTTCAAAACTAAATAAATGTATTTTAACAAAATACTACAAAATATATTATATAACAAAACATGC
>JBJEIW010000256.1:0-23061 GCA_051877435.1 Candidatus Ornithomonoglobus sp.
GATAAAAGCGGAGACGTGTTTGTCAGCACGGGGAGCAAGGAGCTTTCTGTGTTTGAGGTGATAGGGAGCAGAGTAAGAGCAAGGGTTCTTGATACGAATGCGGTGCATGAAAAATGCCGTAATCTGAAAATCAGCAGAATATTATATAAAATGCCGCCGTTTTCCTATGAGGATAATATAAAGGATTTCAACGGCTGCCGTTATCTTGTGACGAAGGACAGCGGCAAAGCAGGAGGAATAGACGAAAAGCTCCGCGCTGCCAAAGCGCTTGGGATGGAGGTTGTTATGATACAGCGTCCCGAGGAGGGCAGAGAGGGATATACCTTAGAGGAGCTTGAAAGCATATTACAGGGTGATAACAATGATACTGATAATAGGGGGAGCATACAACGGTAAAACGGAGTTTGCAAAATCGCTTGGTGTTCCAGATACAAAAATATTGTATAACGCGCATGAAAAAATAAAACAGCTTATGCGTGAAAATAAGGATGTTGAGGCTGAATTTAAAAAAGCGCTTGATGGAATAGAGGTAATAACCTGTGATGAAATAGGTCTCGGAATTGTACCTGTTGATAAATTTGAGCGTGACCGGCGCGAAAAAACAGGCAGGCTTATTTGTGAAACGGCGAAAAAAGCGGACACTGTTTACCGCGTGTATTACGGTATAGCGCAGAAGATAAAGGGATAATAAATATGTGGATAATATATTCGTGCTGCGGGCTTGCGCTGGGATTTATTCTTGATATGCTCATAGGCGATCCGCAATGGCTTTATCATCCGATACGCCTTATCGGAAAGCTGATTTCCGTATCGGAAAAAAGCCTGAGAAAACGTTTTTCAGACACCCAGGAGGGTGAACGCGCCGCCGGTACGGTAATGGTGATTTTTGTATGTGCCGTTACATTTTTAACAGCCGCTGCTGTTTCCGCTGCGGCTTATATGATTAACGCATATTTATATATTGCGGTTGAGGGAATAATGTCTTATTTCCTGCTTGCCGCAAAATCTCTTAAAGACGAGAGCATGAAGGTGTATAAGGCATTGCAGAAAAATGACATTGAGGGCGCGCGGTATGCGGTTTCCATGATTGTCGGGCGCGATACCTCGGCGCTTAACAAAAATGGAATAATTAAAGCGGCGGTGGAAACAGTTGCGGAAAACACCTCCGACGGTGTTGTCGCTCCGCTGATATTTACGGCAATCGGCGGCGCGCCGCTTGGATTTTTATATAAGGCAGTTAACACCATGGATTCAATGGTGGGATATAAAAACGATAAATATATAAATTTCGGAAGAGCGGCGGCAAGGCTTGATGATTTTGTAAACTTCCTGCCGTCAAGAGCTTCCGCGCTGCTTATGATAGCCGCGTCCTTCATATTAAGGCTTGATTATAAAAGCGCGGCAAAAGTTTTCAGCCGCGACCGTCTGAAGCACGCAAGCCCGAACAGCGCCCAGACTGAGGCGGTATGCGCCGGAGCGCTTGACGTAAGGCTTGCGGGAGACGCGGTATATTTCGGAAAGGTGTATAAGAAGGACTTTATAGGCGACGATATACGTCCTATTGAAAATGAGGATATTGCAAGAGCTAACCGGCTTATGTATCTGACATCATTTTTTACGCTGATAATAGCGGCTGCGTCAAAGCTTGGAATATTTTTATTACTTACTTAGGTGATTTATAAATGAAAATAAGAGTTGGAAGCCGTGAGAGCAGACTTGCGGTAATTCAGAGTGAAATTATAATAAATAAATTAAAAAGACTTGATCCGTCTGTTGAGATTGAGCTTGTTACAATGAAAACAACGGGCGATAAAATTCTTGACCGCACGCTTGATAAGGTGGGCGGCAAGGGGCTGTTTGTTAAGGAGCTTGACCGCGCTCTGCTTGACGGCGAGGTGGATATAACCGTTCACTCGTTAAAGGATATGCCTATGGAGCTTGAGAAGGGACTCAAAATCGCAGCGTATTCGGAGCGTGAGGCGGCAAATGACGTGCTGATCTTGCGCAGCGGAGAAACTGAGATAAAGGGAGCGATAGGCTGCGCAAGCTTGAGAAGAACGGAACAGCTTAAAAGGCTTTATCCGGGAGTTGAAATACGACCCGTACGCGGTAATGTGCTTACAAGGCTTAAAAAGCTTGACAGCGGCGAATACGGCGCGCTTGTTCTGGCAAAGGCGGGAATTGCGCGTCTGGGACTTTGTGACAGGATAAGCCGTGAGTTTACTGCGGAGGAAATTATTCCGGCGGCGGGACAGGGTATTATGGCGGTTGAAGCGCGCGCGGACTATCACAATGAGCTGCTCGATAAAATAAATGATGAGAATGCGGAATACTGCGCTGTCGCGGAGCGGTCGTTTGTAAGAGCGCTTGGCGGAGGGTGCAGTGTTCCCGTTGCGGCATACGCCGAGACGGACGGAATAGGCATAACAGTATGCGGAATGGACGCGCGCTCGGGCGAGGTTGTAAGCTGCGTGATCCGCGGTTACGTTGAGGACGCGGAAAAGCTCGGCATACAGCTTGCAGACGGTGTAAGAAGGGAGTCGATGATGCATTGAGAGGAAAAGTTACCTTAGTGGGCGCGGGTCCCGGTGATGAAGGGCTTATTACCGTGAAAGGAAAAGAGGCGCTCCTTAATGCGGAGGTCGTTGTGTTCGACAGGCTTGTAGGAGAGGGTATCCTCGCGCTGATCCCGGAGAATGCGGAAAAAATAGATGCGGGAAAGGCAAGCTCGAACCATAAGATACCGCAGGAGGAGATAAATAAAATACTGCTCGAAAAAGCGCTGGAGGGCAAAAATGTTGTGCGTCTTAAGGGTGGCGACTGCTATCTTTTCGGCAGAGGCGGCGAGGAGCTTGAGCTGCTTTATGAAAATGATATTGACTTCTGTGTGATACCCGGAATAACCTCCGCGCTTGCCGCCGCGGCATATGCCGGAATACCCATAACGCACCGTGATTTTGCATCCTCTGTTCACATAATAACAGGTCACGCAAGGGCGGGAAAGCAGCTTGATATTGATTTCGGCGCATATGCAAGAACAAAGGGAACGCTTGTTTTCCTCATGGGAGTTGCAAATATGAAATATATTGCCGGCGGACTTATAGACGGCGGAATGGACAGAAAAACACCGTGTGCCGTAATTGAACGCGGAACCACATGGGGACAGAAAAAATATATCGGTACACTTGAAAATATAACAGAGATTGCGAAGGAGGCAAAAAGTCCTGCAATAATTGTTGTCGGTTATGTGTGCGGATTAAACAGTAAATATGACTGGTTCAGCCGTCAGCCGCTTTTCGGTAAAAGCATCGTTGTGACGCGTCCGAAGGAGAGAATAGGTACCCTTTCGGATAAGCTGAGGAAAAAGGGCGCTCATGTGATTGAATGCCCGTGTATAAGTCTTAAAAGCCTTATGGATAAGGAGCTGTCGGAAAAGGTATGGAGTGAAATAAAGCAGAGTGATGTTGTTGTGTTCACAAGTCCTACAGGTGTTAACGCGGTTATGCAGGGACTGCTGTCAACAGGCGCGGACGCAAGAGTATTCGGCGGCGCAAGGCTTGCGGCAATCGGCAGCGCAACGTCGGGTGAGTTTTTAAAGTACGGGCTTTGCGCCGACTATGTACCCGAAAATTACAGCGGAGCAGACCTCGGCACACTGCTTGTAAAAAGCTGCAGAGAAAACGAAAGACTGCTGCTGTTGCGCGCAGAGGTAAGCAGCAGAGGTCTTAACAGGATAATTGAGGAGGCAGGACTGCGCTATAAGGAGCTTGCGGTGTACAGGACAGAGGAAAACAGCGCCGTTGATTTAACAGAGGAAATAAACAGCGGAAAAGTAGATTATGTGACCTTTACAAGCGCGTCAACGGTACGCGGTTTTATGAGGGGACATAAAAATATAGATACTGATAAATTCTGCGGCGTGTGTATAGGAAGCGCTACGGCGGAGGAAGCGGAAGGGTACGGGATAAAATACATCGTATCTGAAAAGGCAGAGCTTGACAGCCTTGTGAAAGCGATTGAGGAAAGGGCATGAATATAGAATATATTAAACCAATGGAAATAGAAAAGCGCAGTATGGAGATTATTGCAGAGCGTCTGGGAGACACAGAAATTGCTCCTGAAAACCGCGATGTGATTATGCGGGTAATTCACACAACTGCCGATTTTGACTATGTAAAAAATCTGAAATTTTCTGAGGGCGCCGCGGCTGCCGGAATTGAGGCGCTTAAAAGCGGCGCGCATATTGTGACGGACACAAACATGGCTTTTTCGGGCATTAATAAAAGGCTTGTAAAGCAGCTTGGCGGTGATGTGCATTGCTTTATGGCAGACCCGGAGGTTGCGGAGCAGGCAAAGGCGAGGGGTATAACCCGCGCAGCCGTAGCGGTTGAAAAGGCTTGTATGCTGCCCCATGCTCTGATATTTGCGATAGGAAATGCGCCTACCGCGCTTATCAAGCTTGATGAAATGATAAAGCTGCATAAGGTAAAGCCGAAGCTTATTATAGGTGTTCCGGTGGGCTTTGTGAATGTAGTTGAGGCAAAGGAAATCATTATGCAGAGCGGTGTGCCGTATATCGTGGCGGCGGGAAACAAGGGCGGCAGCAATGTCGCCGCGGCAATCTGCAACGCGCTGATTTATAAAATCGGACGGTAGTTTTTTAATAATTAAGGGGAATTTTACATGAAACACGGAAATTCAAAGAAGGCAATCCTTGTAGTAAGCTTCGGAACAAGCTATAATGATACAAGAGAAGCAACAATAGGAGCGATAGAAAGAGCAATCGCGGCGGCGTTTCCTGATTATGATATAAGAAGAGCGTTCACAAGCGGTACAATTATAAAAAAGCTTAAAGAGCGCGACGGCATAGAAACAGATAACGTAACGGAGGCATTGGAAAGACTTATATCGGACGGCTATAATACAGTAATAGTTCAGCCGACACATGTAATGAACGGCAGCGAGTATGACGGGATGATAAAGCTTTGCGCGCCGTATGAGGACAGGTTTGAAGCGATAAGCTACGGCAGACCGATGCTCACCTCGGTTGAGGATTATGAAGCGGCGGTTAAGGCTGTCGCGGCGGAAACTCCCGAAATGACGGCTGACGATACGGCGGTTATCTTTGTCGGACACGGTACAGAGCATTTTGCAAACGCCGCATACTCGGCTCTTGCGTACCGCTTTCAGGCAGAGGGCTATAAAAACACATTTGTGGGTACCGTTGAGGCATATCCCGATCCGACAGATATAAAATCAAAGCTTGCGCAGGCGGGTATATCAAAGGTGGTTCTCCTTCCGTTTATGATTGTTGCGGGTGATCACGCGGTAAATGATATTTGCAGCGATGAGGATGGATCATGGTATACGGAGCTTAAAAAGGAAGGCTATGAGGTAACAGGAATTAAAAAAGGTCTCGGAGAGTACAAGGGTTTGCAAAGGCTGTTCACAAACCATGTTCAGACAGCTGTACAAGATATATAACAGTAGTATTGGAGGAATGATTATGAAAAAGAAAATAATAATATGCGCCGTTTTGTCCGCAGCTATGGCAGCTGCTGCTCCGGCTGCACTTGCCGAAAAAGTCGGTTTCAGTGATGTAAGCGAGGGTCACTGGGCATATGAATATATAATTGATATGGCGGAGCAGGGGATAATTGAAGGCTACGATGACGGGAGCTTTCTGCCGGAAAAAACGGTTACAAGAGCGGAGTTTTCTAAGATGCTTGCAGGCGCGGCAGCGCTTTCACCTGTACAGACGGAGCTTGCCGATGTTGATAATAACGCATGGTATGCGGTATACGCAAAATCGGCTTCGGAATATCTCATGCCGCAGGACGGCTTGTTTATGCCGGAGAGCGAGGCAAAGCGAAAGGATATTGCGGCGGCTATAGCAAGAATTAAGTGCTATGCCCCGGACACCGCAGCGGACGCGGAGACACGGTTTAGCGATATTGCGCAGCTTACGGAGGAGGAAAAGGGCTATATCGCGGCTGCTGCCGAAAACGGAATAATGGACGGCTTTGATGAGGGCGTGTTCAGACCGGAGGACGGCATAACCCGCGCGCAGGCGGCAGCGATTCTGAGCCGCGCCTTCGGAGACTCGGAATTAACGGCTGTCAGAGTCGGCAATATAAAAGTCAATATTAATGATCTTGAAAAATATGCGTATCTGCGTGTGGGCGGCGCTCAGAACATAAGCGAAGAGAACCGTGTCGTAGTTATGCAGATGGCGGCGGATGAGGTTAAAAATGTGCTCATATTCGGTGAGATAGGAAAGGCAGCGGTAGAGGAGGGGCTGCCGGAGGAATATGCGCGAGAAGTTGAAAATATAAAACAGCAGGCGGCATTATATGAAAATGTTCCGAGTATAGCGTTTTTAGATACTTTCTATACCGCAGCGGCATATGAAGAGGTATTGGAGGATATGTATATCACGGAAATGCTTGATACAACAGACGAGGAAGTAGAAAAGCTATACTATAACGCTAACTATTTCCGCGCAAAGCATATTCTCGTTGAGGATGAAGCGCAGGCAGCGGAGCTGCTTTCACAGGTTCAGAGCGGAGCCGATTTTGATGAGCTTATGAACAAGTATTCCTCAGATCCGGGAACGGCGTATTACCCGGACGGCTATGTGTTTACATATAATGAAATGGTTCCGGAGTTCGAGGAGTGTGTGAAAAATACGGAGATAGGCGGCTTCGGCTTATGCAGGTCAGACTACGGCTGGCATGTGATAGCTAGACTTCCGCTGCCGGAGGACTATTCTGATATTAAGGAAGAGCTTGAACAGGCGATGATAAATGAATATATAAACGACAGAGTGAACAATGATATTAAGAGATTCGGAATCACCTCGGAGATCAATTGGGAGCTTGTCAGTGCTGTCGGTTAAGGAATATTCATAGGACTGAAATCTATATGCTTTTCACTAAGTTTTCTATAGTCAATATAATGAAGAAAACTTAGTGAAAAGATGTTTTAACCGCTTGCATTAAGTACGATTAAAATACAGAGTACTTAATGCAATCTATATACCTCAGCGTTTTTTCCAAGCAGACTAACCGGACATCGGGGATTCCGTTAAATATGCACGGAACAATATCAGCCTCCGTATAGCCCAGATGACTGTACAGACGGCGCGCAGGCTTGTTAATCGCATTTGTATCCATACGAAGATACGGGCAGTTGTTTTCTAAAGCGTACTGCTCGTAATACTTCACAAATTCCGTGCCGTATCCTTTGCCGGAAAAAGCGGGATCGACCACAAGTGTGTGCAGAACCATAATTTGGTTATCGGGGGCATTATGATTTCGCCATGCGGCATTTTTATATTCGGGTACCTGTTCCCGGTTAATTCTTGCCGCAGCAGCAACGATGCCCTCTTTTTCCAAAACAAAAAGCTCTCCGGCGCGCAGAGCATCCTCCGCTGTTTTTCTTGTGGGATATATGCCACGAATCCAGCCGATCTCGGCTTCTCCCATATCCTGTTTAAGAAGAAGAGTGTTATAAATTTCTTCTATGCGGTCAATATCTTCTTTTGTTCCTTTTCTTATCATAGTTATTTACATCCTTATTTTGATTTATATATAATATCATATTATAGTATATTCAGTCCCTCAAGCAGTATCTTTATACCTAAGAGGATAAGGATGCAGCCTCCGGCAAATTCCGCTTTTGATTTGTACTTTGAACCGAATATGTTTCCGACCTTAACGCCCGCGGCTGAAAGCAGGAAGGTTGTGCAGCCTATTGAGAGTACGGCAAATATCAGGTAGCCTATAGTCTTAATGAGAAATGCAAAGGTGATGCCGACAGCGAGCGCGTCAATGCTTGTGGCAACCGCCATAAGCAGCATTGTTTTAAACCCGAGTGATGCGTCTGCCTTCTCCTCCTCATATGAAAGCGCTTCCTTGATCATATTGCCTCCGATTATTCCGAGCAGAACGAATGCAACCCAGTGGTCAATTGAGGTAATATATTTTGCAAATGCCGAGCCTAAAAAGTAGCCGAGTGTAGGCATCAGCGCCTGGAAGCCGCCGAACCATGCTCCGACTATTGCCATGTGACTTAACTTCAGCTTAGGTGTTGCGAGTCCCTTGCATACCGAAACGGCGAAGGCATCCATAGATAAGCCAATCGCCAGTAATAATAATTCTACTATTGTCATTTTTTGTGTTCTCCTCCGGATTTAATTTCTATAAATCTCTGTTCTGCGAAAAATAATTATACCATACCATACAAAGTTTGTCAATTATATGACTATGCTAATATAATTTACCCATATCTTACTTTATAATATGATTTGTTCGTCAAATCCAACAAACAATCAATCAAAATCTTATAAAATTTGTTAAATTTAAGTAAAATACTTGATTATTTCCCGGAAATGTAATATAATGATAGCTAAGATATATGACGACCGGAAGTGATTTTATGATAAAAAGAATTCTATGCGCCGTACTGGCTTGCGCTGTACCTATGACTATGAGTCTGCCGGCGCTTGCGGCTGAGCAGAAGGGGATGCTTCTTCACTACAGCTTTAATGATATGGATAACAGCGGAGTGGTAAAGGACGAAAGCGGCAGCGGCAATGACGGTAAAATTTTCGGAGATGCGGTTGAGGAATACGGAAGGATTCATCTTGACGGTGCTGATGATTATATCAAGCTGCCGGATGCACTTCTTCAGAATGAAGATGAGGTTACGATTGCAATAAATGTCTGCCCGGAGTTTGATACCCTGCATTATTTTACATGGAATTTCGGAACAAGCGCCACGGAGGGCTATATGTTCCTGAATACGTCAAGACCTGATGCAAAGCTGAGATTTGCGATAACTCCCGCAAGCGCGGATAAGGAGCAGTCGCTTGTTTCGGAGGAGGATATTAAAAAGGGTACATGGAGCAATGTAATTGTCACAATCAAGGGCAGGAACGGAGTAATGTACCGTGACGGAGTTAAGGCGGCAGAAGCCACCTTTGATATCGCGCCTCGGGAGCTTGGGGCAACAACACAGAACTGGATAGGCCGCTCTCCGTACGGTGATGCGCTTATGCAGGGATATGTTGATGATTTCAGAATATATAACTATGCGTTATCGGAGGACGAGGTTAAGGCTCTTTCGGATGAATACGAGGCGGAGCTTAATGACGAAATGGCTTCGGCATTGAGAGAAAGCGGAATAAAGAATGTTATTAAAAAAGATATTACTTTACCCGCAGAAGCAGCGGGAGCGGCAATCAAATGGAGCAGCAGCAACGAGGCTGTTATCTCGGCTGACGGTAAGGTTACAAGGCCCAAAGAGGGCGAATATGCCGCAGGAGTAACGCTCACGGCGGAGATAACAAAGGACGGAGAAGCACAGACAAAGACTTTCAATGTATCGGTACCGCCTGAGGACGGCGGCACCTACGGTCTGAACATAACAGGCGAAAGGGGAGCGGATATAAACCCCGATATGGTGGGGCTGTTCTTTGAGGATATAAACTATGCCGCGGACGGCGGACTGTATGCTGAAATGGTTGAGAACCGTTCCTTTGAAGCGATGTATGCCGACAACAAGACCTTTGACCCGCAATATGACGGCGGCTGGGCATGGCATGAATATCCGTATGGGGACGGAGCAAAGGAGCTTGTACTGAAAACCGATGAACCGCTTAATCAGAACAACACGCATTACCTTGAGTTCGACGCATCGCGCGGCAGCTTTGCTAACGCGGCATATGACGGACTTGCGCTGAAAAAGGGTATGGCATATCACGGTTCATTTTATGCCAAAACAAAAGATTATACCGGAAATGTAAGGATAAGCGCGGTAAAGGACGGAAAGACCGCGGCATCGGCAGAGATTGAGAAGCTCACAGGCGAATGGACAAAATACAGCTTTGACATGACAGCCACGGAGGATATACGCGGCGCGGAGCTTGTTATAACGCTTGACGGGACAGGCGCTGTTGATTTCGATATGATTTCGCTGATTCCGGATGATGCGGTAGACGGAGTATTCCGCAGGGATTTAGCGGAAATGCTCAAGGCTATAAATCCGGGCTTTCTGCGTTTCCCCGGCGGCTGCGTGATTGAGGGCTATAATCTCGATAACAGCTATCAGTGGAAGGACAGCATAGGTCCCGTTGAGGAAAGAAAGGAAAACTGGAACCGCTGGGATCTGCATACCGACGGATATAACCATTACAACCAGACCTTGGGACTTGGCTTCTATGAGTATTTTGAGCTTTGCGAGTACCTCGAATGTGAGGCGATTCCGGTTGTAAATGTGGGTATGGCGTGTCAGTTCCAGACAAATGAAACCGTGCCGCTTGACAGCGCGGAGTTTAAGCAGTACATACAGGACGCGCTTGATCTGATAGAATTTGCAAACGGTGACATCACAACCGAATACGGCGCAATACGCGCGGAGATGGGACATCCTGAGCCGTTTAGACTCACAATGCTTGGAATAGGAAACGAGCAGTGGAATACAGAGGAAAATCAGTTCAGAAAGCGCTATGAGGCTTTTGAAAAGGCGATACATGAGAAATACCCGGATATAAAGCTTATCGGCACAAGCGGACCGGATGTAAATTCGGCGGCATGGCGCGGAGCGTGGGAATGGATACGGGAGAACGAGGCAAAGAACGACAGCTTTGTTTATGCCGTTGACGAGCATTATTATATGACGCCGCAGTGGTTCTTGCAGAACACGGACTTTTATGATAATTATGACCGCGGAACCTATGTATTCGCGGGAGAATACGCATCACGCACAAGAAATCTCCCGAACGATCCGGAGGCGAACACGCTGTACACTGCGCTGACCGAGGCGGCATATTTCACGGGACTTGAAAGAAATTCCGACGTTGTGAAAATGTCATGCTATGCTCCGCTCTTTGCAAGAGCGGGATATACGCAGTGGTCGCCGGATCTGATCTGGTTTGATGATGTGACCTCCTATGGCTCGCCGAGCTATTATGTGCAGAAGATGAACAGTAATAACTTGGGTGATTATAACGTAAAGACAACTGTTACGGACGGTTCAGACACCAACGGAATATTTACAAATGTTTCGTATGATGAGAGCACAAAGGAGCTTATTGTAAAGGCTGTAAATACAACGGAGAATGAAAGCATCTTAAAGATGAATTATTCTTATGAGCTTGCGCCCGGTAACGCGTCTGTTACATATATAACAGGTGATGAACCCAATATCTCAAACAGTATTGAAAACCCGGAAGCTATAAAGGAACAAACAGAGATAATATCTCCGGAAGACAATCAGGTTGCATATAAATTAACACCATATGAGTTTGCGGTGATACGCATTCCTGCATATACGCCGGAGGAATCTGCGGACATTGCAAACGCTACCCGCGGAGGACAGCTTGCCTATCTTGCAAGGTCAATGGAGGATTTTGATATTACAGCCGAATATGAGTGTACGTTTACGGATATTCCGGCTGATGCGTGGTATAGGAATGCAATCGGATTTTTGCAGCAAAAGGACATAGTTGAGGGTTATGATGATGTGACCTTCAAGCCTGAGCAGAAAATCACGGAGGAAGAAGTGAATATAGTTTTATCAAGATTAGAAAATAAATGAATTCACATATAAATGCAGAGGAGGAATGAAAATGTTTGAATTCAAGGAAAATACAAAATTTGACCTGGTGGGCATGGGTGAAGTCATGTTAAGACTTTCACCGCCGGGAAAGGAAAAGATTTCGCAGAGCGAGACCTTTGAGAAGAACGCGGGCGGCTCGGAGCTTAACGTGGTATCGGGCGCCGCAATGCTCGGACTCAGAAGCGCTATTATCACAAAGATTCCTAAGAGCAAGATGGGTCACTTTATCAGAAACAAGATTCGTTACGGCAATGTATCGGATGATTATATTGTATATGATGATTCCGATGCAAAGCGTCTCGGTATCTATTATTACGAGAGCGGCGTATATCCGCGTAAGTCATCATGTATCTATGACCGCGCGAGAGCCTCGATAAACTCGCTCACACTTGACGAAATAGATCCGGCTGTATACGAGTCAACAAAGATATTCCATATAAGCTCAATCACGCTGGCACTCTCGCCGGAGCTGAGAGAGGTGTCGCTTGAGGTTATAAAGAAGTTCAAGGAGGCGGGCGCGCTTATCTCCTTTGACGTAAACTACAGAGCGGCGCTCTGGACAGAGGAGGAGGCAAAGCCGGTTATCGAAAGTATTTTCCCGCTTGTTGATATGCTCTTTGTATCGGAGGAGACATCAAGAAGAATGCTGCGCAGAACAGGCACGCTTGAGGACATCATGATGGGCTACGCGCGCGATTACGGCTGCCGTCTTGTTGCGACAACGCGCCGTGAGGTTGTTTCGCCTACACGCCATAACTTCAATTCAAAGATGTTCTTTGAGGGACGCTTTTATGAGGATTTGCCATATAAGGAGATTGAGGTCGTTGACCGTATCGGCAGCGGTGACGCGTACCTTGCAGGCGTTCTCTACGGTCTTGTAAAGAACCGTGACATAACCCGCGCTCTTGAGGTCGGCAATGCGTTATCAGCCGTTAAGAACACGGTTGCGGGCGACATGAGCGCAAGCTCGATTGACGAGATCCGCTCGGTTATCAAGTCACATAAGGCGACAGGCCCGCAGGACGAAATGGTAAGATAATTATACATATACATGGCAGGGGTGAAGTTTTTCATCCCTGTTTTTGCGTTCAGTGGATATATATGCGGAAAATGCGGATCAGCGGCGGAATTGTTACAAAACATATAATAATCAGCATTGAATATTACAACTATGTTACATAAAACCGAAGAAAAATTATGTAATCCACTTTATCCGCACAGTTATCCACGCAAACACATGATAAAATTTCCGATGAAATCAATATTTCCCGCAGGTTATCCACATTATCCACATCGCGCGTGGATAACTTTTTTGTTATGAGATTTACATAAAATAATTATAAACAGAAATTATCCGCGTATGTGGACAGGGAGCTTTATGGAACCGTGATCAATTTTCTTCCCGGTAAAAATGAAGTAACCTATTGCAATCTGTCCGCGATAGTGGTAGAATAGACATCGGAATATATTTTACAGCTTAGGAGCAGTTATAATGGCAAACAAATTAACAATAACAGATGAAAGATTATCGCCGCTGGGCGACTTTTACGGAATATTTTTTGAGGACATAAACCATGCTGCGGACGGAGGTCTGTACGCGGAGATGATACGGAACAGAAGCTTTGAGTTTTCGCCGATAGATAATCCGTCCTATAACGGTCTTACCGCATGGACGGAATATGAGCCGCAGGGGACAAGGGTTTCACTGTCGATCCGCAATGATGCCTATGCCGACGCGGCAAATCCTCATTATCTTGTAATGGCGGTTGAAACGGACGGCGCGGCGGCAGGTGTGAAGAATGAGGGCTATAATTCCGGACTGCCCCTGTACGGCGGAAAAGAGTATAATTTCTCAATGCGGGCAAGAGCGGCGGAAGGAACAGAGATAACCGCGGCAATTGTAAGCGCAGACGGAAAAGTATACGACAGCGCGGATTTTATGCTTACGGATAAATGGACGGATTACAGCGTTGTATTTAAGAGTACAGAGGACGATTTTTCGGCAAGACTTCTGCTGTCAATGAAAAAATCCGGCAAGGCATACTTTGATTTTGTATCGCTGTTTCCAAAGGATACATATAAGGAACGTGAAAACGGACTTCGCAGAGACTTAGCGGAGCTTTTAGCTGACCTTAAACCGAGGTTTATGCGCTTCCCGGGAGGCTGCCTTGTGCATGACGGCTCGCTTAACAAAAATGAACGTGATTCCTGCTACCGTTGGAAAAGTACATTAGGGGACATAAAAAGCAGGCCGGCGAGAAGAAGCAACTGGAGATACAATCAGACGCTTGGTCTGGGATATTATGAATATTTCCTGTTCTGTGAGGATATAGGAGCGGAGCCACTGCCTGTTTTGCCGGCGGGATATAATCCTCATTCCCGACAGGGTGTTCCGTTTGATGAGCTTGGAGAGTGGATTGATGACGCTCTCGACCTCATAGAATTTGCAAATGGGGACAGTAAAACAGAGTGGGGAGCAAAGCGCGCGGAGCTTGGGCATCCGGAGCCGTTTAATCTTAAATATATAGCTGTAGGAAACGAGGAGGTCGGACAGGGCTTTTTCGACCGATACGACTATTTTCATAAGGCGATCAAGGGAAAATATCCCGATATAAAAATAATAAATTCCGCAGGTCCCTTCAATCACGGCAGCGAGTATGACAAGGGCTGGGCAAGCGCGAGGAAAAACGGTTCGGATATAATTGACGAGCACTACTATATGTCGCCTGAGTGGTTTATTGCCAATTATCACCGTTATGATAATTTCAGCGAGGAGGATACAAAGGTATTCTTAGGTGAATACGCTTCATGGGATAACAATTATTACAGCGCGCTTGCGGAGGCGGCATATATGACGGGACTTGAAAATAATGCTCATGCGGTTGCCCTTGTATGCTATGCTCCTCTTTTATGCAACGCGCAGTATACAAACTGGGCGCCGGATATGATATGGTTTGACAATCACCGCGCCTACGGCAGCGCAAACTACTATGTACAGAAGCTGTTTATGAATAACCTTCCGACACAGCTTTTAAGAACGCAAAAAGAAGGCTTTGATAAGCTGAATATGCTTGGGACTGAAAAGATATGCGGCGGTATTGAGCTTGCTGCGGACGGATGCAGCGCGGAGTTCTATGATATAAAGATAACCGACAGTGAAACAGGGGACATAAAAACATATGATGACCTCAGCTTTACAAACGGCGGCAGCGCGGCTGTTGATGAAATTATATCGGGACATTATACGATAGAATTAACTGCAAAGCGCCTGAGCGGCGACCTCGGCTTCAAGCTGACCTTTGCAAAAACCGCCGAAAGAAAAAAACATGTGTGGTCGATAGGCGGGTGGCAGAACCAGGACTGCATTATTGATAAGTTTGAGGGACACGCCTCATGTCTTACTCAAAGCAGATTTTCCGTTGAAACAGGCATTGAATACAAGCTGAAGCTTGTTGTTGACGGCAGAATGCTTAAAACCTATATCAACGGTGAGCTGTGGAACGATATTGAGGACAAGCGGCTTATTCAGGAGGAGCTTTATTATACTGCGGGCATAGATGATAACACGGGCGATATAATCGTTAAGGCTGTAAATGTAAATGACACTCCGACAAAGGGCATTATAGAAATTCCGTTTATTGAAAGTATAACCGGAAGCGTATCGGAGCTTTACGGATACGGAAAAAATGACGAAAATTCCTTTGAGGAGCCTCGTAAGGTTTATCCGATAGATAGTGATATTAAAGCCGACAAAAGCTCCTTTGAGTTTGAATTTAAGCCTATGAGCGTAAGCGTGTTCAGAATAAAGAGATAAAAGAATAGGGGCTATATCAAAACTAAATTATTGTTTAGCGGCGAACCTCTCAGTCAGCCTTCGGCTGACAGCTCCCCTTAAAAGGGGAGCCAATGCTCCGGCGGCGCTCTGCTAAAGGCTCCCCTTCCAAGGGGAGCTGGCACGGCGCAGCCGTGACTGAGAGGTCATGTATGTATATAAACAACAATTTATTACTCTAATTTCAAGTATAAAAATTCAGCTTAAATAAAGCTGCAGAAGTCTGATTATAGAGAGGCTCTTTTGATACAGCCGCTTTTAACATGTTATTCTGCCTTGATATTTGCTATAATGTCCTTATAGTTTATCTGCTCCTTGATAAAGCTGTTGATACAGAGAAGATTTGAGCAGGTGTAGCCGAACGCACCGTAGCGGCATTCCGTTTCCGGCTCCCGGCATGCGTCGCACAGACACAGCTGACCGTTGGTAACGGGAATAACAAGATATTTATTTTCATTCAGAAGCTTTATAGCCTCCCGGATCTTTTGCTCCTTTTCATCAGTCTCAGCCATTATGTAACCTCCCTTTCCAAATTGCTATAATTTCATTATACACCATTTGAGCGAAAAATGAAAGCTAAATTTTCAAATACCGGGAATAATTATTGTGCGCTTGACAAAAACTCCATGATAGAATATAATATATTTGTAGTTTCGGTAAAAAATATCGAATAGGGGAATGCAATGAAGAATAAGTATGCGGCAGCGGTTATAAACGGTATCGTAGCAGGGATTTTTCTCAGTGTAGGATGCGCGGTATACCTGTCATGCGATAATAAGCTTGCCGGAGCGTTTATGTTCAGCCTTGGGCTTTTTGTAATAATAACCTTCAGACTTGCGCTTTATACCGGCAAGGTAGGATATATGGCGGTTAAGCCTCCGAAGTATATAATTGAGGTCTTGTCTGCATTTTTAGGTAATGTGCTTGGAGCGGCGGCGGGAGGAACGCTTCTGAGATTGACTAAGTTCGGCGCCGGCTTCACGGAAAAAGCAGCGGTGGTTATGCAGGGAAAATTCACTGACAGTCTGCTGAGTATATTCATTCTTGCAATATTCTGCGGTGTGCTGATGTATACCGCTGTTGAAGGAAACAAAAAGGCTTCGGGAAAAGGGAATCATATCGGCGCGTTATTTATTGTTGTGCTGCCGGTTATGGTGTTTATTATATCCGGCTTTAACCACAGTGTTGCGGATCTGGCATATTTCTTTATAAGCGGCTGTGCCGATGCGGCTCATGCGCTGCTGTATTTCCTCCTTGTCGTAACGGGTAATGCGGCGGGCTGTATGCTCATTCCGTTTTTAAAGAGAATTATAGGAGAAGAAAAGGTTGAAAAGTAAGTTTAATAAGGAAAACAGAGGCGCCTTAGAGGTATTCGCGGGCGGAGCAATATGGGGAACGATAGGCTTGTTTATTGTTCAGCTTAACAACTGCGGCGCGGATTCGGCGCTCATTAGCTTTTTGCGGATGACCTTTGCATTTCTTATAATGCTTGTCATAACAATCGCCAAATTAGGCATAAAGGCTTTAAAGGTAGATTTCGCAACACTTGTATCATGCGCTTTGCTTGGTCTGATATGCCACGGTATATATAATGTGTTCTACAGTCTTGCGGTTGTGAAAACGGGTGTGGCGATAAGCGCGGTGCTGCTCAATATCGCTCCTGTATTTACGGCGGTTACATCGGTTATTCTGTTTTCGGAAAAAATAAACGCAAAAAAGGGGATTGCGCTTGCCGTCAATGTATTCGGATGTATTATAGCCGTAACGGGAGGAAAGCTTTCTCTTGAAGGAATGTCGGCAATAGGAATACTTTTCGGCGCGCTGGCAGGGTTCTGCTATTCGCTTACGGCGATATTCGGCAGAATTGCGGGAAACAAGACGCACACCTTTGTTATAAGCACCTACAGCTATCTGTTTGCCGCGGTGTTCCTTGCAGCTTCGCTGAAGCCGATGGGTTCGTCGCTTAATTTGAACATGGGGATGCTTTTATGGGGCTTTCTGTATGCGCTGATACCAACGACAATAGCGTACATATTTTACTATAACGGCGTAAGAAGAATAACCGAGAGCAGTAAGGTACCGGTATATGCCTCCGCGGAAACTGTGGTTGCGGTAATTCTCGGAGTTCTTGTATGCGGCGAAAGGCTTGGAAT
Organism: Candidatus Ornithomonoglobus sp.; assembly: GCA_051877435.1. Taxonomy (GTDB): domain Bacteria; phylum Bacillota; class Clostridia; order UBA1381; family UBA1381; genus Ornithomonoglobus. Next base: position 17,608 of record JBJEIW010000256.1, read on the forward strand.
TATAAATGTAACAGGAATTGCGCTTGTAATAGCTTCAATAATATTTATGAATACGGCAAAGAAAAATCGTGTATCGCAATAAGCGGTATACGATTTTTTTTGGAAATTTATACGTTATTGCTGTAAATAATATCGGAAATTGCGTGTTGCAATCAAGGGTGTAATGTGGTATAATTTAAATACCATTACAATATGAGGAATGATAAAATGAAAATCGGATTTATCGGCGCAGGAAAGTGCGGAATGAGTCTTGCAGCCTATTTTGCCGGAAAAGGAATTGAGATATGTGGATTCGCATCCCGTCATGCTGTAAAAGACAGCAGATTTTCTTTTTACAGTACAAATGAGCTTGTAAGCAAAAGCAACATAATATTTATAACAGTGACAGATACTGCAATTCCAAAGGTATGGCAGGAAATAAGGGGACTTGACCTTGAAAACAAAATAATCTGCCATTGCAGCGGCTCGCTTACGTCGGAGGTGTTTGACGGAGCGAACTGCGAAAATGTGTGCTCGGTACATCCGATGCTTGCCTTTAACAGCCGCAATACATCTGCCGATGCTATAGAAAAAGCCTTTTTCACCTTAGAGGGCGGTAAAAATGCTGTAAATATTATATCGAAGCTTCTTGATAAGACAGGAAATAAATGCAAAATAATAGATAAATCCTGTAAGGCTGAATACCATGCCGCAGCGTGCTTTGCCTCAAATTTTGTTGTAGCGGTATGTGAAAGGGCGGAGCGTCACCTTGAAAGCTGCGGCTTTTCCCGCAAAGAGGCGCATGAGGCGCTTATACCGCTTATGCGCAATAACATGGATAATATAATAGCCTGCGGAACACGCGGCGCTATAACGGGACCGGCCGCGCGCGGTGACATGATGACGATTGAGAAGCACCTCGGTGTTATGGAAGCGGATACAGCGCTGTATAAGCTGCTTACCGATGTAATATTTGAAATGAAAGAAACTTAACCGGAGAAGTTAAATGCAGATACTTAAATACTTTCTTGATAATTATGACAGCATAATATTTTTTGATGTGGAAACAACCGGACTGGACTATCGTGATGATGAGGTTATCGAGTTTGCCTGTGTTGACATAAAGCGAAACGGTAAAGCAAAATGTCACGATTATCTCGTTAACGTGCATTTCAGACTTCCGAAAGAGATCATAAATCTTACACATATAACGGATGAAATGCTTGCTGATGAGGGGATAGAGCGCAGTCAGCTTGCAAGATTTATTGACGAGGAATTATTCAATAAGCAGAGAATACTGCTGCTTGCACATAATGCCAATTTTGACATGAATTTCATAAAATACCTCTTTGAGAAGGAGGGCAGAAGGATACCATGGAACAAGATAGATATTATAGACACACTTACTATTCTGCGGGACAGAAAGGAATATCCGCATAGGCTGGAGAATGCGATAAGCTTTTACGGACTGGACGGAATAGTTGAAAATTCGCACAGAGCGATTGACGATGTAAAAGCGATGCTTATGGTATTCGACAGAATGAGCCACGACGACGGTGATGTGGTGAAATATATAAACCTTTTCGGTTATAATCCTAAATACGGAATAAGAGAGAATATGAAGCTGCCGCGGGTAAAATATGAGGCGCAGCGATATGGTGAGAGCATGAAGCTGTATGAGTGGTTCGAGTAATCTTATTCCTTATCTGCTCATATATCGGCGCGCCGCTTGTGTTGTTTATTATTATGTTTAAGCAATTACAACCGTTTAAACTGTATATATATAGTTTAAACGGTTGTGTCAATAGCTTTTTAAAATAAATTATAATATATATGTCTTAGAAAAAATCTTTAATAAAATCAGGACCATTCAGGACCCTGCGGTTCACATACAGGCTCTGATCCTCATGAGCGGAAACAAACCACTTAACAAGCAAAATCTGTCCGTTTGCTATTTCAATGCCGGTTATGCTTCCGGGATGAATACAGCTTCCATCGTTGAAATAAAGTCCTTTTCCGGGCTTGGGGTATGCGGAGCGGTGGGTGTGACCCGCGATAAGCATGAGCTGCTGCGAGTCGGCATAGGCGGCAAGCTTTTTTTCTATATCTTCTTGCTTGTGGTGAGTGCGCGCCGCGCCTGTGGGTGCGGTAAAGCCGATAAGCTCAAGCGGCTTCCAGAAATAACGAACCAGAAACCTTGCGACCGGCCATATCGTGTCATTAATAAAATTTCCCTGATGTCCGTGAACGAGCAGAATTTTCTTTTTTGACTGCGCCTCCTCAAGAATAAGCCCCTCCGGCATCTCAATACCCGGAAAAAGCTTACATTCGCCGCTGTCGCAGTAAAAGCTTTTAAATTCTCTGTCGGCAAGACGCTTGCGGCGCTTTACAATGTCGTGGTTTCCGTAGAGCATATACAGCCGTTTATTATCATAGAATTTTGACATTATGCGGAAAATATCGCTGTGCGCCGAAATAATCGGCTGTATTTTACGGTTTTCCCACAGCTCGTCGCCGTCGCCCAGCTCAATATATGTAAAGCCGTTTTTATAATAATACTCAAGCGCGGCAAAATACAGAGCCTGATTGGGAAGAAAATTATCGCCTGTGTTGCCCTGACCCCTGTGGCAGTCGCTCATTATAATAAATTTGTCGTTTTCGTCAAAGGGTATGACCTCTGCGGCGTTATACACAGAGCGTAGTCTTTTTTCAACCGCGGACATTTTTAATTATCCTCACTTCTGTGGAGGGAGTATTCCTTCAGCATCTGCTCGTAGTGGCGTATGCGGCATTGTCTGCACATATCTCCAACGCATTGGCGAGGTTCGGATCGGCGCAGCGGTTCGGGAATGTGAGACGGTTGCGGAGGTTCATTACCATTAGTTTTATTTGTCTTCTGTTCCGTAGCTTTAACTGCTGCATGTATCGCAGGTAAATCCTTTTCTGAGCCCGCATCTGATTTGAACTCTGCAGGCTGCCGATGCTGCTCCTTATCCGAATCCGGACGGAGGTGTTTCTTATGTATAAAAGATACCGAAACCGATATTGCCAGAAAAACCGCAATTACCGCAATTATAATAAAAGTCAGCATTTATAAATATCTCCTTTCTCACGGAGTTTTCTATAATTATAATATTCATATCCGGCGCAGACGGTGATAACCGGATAAAAGAAAAACTCCGCAGGCGGATGCCCGGCGGAGCTTTGAATTACTCATAATCTTTATCACCGTATTCTTTTTCTTTTTCACATTCCTTTTCTCCGTCATGGTCTTTTTCTTTCTCGCATTCCTTTTCTCCGTCATGGTCTTTTTCTTTCTCGCATTCTTTTTCTCCGTCATGGTCTTTTTCTTTCTCGCATTCCTTTTCTTTGTCATGGTCTTTTTCTTTCTCGCATTCCTTTTCTCCGTCATGGTCTTTTTCTTTCTCGCATTCACATTCTCTTTCACGTTCTGAACCGCTGCAGGTGCTGCAATCGCCGTTGATGCATGCCGTGGTCTGTCCGTTGTGTATATATGCCGTGCCGACCGCGATATCAGCGCCGAACACAATCGGAACATTGATTTTCATTTTCTGCGCTACCGTAAATTCAAATCTTCCGTTCACAACTCCGCAGCACGGCTCCCCGCCGCACTTCACCACAGGCGCGCCGCAGTTTTCAACAGAAATCGGTTCCGGATCGGCGAACGGGCAGATCGAAACAGATACACACGCTGTTGTTTCATGACTTGCGTTTACGGGACATGTTCCCACGTCAATAAATGGTTTTTCATTCATAATAATCACTCCCTGAATTTTTTTTGGATAATATATATTATGACATACATTAAAATGATGTGCGTTTAAAGGAATATAGTTAAATCCCGCTGCTTTTCAGAAGCTCCTATATGTAAAAGATTTTTATAAATTATAGGTTATTGAGCTGATGTAATTCCTGATAAACGCAGAAAAAAGCTTCTTAAACTGATTAATTCACAGCATTAACATAAAGGGCTGTGGTGTCCGATTGAATGCCGCAGCCCGTCTAAAATGTAAAATCATATGAACATAATAAGGCTCACCGCCATAACCGCCATGCCGCCTATGCAGCCAAGGATCATTGTGTTGCTCTTGTCATATTCCCTTGCCATAGGTATAAGCTCCTCTATCGCAATGTATACCATTATTCCGGCAATCAATCCGAAAATAATTCCGTACATTGCGCCGCTGAGAAAGGGACGCAGCGCAAGATAGCCGATTAACGCGCCGGCAGGTTCGGTAAGACCTGAAAGAAATGAAATTCCGAAGGCCTTTTTTTTGTTTCCTGTGGCAAAGTATATGGGAACTGAAGTTACAATGCCCTCCGGGTGTGAAGTCTTGGTGTAAACAGAAAGGGGGCATTGTGTTGGACTTTAATGCGGATATTACAACAGAAAAGGACAAAATCATAGATTTATATGAACTGTATCTCAAATCCGAATTTGCAGAGCTGCCTAACAGTATGTGGCTGGATAAATACGGAAAAATCAGAACAAAAGTTGTTTTAAAATATTTTATTGAAGAAAAAGTAAAAATGAGAACGAGAAGTGAGATTGCTCATGACCTTTCAACCAATCATTTTAAGCAGTACAAGCTTCAAAATATGTTAAGTCTGTGTTTTAATAACAGCATATTTCAAGCAGTAGATTTTCTGTATCCCGGAAAATTTATTGAAGAGATGTTTAAGGGTAAGAGAAACTATTGGGATGAGGAGATGCTTGCAGAAGAAATACGACTTATTGCTAATGCTCAGGGTAAAGAACCGTTCAGCATTCACCGCGGTAATGTTTTGACTGCACATAGATATGGACTTATATATAATATTGAAAGAAAATACGGAGGGGTGGACAAATTTATGGACAAGGCTTTTCCTCGGGAAAGATGGTGGCAAACGAGATATCCGGGTGAATATATAGAATGGAACAATGAACAGGAATATGAGGCGGTCTTATACGTTCTTAGTGAGCTGTGCAATGTGGATGTAACTGACACGGAAAAATATTATCATATCAATACGCACCATTTTACGGAAGCAGGCTTGAAAATACTGTGTAAAAAATATGATTACAATATTTTTGATCTGATACACACGCATTTTCCAAGATTGAAAATCTCAAATATCAAGGCAGTAGCATATAGAATTATATCACCTGATGGAGTAATATATGAAACCATTAATATCACGCAGTGGGTTAAAGATAACAGACATTTGTTTGCTACATGCGCATCAGACAAGGCTGTTGCGATTGGACTAAGGGAGACTGCAAGAAAGAACAGTAGAAAAAGATTTTACTATGGTTGGAGAGCAGAAAAACACATATGATAGTTGACGAACTGCTGAATGTAAACCTTATAGCAGCCGCGTAAGAAGTGAACATAACCGTAAAGCCGCAGAAAATCACCCTGCGGCTTTTGCAATATCTGATTTCAAAGGAGAGTTAAAACTATGTGTATATCA
>JBJEIW010000257.1:0-5055 GCA_051877435.1 Candidatus Ornithomonoglobus sp.
AGCGAATAAAAAGGAAATAGCTACAGAACCATAATAAGCGTGCCGGCGGTTATAAGCGCCATGCCGATAACGGATTTTACGGTGAAATCCTCGTGAAGAAATATGAACGCGAGAATCAGCGAAATAACCACGCTGAGCTTATCCACGGGTACGACCTTGGACGCGTCGCCGATTTGCAGCGCCTTGTAGTAGCAAAGCCACGAGGCGCCTGTGGCAAGTCCGGAAAGAATGAGAAAAAGCCAGCTTCTGCGTCCTATGGCGGAGATTCCGCCGCCTGTTCCCGTTATAAGCACCATGCCCCATGCCATAGCTACGACAACAACTGTGCGGATTGCCGTGGCAAGGGTGGAATTGACCCCGTCAATTCCGATTTTTGCAAGTATGGAGGTCAGCGCCGCGAACACCGCCGATAAAAGCGCGAATACAAACCACATAAAAATCGTCTCTTTTCTGTCTTTGGTATATATTGATTCTTAAAGCAAGTATAGCATTTTAATATAGGTGTGTCAAGACGATTGCCAAAAGTTATTCTTTGTTAAATTTATAAAAATAAAATTTTCTGTTCTATTCGATATATTTCTCCAAAAATCTTGAAAATATATCTGCTGTGTGATATAATATTGTTGCTACACAATCTGAATATAGTTTTGACCACTATGGGAAAATACTTTGGTAAAACGTGTTTTCTCTATTTACTCATACCATAGTGAGATAGATTGTGTAGCAACAATGAGGGATTACACTTTTTCGGTGCGTTCTCTTGTTGTGGAGAGCGCACTTTTTTATTAAATGCAATCTATAATACACCTTGTAAATTTCGCGAAAATTACAAAGCCTGATATGAATAACATACAAAGGATGTGAAATCATGAAAAAATTTATCTTGACATTGCTGTTTATCATCTTAGGTATAGTAGTTTCTTTCTATTTATATCTTCTTATAACAGCTTGGATTTAATATGATGTAGGAGGACTTATTTACTATGCAATGGTTAAAGAAAACTTTATATGTGGTTGTTCTTATTGCAGTATGTGTAGGTGTATTCCATATAACAAAAAGTTATTATGCTCCTAAAAGCTACATAGTTAAAGACGGTGCTGTAGAAAAAACGGTAAAATTATCAGGTAAAAACTTGAAATTCAGTTTGAATAATCTTGGCGTTCTTGAAACGGCAGAATATCACTATACCCATGTTGAAACCTATGACAGTGACAGAATTGTTATGGGATTTACTGTTCCGCTTACAAATTCAAAATTTGTATATAGTTATGATGGCGTAATTACCGCTGGTATTGACTTTGCTGATATTGATGTTGAAAAGTCGGAAAACGTTATCATAGTAAAACTGCCCAAAGCGGAAATTCAAAGTTCTGAAATTGATGAAGATAGTTTTAAACTTTATGATGAACAAAATAATATCTTTAATCCTATTGGCGTTAAAGACGTAAATGGCTCTTTTGCAAACATGAAAAAATATGAAGAAAATGCTGCTGTTGAAAAAGGTCTTTTTGATTGGGCTAATAATAATGCAAAAGTTTTAATTGAAAATTTCCTAAAAAATGCCTATTATATCGAAGGATACGAAATAAAATTTGCAGACAATTAAGAGAGGATAAAGAAATGGAGAATGAAAAAAAGAAGTTATTATCTCAAGAGGATATAATGAAAATTCTTGACACTTGCTATGATAAATCTATACAAGGAATCCCACACGTTAGCCCTTCAGTAGAACAGATTGCGGCTGAGTATCTGGGGAAATATCCAACAACCGAACAGGCATGTAAATCAATGATAAAAAATCAAATTATTAAATGTACGACATCTGGATTTATTACAGGCTTTGGAGGATTTATTATTTTACCTGTTACCTTACCCGCCAATATTACAAGTGTTTTATATGTTCAAATGAGAATGATAGCTTGCGCCGCATATATGGCTGGATTTGATTTAGAAGGCGATGAAACACAGACGTTCGTGTATGCCTGTCTTGCTGGAGTTGCAGTTAATGAGATGTTAAAACAAGCAGGAATTAAATTTGGTGTAAAACTTACTAATAGTCTAATCAAGAAAATTCCCGGAAAAGTGCTAACAAAAATAAATCAAAAAGTTGGTTTTAGATTCATTACAAAGTTTGGAACAAAAGGAATAATCAATATGGGAAAACTTGTTCCAGGTGTAGGTGCCGTTATCGGCGGCGGCTTGGATTTAGTTGAAACAAAAGCTATTGGTGCCAGAGCATATAAATGGTTTTTTGAGGGCAACTATATTTTTGATGAAAAAGCTGAAGCATCAGCTATACCCGTAGAAGTAACTGAAATTGAAGAAATAAAGGGGGAATAATAATTGGCAAAAAGCAAATGGGTATCATTTTTCCTATGTATGTTTTTCGGTGTATTAGGAATACATAAATTTTATGAAGGCAGAGTACTTTTAGGAATTGTATATCTTTGTACTGGCGGCATTTTTGGAATAGGTATAATTATCGACTTGGTAATATTGTTGTTTAAGCCTAATCCATATTATCCATAATAAATATTCATTGGCATAAAAGAACAGATAAGTCAAAGGTAAATACAAGAGCTACGATAGCTCATAACAAATATATTCTTTTACACAGTAAGTCAGCTAAGGGAGTTTAAGTCAAAATCGGTTTTAAATTCCCTTAGCTGATTATTGTTAAAACTCCGCCGCAGGCAATGCCTGCGGCGGAGTACATAACAGTATTATTCATAATGCCCTCTGCAATGCAGGATGATTATGTTTCCATTCTCAATTTTATAAACAAGCCTGTCTGTCTCGTTTATTCTTCTGCTCCAAAAGCCTTGATACTCATGCTTTAGAGGTTCTGGCTTTCCTATTCCTCTGTTTCCGTTTCGGTCAATATCTTTTAGCAGCTGGTTTATCCGTTTTAAAGTTTTCTTATCCTGTAAAGACCAATATACATAGTCATCCCAGGCGTCATCAGTCCACAGCTTATTCATCTTCTGCCTCAATAAGCTCATGCTGAGTGAGCCGTCCTGCTTTATAGTCAGCCAATGACTTCATAAGATACTTCTGATTATTTTCAGAGTAGAATGGTTCTGAAGCCGTTATTTCAAACGGAATTTTACGCGTTTTTACAACAGTTCTTGCAAAAACAGTAATCGCGGTGGACATACTCATTCCAAAGTCAGCGCAAAGGCTGTCAAACTCTTTTTTTAAGCCGTCATCCATTCTGATACTAAATGTAGATTGTGCCATAAAACCACATCCTTTCAAAAATATTATAATATATATTATTTAAAATGTCAATAAAATTATTTAATTTTATTTAAAAAGTAATAATTTTGTTAATTACGGATAAAAAACCCGCCGCAGGCAATGCCCGCGGCGGATTAAAATTTCTATTGGATTATACCTTTAATTATTCGGCATCCTCTGCAATCTTAGCCTGAGCGGCTGCAAGTCTTGCAATCGGAACTCTGAACGGTGAACATGAAACGTAGTCAAGACCGATCTTGTGGCAGAACTCAACTGATGTCGGGTCACCGCCGTGCTCGCCGCAGATACCAACGTGGAGTGACGGACGAACCGGCTTACCAAGGTCGATAGCCATCTTCATGAGCTTACCAACGCCTGACTGGTCAAGCTTTGCGAACGGATCGTTCTCGAAGATCTTCTTGTCATAGTAAGCGTCAAGGAACTTGCCCGCATCGTCGCGTGAGAAGCCGTATGTCATCTGTGTAAGGTCGTTTGTACCGAAGCAGAAGAACTCAGCCTCTGTTGCGATCTCGTCAGCGAGAAGCGCAGCTCTCGGAATCTCGATCATTGTACCAACCTCATACTCAAGATCAGCGCCTGCAGCAGCGATTTCAGCGTCAGCTGTCTCAACTACTACCTTCTTAACGAACTTAAGCTCCTTGATGTCACCAACCAGCGGAATCATGATTTCCGGCTTGATTGTCCAATCCGGGTGCTTCTTCTGAACATTAAGAGCAGCTCTGATAACAGCGCTTGTCTGCATCTTTGCGATTTCCGGATATGTTACCGCAAGACGGCAGCCTCTGTGTCCCATCATCGGGTTGAACTCGTGGAGCGAGTCGATTATTGTCTTAATCTGCTCAACAGTCTTACCCTGTGTATCAGCGAGAGCCTTGATGTCCTCTTCCTCTGTCGGAACGAACTCGTGAAGTGGCGGGTCAAGGAAGCGGATTGTTACCGGGTTGCCCTCAAGCGCCTCATAAAGCTCCTCAAAGTCTGACTGCTGCATCGGGAGAATCTTAGCGAGAGCCGCTTCTCTCTCCTCAACAGTGTCTGAACAAATCATCTCTCTGAACGCGTCAATTCTGTTGCCGCCGAAGAACATATGCTCTGTACGGCAAAGACCGATACCCTCAGCGCCGAGCTCTCTTGCCTTCTTAGCATCCTCAGGAGTATCTGCATTTGTACGAACCTTAAGAGTTCTGTACTTGTCAGCCCAGCCCATGATTCTGCCGAAGGTGCCTGCGATTGTAGCGTCTACAGTCGGGATAACACCGTCATAGATGTTACCTGTTGAACCGTCTATTGAAATGAAGTCGCCTTCCTTATATGTCTTGCCTGCAAGAACAAACTGCTTGTTAGCCTCATCCATAGCGATGTCGCCGCAGCCTGATACGCAGCATGTACCCATACCACGGGCAACAACGGCAGCGTGTGATGTCATACCGCCGCGGACTGTAAGGATACCCTGTGATGCCTTCATACCCTCGATATCCTCAGGTGAAGTCTCAAGACGAACAAGAACAACCTTTTCGCCTCTGTCATTCCATTCCTTAGCGTCGTCAGCTGTGAATACGATCTTACCGCAAGCAGCGCCCGGTGATGCGCCCAGAGCCTTAGCTACCGGTGTCGCAGCCTTAAGAGCCGCCGGGTCAAACTGCGGGTGGAGCAATGTGTCGAGGTTTCTCGGGTCGATCATTGCTACAGCTTCCTTTTCTGTTCTCATGCCCTCGTCAACAAGGTCACAAGCTATCTGAAGAGCAGCCTGAGCTGTTCTCTTACCGTTTCTTGTCTGGAGCATATAGAGCTTCTTG
>JBJEIW010000258.1:0-5039 GCA_051877435.1 Candidatus Ornithomonoglobus sp.
AATTTTATTAAAAATTTATTTTTTTAAATTCTACGCTTTGCACAATGGCTTTTTTGCTGGATTTTTGATACCTGAATAGTAACGTAAAATAACATGGGTTCTTTTCAGAAACGCAGAAAGACTATGCAGCATCCAAAAGATGAAGCATAGTCTTTTTTTACTCTGTATGATAAACTGCTATAGCATGCGTGAGCGCTATAAGAAACACCTTAATTATTTTCTTCCTCCCATACCGCCTCGGCTGCCCGCTGACGGTGTTCCGATTTGGGTAAGAGCGCTTTCTACTGTACCGCTGCTCTGCTCCGTTCCGTCAACATATACCGTATATGTGTCTCCCTGCGCAATATCAGATGATGAAAACATTATATGACCCACTGCGGATGTTACAGTATAGCTGCATACCTGCAAGCCTCGTGTATCCTTGATTGTAACAGTCTGATCCGCACCTGCGTTTATATACGCTGAAAGCACATTCTGCTCCGAGGATTCGGAGGGGTTTTCAATCATACCTGCAGAACCGACAGCTATAACCGTACCGCCGTTTATCCGGAACAAGCCGTCATGATCAAGCGCTGTGTTCCCGTTGGTAGTCGATCCTTCCACAGTAACCGAGCCGCCGTCAATGATAAGTGAGCCGTTTGAATCAATACCGTCACCACCGGCGTGTATATAAATATTTCCGCCGCTTATCTGGATGTGATGCTCCTCGCTGACTGCCGCTGACTCACCTCTGCCGCCGGTCATGCCGCCGCGACCGCCCATTTGGGAAGCTGTCATGCTCTCATCACCCTCAGGTCTCTCCGGCAGCATCATAGGTTCGCCGTCCTCATTCATTCCGCGGCCTCCCTTTTGTCCTCTCATTCCGCCTGTTTGTTCCTCGCCTTCAGTCATATTCCAGGGCTTTTGCGGCATTTCTCCTTCCGCGCCCTCCTGTCTTTCCGGCGGCGCCATGCCTTCGCCGTCCTGTCTCATTCCGCCGCCAAAGCCGCCGCCTGCTCCGATGCCTCCCGCATTCAGACCGTCATCACTTGAAATTATACTTATATCTCCGCCGTTAATTGTCATAATACGCTTTGTTTCAATTCCTTCGGTCGATTTCTTTATATCAATTGTACCGCCGGAAATATTGACATCCTCCATACTCTTGATGCCCTTTTTTACCTCGGAGGTCAGCGTAAGAGCGCCGCCGGAAATATTAAGCTCGGAATCGCACTTAACACAGGTATCATTTGAATGAACGGTAATTTCACCGCCGGAAATATCCATCATCCAACCGGCCTTAAGCCCCTTTGAGCTTTCGCTTTCAGTCTCATCAGCTTCCGGCTCTGAGACTGCCGTCTGCTGCTGCCCCCGAGCGCCGCCCATACCCGATCCGTATCCGGTCGCCGCTATCTCGCCGGTGCAGCTGATATTTATAATACCATCGGTTATGTCAAGAATACTTCCCGACTGGATACCGTCATGCGCGCTTGTTATATTAACCGTACCTCCGCTAATCTCAGCTGTATCATTTACATAAATACCGTCACCCTGTGAAGTAATATTTATTGTGCCGTTTACGATTTCAAGATTATCCTTTGCCGCTATGCCATGATGAACATTCGCATTTATATTAAGCGTTCCTTTTCCCTTTATTTCAAGGTTGTCAGCTGAATAAATGCAGCCGTTTACCGCAAGCTCAGAAGTATATTCTCCTCCGTCCGTAATAGTGTTTTCAGTACCATCTTCAAGCGTTATATAACACTTATCCGCGCTCTTAACATATATGGGCGCTCCATCTGTGTTGGTAAGGTTTATTCCGTTCAGTCTCAGTCTTACCTTTGCATCCGTATCCACAACTATCTGCGCGTCGGTATTCGCGCCCGTTATTGTGAAATCTCCGCCCTCCGTAATTACGACTGTCTTGCCGGAAATGCTTACGCCGCTGCCTGACGCGTTCATAGCCGATAAATCAACTGTCCCAACGTTTTCTTTCCATGAATCATCACTCTTTTCTTCGGGAGTTGTAAGAGTTACTGTCTTTGTTTCATCATTCCAGTCGACCTCAAGACCGAAAAGCTCGCCCAATGCGCGGAGCGGAAGCATTGTTCTGTCGTCTATGAGCTGCATCGCTTCGTTTGCGGTGGTCGTATCCGTAACCTCATCATTCTTACTTACGGTTATTGTTTTTTCACCCAGGGTCATTGAATAGGTTTTCGAGCTTTTTCTCGCCGTAACCGACTGTGTTTGGGCATCCCACTTAACCTTGGCGCCCAACGCCTCAAATACCGCTCTCATCGGAACAAGAATTGTTCCGTTTTCATTTACCGGAGCAACGTCAAACTCCAGCGGTACACCGTCATATATGATTGAGGCTCCGCTCGCCTGCGTACCGACATTCTCTGCCTGCGCCCCGCAGCCTGTTCCCGATATAAGCATTGCAGCCGCCAGAATACATATTACATATTTCTTCATTTTCATTCGGATCACCCTCCTTATGTTTTGTCTGTATTATAAACCGCTAATCTTAAAATAACCTTAAAGTTTTTAATTTATTTTGCAATAAATGACATACTCCTGATATTCTTTTATTCAACGGAGAGGGGAAGCTGTAAAAAAACAATGCCCCGGGGATTCCGGGACATTGCGAATTTATTGAGTTATATTTCTGTGCGTCGCCGCGGGGATTGGCTTGTACGGCGTCGCAGTAATATGTACTCTATATGATTACCATGTAAGTGTAATCTTTGTAGTAGCTTCAGCAAGAGCAGCGTCAGCCTTTACTAGAGCAGTATCTCCTACAGGAGTAGGATCTTCGCCGCTTGTTGTAACAATATCTGCCTGTGAGAACAAGGAGATATTCATTTCCGGTTCGTTATAAAACTTTTTCATGTTAATTATACCTCCTGTAATTATTCTACAACTGTCAATACGCCTGTTGCACCGGCATCATAAAGACCGTTTACGATGATACCGAGAACAACATTAGCTTCTGTAAGTGTTGTTGCGCCCTCAAATGATCTTGCTAAGCCCTCTGTTGTTGTAACCGTGAAGCTGAGTGTACCTGTTACGTCACCCATCTCAGCCTTGAATGCTGTTGCTACGCCGGTTGTTCCGAGAGTTGCATCATCTTCAAATGCGCCAACGTTTGTTGCTGTTACTGTTATCGGCTCAACCGATACTACAGTTATTGCAGCATAATCCAGCTCAAGATTTGAGTTATACTCTGTATCATTATAAATAGCTATCCTGCTGCCTGCCGGAACACTGACTGTTGCTGTCATTTCGGATTGAGCAGCTGATGCCCACTCGCCTATATCTATACCGGTGTCTGTAAGAGTACCTTCAGCATCTACTGTATATACAGAAATTGATGCTGCCTGTGAGCTTGACTGGTTTCTTGCCCACAAAGCAACTGTAACTTCTGAATTTCTTTCAGCTGTCCATCCGCTTAATGTAACATATGAATCTTTATACAGTCTCTTTGCTGAGCCATTTGAATATCTTACAGGTACAGCACCATCTGCTGCCCATGAATGTGAAGCTGAAAGACTTTCGATTTCAGCAGCATATGCAACATCCGATGCTGTATATGTAACATCCGCGCTTCCTGCCGCTGTGAAACCCTTACCATATGAAGGATATGCGCCGTTTGCAGCTGTTACATAATAAGTACCGTTCTTTTCGATATACTTCGGATAATATACTGTTACTGCTTCACCTTCATAAGCACTGTTACTATATGTTCCGATTGTACTGTCATCTGCTACCGCATTAACTGATGCCACATATGTAGGTACAGCTTCGTAAGTTAATGTATACACAGTTGAGTCATCGTCTGCAACACCACCTATTGTAGCAACATCATCTGATACATATCTATACTTACCTGATTCATTTGTAATATCCTCATAAGTAAGTGTAGGTGTTGTTCCAACAACTGTTGACGCTGTATCTAATGCAAGCACAGTACCGTCAGCAAGAACTCTCTTTACAGTATATTGAGCCGTCTGAACCTCCTGTGTCGTTTCTGTTATTGTGAGTGACTTAAGATACTCGTTATGTGCGGTACTATGGCTTGCTCCACGCTTAAAGCCTGTTGCAATTGTTGTATAATCTGCACCTGTTAAAGCTACATCTGAAAGCGATAAAAGATCTGTTGTAAGATCAGCCGAGCTCTTAACTGTCAGTGAATTAAGAGTGTTCGTTGCTGTGTCAACCTCAATGTGAATTACATAGTAATTCTTTGTTGAAACATCATAATCTCTGTATCCATTCGGACCTGTAAATGTTGTTACACCCGTGATATCTCCCGTTAAAGTATAACCCGAAGCTTTGTCCTGGTCATTCTGGCAGATATATATGTTGCCAAATCTGAAATACGATGCACATCCATTGGAGAAGTATCTTCCTGTATTTGACATACCTACCCAATAAGCATCAACAGTAATTACCGAATTGGCTGTCGGGGTTATTGTGTATTTTGCCTCATTATCAGAATTTGTTCCTGTGGTATGCAGACCATATGTTGTGTCAACAGTTGAGCTACCACCCCATGTAGTAGCATCGGCATCTGCCCACGCCGTTGTGCCGCGCTCATACAATGTGTTTGTTGCAGCGCTTGCTGTTACTGCAAGACCTGCGAAAGCGCTTGCAGCGATTGTTAATGCTGAAGCAGCACTAACTAATTTTTTAATGTTCATTTCTTTCTCTCCTCTCATAAAATTAAAATGAGTAAATATATAAATAAAACAGGACTTGCGGCAATCCCCTTCCGCGGTTCTGTAATATTTAACTGATCTTATTAATACCGGGCTTGTACCGCTGCGTGTGCTTCCGCAGCGGCTGCCGGTATTCTTATTGGTACCCACTGCAGGAGACGAGATTTTTTCTCAATCAGCAGCGCTTTTGTTATTACGTTACCCGTTAGGTTCCCGCCGGACAACGCATGTGAATCAAACAGTACCAATAGATATATATCACCAACGGAAGAATGAATTCTAAAAAGGACTTCCGATGATGGTATTTACGCTTGCATTTACCTCATAATCAATATTATG
>JBJEIW010000259.1:0-5028 GCA_051877435.1 Candidatus Ornithomonoglobus sp.
CAATATACTTCTCCATTTCACAAACCTCCTTTCGCAAAAGAATAGATGGTTTCAAGCAATCTTATAATATCAAGTCGTTATCATCGTCTGGGACATCACTTGAGCAAAAAACAAGACTCGTTGTGATAACATCTGCCGCCTCAAACTCAACTACTTCCATTTCGGGAGCAATATACTTCTCCATTTCACAAACCTCCTTTCGTAAAATGATATATATAGAAACAGGTTTTACCCCGTCTTTGTCACAGTCAGCAGAGTTCTGGACGGTCGTCCTCGTCCTCTTCCTCTTTTTTCAGCCATTTATCATAGGTTCCCTGCATGGAATCCAGTATGCTCTCTCTGGTCTCCTCCCGAATTTCAGGGAAACACTCTTTCTGCTCCGCACATTTTTTCAGACGGATACACGCGGGATAATAGAAACACTCGGCGCAGTCAGAAAGCTGCTCCCACGTTTCGCGGAAGCTCTTCACCATTTTATCGTCAAGCTCTTCACTGTCAATATTCCCCACGAAATTATCCTCGCTGTAATGCTCGCAGAGTCCCAGTTCGCCGTTTGGCAGTATAGTCAGCGAATTTCCGCTGTCCGCCATGCACATATTCACAGGCATGACCTTTTTAAGACCTCTGTGTATTTTCAGACCATAGCTGTCAAGCCGCTCCGAAAGCCGACGCTGCTTTTCATATATCCTGCGGCGCTCCTCGTCGGCGCGGACGCGCTCCTTGCTGCCCGAAAATTCAAACAGCACATGGCTGTATGCGTACAATCCCTTTTTGTCGGCAAAGCGCTTATGCAGCTCGTCTGCCAGTTCAAGCAGATTTTCGGCATTGTGCTCGTCCATATTCATGCGGACAAATACACGGATGCCCGCGTCCAGCAGCCTGCCGATATTCGTCATAACTATCCGATAAGGGCTCTGCCCGTCCTTGTAGATGAACGCCTTGCTGCGGTTGTAAACCTCCTCCGTGCCGTCAAGGGTTATCTGCACCCAGTTGAGCTTCCAGAGGTTTACCGCACGATTTACGGTTTCTTCGTCAAACAAATATGCATTAGAAATCATATTTGAGCGGTACTCTATACCGCGCTCCGACAGATCGCCGCAAATAACGTCTATGACCTGCTTGTTGAACAGCGGCTCGCCGCCGAACCAGCTTAGATTGACCTTTTCGCCGCCGCAGTGCCTTGCTATATAGTCCGCCGCCTTATGCGCCGTTTCCACGCTCATTGGTATACGTGAGCGGCCCATTTCATAGCAGTAGAAGCACCGCGCGTTGCAGTCGGTGGTGGTAAAAATGGTGTAGCCTGTGGTATGCTGCGGCTTTTTATGTACTGTTTTGCGGATAAAGCGCACCTGATCTGCGTACTTTTTATCCACAAGCAGCTGCGGCACCATAAACCACTTGTCACGCAGCTCCTGCAGCTTATCCGATGATGTGTATTCCTCATTAGTCAGCAGAAGCATTTCACGGGTCAGCACATGAAATAAAAGCACCCCGTCATCACAGGGCTTTGTCAGCACATATTTCATCAGCCGATAGCCGTTTTCCGAAGCCTTTGGCTTTCCGAGAATCTTCAATGTGTTTTCGGAGGGCGGCAGTATAGTCTGCATAGTTCTCACCTCTGTTTCAGTTGTTCATAGCCGAATAGGCAAACTCCGCCGCCTGCGGACTCATATTACAGCCCAGACGGTACAGCTTTACGTTCTCCGAAAGCCTGTCTATAAGCTGCAAGGTCTTTATCAGCTTTTGCGGGACGGGCGGTCTGTTCACCTGCTGAACCAGCATATTGTAAGCGTCGGCTTTTGTTATCCCATTGATATGATTTTCTGCGGCGCGCTCCAATATACACACCGCTTTCAGCGGCACGCCGATGTTCGTGCTCAGCCTGTGCTTGCCGTCCCATGGCGTTCCGTAAACAATTGCGCCATGTTCCGAAATATTTATCAGCGGCTTATCATCGTTTATCATCACCGCGCGCGCGCCGAGCATTTCCCGCCACAGCCGCGTATGGGTGGATTTGCCCGTGCCGCTTTTTGCCGTGAACAGATATCCGATACCGTCCACTGCGATAACAGAGCCGTGGAAAAGTATGGTATCATAGTCAAGCAGCTTATCCGCGATTTTACGATATACTGCCAGAGTTTCAAGGTAGCTGTCGCTGTAGTTTCGCACGGGGACACCCTCTTTTTTGTCCTCTGCAGCAGATCTTTCACGTTCAAAGCCGATATCGTACGGAGCAGTTTCAACAAGTATTTCATAGTCATGTTCCGCCGTCTGATATTCACGGCACAGATCATGTACCTCATTGTAAAGAGAAACTATCCTTATGTAATGCTCCGCTATTTTGTACAGACCCTCCAGAATATCAGCTCCTTGTTATTTGAATGATTTATTACACACAGTATAACATACTGATATTAATTTGTCAAGTTTTTTGGAACAAACAGCACAAAAAATAGTAAAAATAAGAATTATTAATAAAAAATATGGAACTAAACGCACAAATCATCGAATATCGCTGTTACAGGGTGTTTCCTCTGAAATTACCCCGAAATACATCTTCAATGCCTTTTCTGCATCGGAGCTGCCGCTAATATATTTTATATCGCTTATATCGAAAAGGATGCAGCCGCAATGCCCTTTAAAGGTGGGAAATGAGGTTATATTAAGATAAGCGTCTATCTCAGGGCTGTAATCTATTATCTGAAGAGTTTCGCCAAAAAGAGCAGAACGTTGATAACATCGAAGCCATTTTTCGTCCATATTGGCGAAAATGCTGCCGAAAGAATGCCCGATAAGATCATCCAGCGGCATTTTTTCAAGCTTTGCGAGAGCCTGATTTCCGTAGCGGAATATCCAGTCTACGGCTTGCTTTTCCTCATTAAAAACTATCTCTATATCTGTAAAAGCAAATGGCATATTGTCAAAACAGCTGTAATGTCTGCGGTATTCATCGTCATTTTCCGGTGCGCCAATATCAGTAAAATTCCCGATGATCTCCTTTTGCTTTTTGTGAAGCTCAGCAACTATTTCTTTCCTTCTGCGCGGCGTTATATTAAGGTATTCACCATTGCTCAGCTCTACTATGTCTGTGATCCTGTATATTGCCATAATGGACACAATGCAGCCCCTGCGCACCTCCAAAAACTCCGGGCCAAGCTTTTTCGCAAGCTCTCCGCAGGTCATTCTTGTCACATATACTTTTCCGCTTAAAACGTGTATTTCGGCGTCCTTTCGTTTCATCAGAACGTAAATGATCGTACCTACGTCGATAGTTACATTTCTTCTGTTTGCCCTTATTGTAATTGTATTTGTTTCCTCCAAATCAGTCACCTCATTAATCCTTCAATATACTATATTATTTCGCCCACCTGAGAACCTGATTATTTTTTATTATATGCGTTTAATCTCCGAAATACAGGCTCCGCAACTTTTTAAGAACCTTTTTTTCAAACCGCGAAACCTGCATCTGGCTCATGCCCATAACAGCGCCGATTTCACTCTGGTTCATTTCCTTATAATATCTCAATTCGACAAACTGTCTTTCCTTTTCGTCAAGCTGTTTTTCACAATAGCCTATAAAATCACTGTTCTCAATCACAAGGAAGCTGCTGTCATCCTTGCCGAGGGTATCGGCAAGCGCTATGCTGTCATCATCGCCAAGGAACTCGCTTTCGATTGATTTTACAAATGCCGCGTCACCCGTTTTATATGCCTCGCGGACAACTCTTTCGGACACTCCAAGCATCCTTGCCATATCCGAAACCGTGCTTCCTTCCCCGCTACGCTTTATCCGTTCTGCCTTTCTGAACACCTCATAGAGCCTGCTGGGAACCCGTATGAAAAAACCCTTATCGCGGAAATATCTGCGTACCTCACCGATAATTGTCGGTGTCGCAAAGGTCGCGAACTTAACGCCCTTATCCGGATCAAACCTCTCTGCCGCGTAAATCAGCCCCAGACACGCCACCTGATAAACATCGTCATAATCTATTCCGTTATTGTACGCGCGGTTTGTTTTAGTGTATTTTTTGGCGATAATCTCGGCAATATACACATACCGCTCAATAATCTCGCTCTTAAGTTCTGCGTCGCCTGTTTTTCTGTATTCCTTAAACAGCTCAAGCTCGTCCGTATATTCCGGCGCCGTTTTCAACTGCACGCACCCTCTCCTGTTAATTTATTTTAAAATGGCGTTTGCCATCACTGCCGCGCTGCGGTATGCCGCCATGTTTATTTCCTCATCGGAATAATTTTTTCTTACCGCGATATAAAGACCCGTCGTATCCATTCCAACGCTTTTGAGAAGCTCGCTGTCCTCAGCAAGCACGGCCATGGGAACTCCGCTTTCAGAGCATAAAATATCGCTGCCCTCTGCCGCTTCAGTATCGAGCGTATCGCACCATTCGCTTAATGGCAGATAAACATCATCGGCGCTCTCCCGCCCGAGCATAAGCTCAGCCTCCTCCTTGTCATACATATAAAGATATGACGTTTCATCGGTCAGTCCGACATCATGCTTCATCTGTAACGTATAGTCCATCTCCTCCGAGCCCGCCGTATTGTTGAGCGTAAGCTGCTGGAAAAACACATTATTCTCTCCGTTTCCGTCAACATCCTCGATCAAAGGCTCCAGTGCCGCCTCTATACCTTCAGCAGTCTCCGGTTCAAAATATGTTTCACCGATATAATTAACAATGACATCATATTTCTCTTTCGTTGCGCACTGAACCATGGTCACTATAATAAGCACTAAAGCAAACGCAATGCCTATAGTCTGCCATTTATAATACATCCAGTAGTAGGGCCACCACTCTTTTGTAAATCTCTTGGGAACAACACCGTAATGCTCTGCCATAATGCTTCCTCCTTCGTATCACACAGTAAGCCGTCTGTTTGTTTCTTAACATTATAACACATTATGCACACTCTTGTCAAATATATTTTAAAACCTTTACAATATGTTAAAATTACAGCGTTACTATTCAGCTATCAGCACCAAAACAAGACCTGTTACGCTGTAACAAGTTT
>JBJEIW010000260.1:0-22711 GCA_051877435.1 Candidatus Ornithomonoglobus sp.
AAACTTGTTACAGCGTAACAGGTCTTGTTTTGGTGCTGATAGCTGAATAGTAACGGTTACTTTTTTATGAGCTCAATCATAGAAAAAAGGGTTGAAAAACAAGGCAAGCTGTGATATACTATAATATGTGCAATTATATATGAAAGGAAATGAAACCAAGATGGATTTACCGTTAAAGGAAATCGAGCTTGCCGAGGAACGTCTGAAAAACACGGTACACCGGACAAAGCTTGAAAAATCCACCACCTTCTCGGAAATGACAGGCGGCGAGATATACTTAAAATATGAAAATCAGCAGAAAACAGGCTCCTTCAAGATAAGAGGAGCGTCAAATAAAATCGCGGCTCTTGTTGAGCGCGGCGAAATAAAGGCGGCTGTGGCATCGTCGGCGGGCAACCATGCCCAGGGTACGGCGTACGCCTCAAAGGTACACGGCATTCCGGCGATCATCTGTATGCCGAAGTCAACGCCTATCGCAAAGGTTGAGGCTACAAAGGGCTACGGCGCAAAGGTGGTTCTCCACGGTGACTGCTATGACGACGCTTATGCGAAGGCGTGTGAAATAGTTGAAAAGGAGGGCGCGACCTTTGTTCACCCCTATGATGATCTTGAGGTTATGGCAGGTCAGGGCACGATCGGTATCGAAATTTTAAAGGCTCTCCCCACGGTTGACATAATTATCACTCCGGCGGGCGGCGGCGGTCTTTTGGCCGGTGTTGCCGCGTGCATCAAGCAGATTAATCCCAGAGTAAAGGTAATAGGCGTTCAGGCGGAGGGCGCTCCGGCGATCGCGCGGTCCTTTAAGGAAAAAAAGCACTGCTGCACCGATTCCTCGCTCACGATCGCTGACGGTATCTCGGTCAAAAAACCGGGAGTGCAGACGGTTGAGCTTATAAACAAATACGCCGACGACGTTGTTACCGTATCGGACGCCGAAATTTCCGAAGCCATACTTCTCCTTATGGAGCGCACGAAGCAGGTCGTTGAGCCGGCGGGCGCTACTCCGCTTGCCGCTGTTCTTTCCGGCAAGATAGACGTTAAGGACAAAAAGGCGGTCTGCGTTTTGTCGGGCGGTAATATCGACGTTTCGTTTATCGCAAGAATTATTGAGCTTGGTCTTACATCAAGGGGACGCAAGTTCAAGTTCCGCACAACGCTTCTTGATATTCCCGGCAGCCTCACTCACCTTTCACAGGTGCTCCGTGACGCCAACGCGAATATAGTTATGGTTCAGCACGACAGAATGAGCGCCGACCTTGACCCCAACGAGGCCATTATACATATCGCCTGCGAGGTCGGAGGACGCGACCACGCAAAGAGCGTTGTTAAGTCTCTGGAAAAGGCGGGCTATAAAATCATATTGGAATAATGCGCGGAAAGGCGGCGTGAAAAATGATCAAGAAAGCACTCATAACCTTAATTTATGAAACAGCGTCCATTCAGCGCTGGAATGACCACATACGCCCGTATACAGGCTTTACCGAGCTTGACAAGCAGGCGCATAAGATGTTTTACGCCTATGTGCTTGCAAAATGCGAGGGCGAAGGAGTTGATATGCAGAAGCTTATCGAGGGCGGTATCTGCGAGTTCTTCCACAGGAGTATCTTAACGGATATAAAGCCCCCTATCTATCACAAGCTTGTCAATGAAAAGGGCGAGCAGATAGACAACTGGGTCATGGAGCAGCTGCGCCCCGCAATGCGCGGAATAGACGGCGGCTTTGTCGAGCGAATGGAGCGGTACTTTTTTGATCCCGAATACGCGGCTCTGGAAAAGCAGATTTTAAGCGCGGCGCATTATTACGCGACCAACTGGGAATTTAATATAATCTACGACATGAATAAAAACACCTTTGACATTGAAACTGTCAAGGAGGAGACCCGCAAGGGGCTTAAAGCGTGCAATACCTTTAGCGGCTTTACCCGCTTTGAGCGGGACGCGTTTTTGCAGGATTTCTGCAACCTTATAGGAAAGCTGCGCTATCAGCTCCGCTGGGCAAAGGCGGTGCGCGTTCCGCAGACCTTTGTTATGGGACATATGCTTGTTGTGGCGATCCTCTCCTACTTCATGACGCTGGAGCTTGAAAACCCATGCAAAAAGAGACTTATAAACAACTATTTCTCAGGGCTGTTCCATGACGTTCCCGAGGCGCTCACCCGCGACATTGTTTCGCCGATAAAAAAATCGGTGGAAGGTCTCGGTGAGATTCTCAGCGAAATTGAGCAGGAGCAGATGCACAGCATTGTATATCCCATGCTGCCCAAGGCTTGGCATGATGAAATAGAATACTTTACAACTGACGAGTTCACATCAAAGATAATACTTGACGGACAGCGTGTCAATATGACCTCGGACGAAATAAACGAAAAATATAACAGCGACGAATTTAATCCCGTCGACGGACAGATTATCCGCGGCTGCGATCATCTTTCGGCGTATATTGAAGCGTTTATGTCCATTTCCTACGGTGTGCGCTCCGAGCAGATGGTCGGCGGCTATAATCAGCTGCACGAAGCATATAAAAACAAGACGATCGGCGGAATTGATTTCAGTGTTCCGTTCGGCTACTATGATTTGATAATATGAGAAAAAAACAACAACCCTTGACAACATATGACGCGGTTAAAGAAAAGGCTCTGCGTCTTCTTGAATTTCGCTCCCACTCCGAAAAGGAGCTTTCCGATAAGCTCAAAAGACATGGAGCGTCAGACGAGCATATTGAAATGACGCTTGATTTCTGCCATAATTACGGCTTTGTAAATGACGAGGCGTTTGCAAGACATAAGGCAAACGATCTGTTTAACCTTAAGCATTTCGGCAAACGCAGAATACGAAACGAGCTGAAGGCATTGGGTATTGCCGACGAATTCATAGATGCTGCAGTTTGCGGTCTTGACGATGACAGCGAGCTTAATGCTCTGTGCAGCCTTCTGGAAAGGAAGCTTAACGGCGACTTTTCCGACAAAAATAAGGATAAGTGTATGAGATACTTTATATACCGCGGCTATGACCTTTACGATATAAAGGACACCATACGTTTATTGGAGGAAAAGTTTGAATGAAAACCGCCCATCTTGCACGTCCGTGCTCACTCGCATACACATACGTTCAGCACTTTTGACTGTCGTCAAAAGTCAGCCTAACGGCTGCCCGCCTATCTTGGCGGTGCTAATAGTCTCGTTCGCACGGACGCACAATCTGAACGGTTTTGATTCAAACTTGGTTTTGTGAAAGGAGTTAATGGTCATAAACATGAAATATAAAATAGGACTGGTTTCCCTCGGCTGCGCCAAAAATCAGACTGACGCGGAAACCATGCTCTCTCTGCTTCTGGACGGCGGGTGCAAAACGGTTTCCGACCCTGCGGAAGCGGAGGTTATTATTGTAAACACATGCGGCTTTATTGACTCGGCAAAGCAGGAATCAATTGACGCGATTCTTGAAATGGCACAGTACAAGGAAAGCGGCGCATGCCGCCGCCTTATCGTTACGGGCTGCCTTGCGGAAAGGTATGCCGACCAGATGCTTGCGGAGCTTCCGGAGGTTGACGCGGTGTTAGGCACAGGCGATTATGACAGGATCGCGGAGGTTATAAGGCTTGCCTTTGAAAATAATGAGGCGCCCGTAATAAGCGGACATATTGACCGCACCCCCGAATGCTCCCTGCCCCGCGCGCTTCTCACTCCCCCGTATACCGCATATGTTAAAATAGCGGACGGCTGTGACAACAACTGCACCTACTGCGCTATCCCAAAAATCCGCGGTCATTTCAGAAGCCGCAAAATTGCGGATATTGTAAACGAGGCGCGGGACCTTGCGACAAGAGGCGTTAAGGAGCTTATCCTGATAGCGCAGGACACAACCCGCTACGGTCAGGACATAGGCGCGACGCTTGCGGAGCTTTTGGAGGAGCTTGTTAAGGTTCGGGGAATTGAATGGATACGCGTTCACTATTATTACAGCGAGGCAATCACAAAGGAGCTTATCGACACAATGGCAAGGCATGACAAGATATGCAATTATATAGATATGCCCGTCCAGCACGCCGATAACTATATACTCCGCCGCATGGCAAGGCGCACAAGCCGCGAGGAAATGGAAGAAAAAATCGCGTATATCCGCAAAACACTCCCCAACTGCTATATAAGAACCTCAATTATAGTAGGCTTTCCGGGCGAAACCGAGGAGCATTTTGAAAATCTTTGTGACTTTGTGGAAAAGATGCGCTTTGACAGAATGGGTGTGTTCACCTATTCGCAGGAGGAGGGCACTCCGGCGGCTGATTTCCCCGATCAGGTTGACGAGGAAATCAAGGAGGAGCGGCTTGACAGGCTAATGTCCTTGCAGCAGGAAATTTCACTTGAGCTTAACAGGGAGAAAATCGGCAGAACGCTTGAGGTTCTTGTCGAGGGCTATGATGAGGATAATTATCTTTTCTACGGACGAGGCAGAGGCGACAGTATAGACGTTGACGGAAGGATTTATTTTGCAACAGTGGACGAGGTTGCGCCGGGCGACATAATCAACGTAAAAATCCTTGACGCCTCCGAATATGACCTCACCGGAGAAAGGATTTAATAAGCGATTGCGAGAATCGCAATCTAAAATAATAGATAATAAAGAATAGAGAAAAGATAATAGATGCTTTTCACTAAGTACGATTAAAAGGATTTTTGCTTGCAAAAATCTACAATTTCTATCATCTATTCACTTTTATCTCTTATCTGTTATCTGCAATTATGGAAAGGAGTTATTTCTTATGAATTTACCTAATAAGCTTACACTTTTACGGGTAATACTGGTTCCGGTATTCATGGCATTCATGCTGTTCGGCAGGGACCGGGAATGGGCAATGGTCGCGGGACTTATCGTATTCGCGGCGGCATCACTTACCGATATGCTTGACGGACAGATTGCCCGCAAACGCGGACTTGTAACGACCTTCGGAAAGTTTGCCGACCCGCTTGCGGACAAAATGCTCACAACGGCGGCATTTCTCGTGTTCATGGAATACGGATTTATCGGAGCATGGCCTATTTTTATAATACTTGTAAGAGAATTTGCCGTATCTGGTATCAGACTTGCAGCGGCGGCTGACGGCGAGGTTATCGCGGCGGCCTTCTGGGGCAAGTTCAAAACGGTTATGCAGATGATTTCAATCATTGCGGGCATACTCATGCTCTGTATACCTGTTATCCCGCCGGACACAACTGCGGTTATAACTGCAATACTTATATGGATCTCGGTTTTGTTCACAATAATTTCAGGAGCCGAATACATAATCAAAAACAGACATTTATTAAAATTAAAATAAGAGGATATGGAAATGGAAAATATATTAAACGAGCTTAAATTTGACGAAAAGGGACTTATCCCGGCAGTCGTACAGGACATAACAACAAAAGAAGTTCTCATGGTTGCGTACATGAACTCCGAGACTCTTAAAATGACGCTTGACACAGGCAAGGCAACCTTCTGGTCTCGTTCAAGACAGGAGATATGGGTAAAGGGAGAGACCTCGGGCAATATAATGCACGTTGAAGGTATAAAGGTCGATTGTGACGGAGACTGTCTCGTGGTATTCGCGCGTCCTGACGGTCCGGCATGCCACACCGGAAACCGCAGCTGCTTCTTCCGCAGAATTGACGGTGATAAGCTTACAGAGGACACAACACAGGGCGGCACAAGCAATATTCTCATGCGTGAATTTGCGACTATCCTTGACCGCAAGAACAACCCTGAGGACGGTTCATATACAAATTACCTCTTTAACAAGGGTGAGGATAAGATTTTAAAGAAGGTCGGTGAGGAAGCGGCAGAGGTGGTTATTGCCGGAAAGAACCGCGACAAGGATGAAATCAAATATGAAACTGCTGACCTGCTCTATCATCTCGCTGTAATGCTTGCGGACAACGATATGACATGGGACGATATATTTGAGGAAATGGAAAGCCGCGCTGACTAAACAATACACAGCCGAACAATACCTGATATAACAGGTTAATGAAGGAGGACGCCTTGTCCTCCTTTTTAAGGAAAGGAATTTTTATATGTGGCTTTCGTTCAAATCAAAGGATTTTCTTATGAGCCATATGGAGGTAAAGAATCCGCAGAAGCTCGACTCACATGTACATAAATACTATGAGTTTCTGCGCTTCATTGACGGTGACGCGTCATACATAATCGGCAGCAAAACCTTTATGCTCGAAAAGGGAGATATAATAATCACGCGACCGGATAAGCTGCATACAATTTCGTTCAATACCGATTCGGAGTACATCAGAACCTTTATTCAGCTTTCACCGGGAATGCTCTCACGCATCCCCTCCGGGCTTGTACGCAGCCTTACAAGCGGCAGGGCGGCACAGGTACATATAATACATTGCGAAACGGCGGAGCAGTGCGGGCTTTACCGCTACTTTGACGAGGGCATAAGGCTTCTTTCGGACAGGACGGAAAAAAACAAATTTCTTGCGGAGCTGCTCTTTCTTGAGTTCGCGGTTGCCGTAAACGAGGCAATGGAGCTTGAGCTGAAAGCGTCGGGCAGCGCGGAGGAAAACCATACAATAGCAAGGATAAAAAAATATCTTGACGATAACTATACCTCGGAGCTGAACCTTGACGATCTGGCAAAGGTGTTCTTTATGAGCAAATACTATCTGTGCCATCTTTTCAAGGAGGAAACAGGTATCACGATTTCGGACTATATCGCGCTGAAGCGTATTGGGGCAGTTCGCGAGCATATACACGCTGGCAGCGTGATTACCGATATATACCGCAAATGCGGCTTTAACGACTATTCGTCATTCTACAGAACAGTAAAGAAATACACCGGACTTAAACCGTCCGAATTTTATAATCAGGGAGGAAATGCACAATGAGCAAATGGACAGCCTCATGGGGAACCGCGACATCAATAACAGAGCGCCGCGAGGGAAACTATGCAAAGGACATAACTCTGCGCTACAGCATGAAATGCACGCTTGACGGCAGCAAAATAAGGGTACGCTTTTCAAATATCTGCGGCACGGAGCCGGTAAAAATATCAGAAGCGTACGCCGCCGTATATAACGGTGACGGAAGGATCGACTCGGCAACAAGCGCTGCCGTCACCTTTAACGGCGCAGCGGAGGGCATAATCCCCGCAGGCGAGGAAATAACCTCAGATGAAATTGACTTTATAACCGCAGGCGGAACGGATATGGCAATCAGTATGTATTTCAGTGAAATGACGCAGATGATGTCCTCGGTGTATGTTGAGGGACCTTGCTCGGAGTTTTTCTTCTCAAACGGCAATCTTGCAAAAGCTTCGGAGCTTCCAATCGACAACCGTATGCCTTCCGGGAACTGTTATTTTCTCAATACTATTGAGGTATTGGGTGATGATGACGCAAGGGCCGTTGTGCTTTTCGGCGATTCGATAACCGCTCAGTCATGGCCTGACAGGCTCAATCTTCATCTTCTTGACACGGATAAAAAAATTGCCGCCATACGCCGCGGCGTAAGCGGAACTAGAATGCTCGGTCAATACGACTGTCTGCAATACGCGCATTACGGTCTCAGCGGCAGAAACCGCTTTGTCCGCGAATGCAATGCGGCGGGCGCGGATTCGGTAATCATATTCCACGGCATCAACGACATAATCCACCCGGACGGAATTAATCCGTTCAGACCTATGAGTAACTTCCCGACACTTGACGAAATGGCAGACGGCTTCCGTTATTACATAGCTGAGGCGCGGAAAATGGGACTCAAGGCTTATCTTACAACCATCCTCCCCATTGAGGGCTGGCGCACCTATGAAGAATGGCGCGAGGAGCTGCGTGAAAAGATCAATGAATGGATACGCACTACCGATGAAGCTGACGGTGTGATCGACTTTGACGCGGCAATACGAAATCCCGCAAATCCACGCGCATTGGCTCCCGAATTTGACAGCGGCGACCATCTCCATCCGAGCTGTGACGGCGCTCAGATTCTTGCCGATACCGCCTTTGAATTTATTCTGAAAAATAATCTTTAAAAATCACAAATCCCCGCTCCGGGGCATATTATAACAAAAAGAGAGTGGGGATTGTTAATGAGTAAGAATTGTTGTATATGCAAACGGTTCCGCATGTGTGATGCGGCAAAAGCGATCGGGCTTGCTATACTTGCCTTTAATCTTGGGATTATTGCAGGTATGTTCTGTCCGCTGCATAT
This sequence comes from Candidatus Ornithomonoglobus sp., assembly GCA_051877435.1. Classification (GTDB taxonomy): domain Bacteria; phylum Bacillota; class Clostridia; order UBA1381; family UBA1381; genus Ornithomonoglobus. The sequence goes on from JBJEIW010000260.1 coordinate 8,203, forward strand.
TTTTGCAATTATTGAGCTTGCAATTTTAACGATACTGGGTTATCTGTGTTTGTTTAAATGGTAAGGAGGTAATCTTAATGAAAATTGTTGTTAAGCGTGTACCAAGGGGACTTTGCGGAATATTTAAGGTACTGTTCGGATTCTGATCCCCTATAAAAGAGACGCGGCAGGATTACACTTCTGCCGCGCCTCTTTATTGTGCGCTTTATAGATTACGGTGTGTCGGTCGGTATCGGAGTTGCAGTCGGCTTAGGAGTTGCCGTTGGTCTCGGAGTTGCCGTCGGCTTTGCCGTTGGCTCCGGTGTTATTACCGGCGCTATTATCTCACCTGACTTTGTCGTTGTAGATTTGATCGTATATTTTACGGAGGTTTTACCGTCCTCTGCCGTTACAGTCAGGATCATTCCCTCCTGTACAGGCTCCAGCGCTGAGGCTTCTGTAGTTCCATCCTTTAGTGTCAGCTTATATGTACTGTTGTTAGGGAACCGAAGCTTTCTTATAAATTCACCGGTTGAGCTGTTCTTATCCGGCGTAATTGTTTTATTAGCCTGATCGACCACATGATAGTTTGACAAAACCTCAATATCTGCCGAAAGCCACTTGGCATAAAGGATAACGTTGTCATTAAGGACATCGGTGCTGAAATTCCACTTATCGTCAAACAGCTCATCCTTAAACCAGCCGTCAAAAGTATAGCCGCTCTTTATAACATCCTTAGGCTGAGTAAGCTTTTCACCGACATATACGGTCTGCGGCTCAACCTCACTTCCGCCGTCTGACCAGAAACTGGCAGTGAATTTATCCGGCTCCGGTGTGGCAATCGCCTCCTCATCGATATTTGAGAAATATGAGCTTGCCACTGCGCCGTCCATACTTCCGTCTGGGTCAACTACCACAACTCTCAGCTCCGATAAATTTACATTTCCGTCCTCATCTGTTTCACCCGCGCTGAGTATTACCGGCGTTGTATACTTTGAAGTATTTTTTGCGCCCGGCAGCGGTGTGCTTCCGTCCGCTGTGTAATAAATAACGAATCCGTCAAGTGTTGAAAGAGTGAGAGTATATGAATCTCCGTCCGGCTTAATTGAGGCATTGAGCAGCGGCGCGCCTATGCCGTATACCACTGTCGGATCTCCGGTGATAACAGTATTGCCATATAAATCCATTCTTACCTCGGTATCCTCATCGGTATCCTCATCTTCAGGCTCCAAGGAAGCGTTCTCCTCAGTGTCCTGTGGCTTTTCAGTACCCTCATCCGCTGCTGCAGGTGTGGCTGTTGCAGCGGAGGTGTCATTCTCCGTTGAGGTGTCTGCCATTACAGGTATCATTGACGCGGCTATTGTAGACAGAGCCAACAATGTTATTATAAATTTTTTCATATCAGTTTCTCCAATCTTTTATTTATATTACATAGAACCAGCTTGTATCATCCTCATCATCCATTTTCTCTACCGGAGTTTTGCCGTCATAATTATAGCTCAGCTCATGATTCTTTACGCTTACCTTTGTACCCTCAAGCACCGACTTTGTAATAAACGCGTTGCCGCCTATCACCACATTTTTTCCGATAACCGTCTCTCCACCGAGAATTGACGCGCCGGAATAGATTGTGACGTTGTCCTCTATTGTCGGGTGACGCTTCTGGTTGCGGAGCCTCTGTCCGCCTCTTGTGGACAGCGCGCCGAGGGTGACACCCTGATATATCTTTACGTTGTCGCCAATCTCCGTGGTCTCACCGATAACAATGCCCGTGCCGTGATCTATAAAGAAGTATTTACCTATGGTTGCCCCGGGATGGATATCAATACCGGTAAGGCTGTGCGCATACTCCGTCATGATACGCGGAATAAGCGGCACATTCAGCTTATGCAGCTCATGCGCTATTCTGTTTACAAATATCGCGTAAAAGCCCGGATAGGTAACAACAATTTCCTCCCTGTTATATGCGGCAGGATCACCGGCAAAGCCCGCGTGTACATCCATTTCAATGTATTCCCTTACCTTAGGAATAGTCTTGCAAAATTCCACAACTATTCTTTCTGATTCATCGCTGAGCTCCTCTGCGCTTGCCTGCGCAAAATCGGGATTATATTTCAGAACAATGTTTATCTGCTTTTTCAGGTTATGCATAATGTCCTCAAGCAGCATTGAAATTGTACTCCTTACCGTATAGGTTTTATACGTTTTGGGCTTAAAGAACCCGGGAAATATAATCTCCTGAACCTTATGCAGAATATCTATTATAGCCTGTTTGTCCGGCTGATTGAATATATCTGTCTTATCAATAAATTTATGCTCCTTGTAATCATCAAGCAATGATTCAAGAATGCCGCCCAGCTCCCTTTTTATTATATCTGCCACTAAAAATCCTCCTTAATAAAACTCCATATATTTTATAAACATCTCAGTAAAGCTTTCCTTTTCAGCTAACGGAAAATCCTCCGAAACGCTTCTTATTCTGTCTATACATTCAAACCCGTCATCATTTTCAAGCAGCTTCACACAGCCGCCAAGAGAGCTGTTACCGACCGCCTTATATTTTTCTGCAAACCGCCGGGGCAGAAGTCCTATTCTGCACGCCTTTTCTATATTAAGTCTTTTTCCGAAGCCTCCGGCTATATAAACATTACGAATTTCATTCTCATCTGCACCGTATTCCTCAAGAAGTATTTCAATACCCGCGCGCACTGCGGCCTTTGCTGTCTGCAGCTCGCGCACATCCTTCTGAGTAAATACAATACCCTTTGCCACCTCATAGCCTGCGGCATATTCCTCACTGTAAAGACCTGTTTTATCTATATATCCGCTTTCGGCAAGCTCCGCGGCAAGCTCCACAATTCCTGTTCCGCATATTCCGCACGGCTCCTTGGCGCCTATTGTTTCAATCAGATTTTCCTTGATTGAAACCGCGCATATTGCGCCCTCAACCGAGCCTGTGCCGCAGCTTATTCTGCCTCCCTCAAATGCAGGGCCGGCAGCCGTTGAGGTGCAGAGAATCCTTCGGCAGTTGCCTATTGCCATTTCGCCGTTTGTTCCGAGGTCGACAAACAGATTGATTTCCTCGTTCTCATCAAAGCCGCACATATAAAGACCGCTTGTTATATCGCCGCCCACAAAAGCGCTTATTCCGCCCGTTATGCTCATATTGTCTTTGTGTATGCTGTCAAGGTTCTCTGCAGTAAAAGGGTACCTTCCGAGACCTGAGCAGTCATAGCCCATAAGCAGGCTGACCATAGTTGTATTGGCGGAAATAACCGTTCTCATTTCCCTGCCGCCGATGGCTTTTAGGCATTTGTCAAGCTGGTATTCCACAACTGACCGCAGCTCATCACCCCGTCCGCGGGATGCGGCCTCAATTCTCGACAAAACATCGGCTCCAAACCGCCTTTGGTTATTAATTTCGGAATAAGCCGCCGCGATACGTCCTTTTTCAAGCCTTACCGCCGCAATAGTCGTCGTGCCTATATCAACTGCCACCCCGTCCGCAAAGGAAGGCTTATATTCAAAATCCGATACAACCTCAAAATCCTTATCCGGCGCCGCTGTCCTTCTCGGGCAGGTCTTATTCGGGCATGACGCGCAGTCATGCTGCGCCCTGAATATTTTATCATCATCGGACAAAATCAGCTCATAGCCCATTGATTTTACGGGGGAAAGCATAAACCCCTCTGTAATCGACACGCCTTCAAGCGGCGCCTTATCCAGAATAACCGCCTGCTGTGAAATTGGTATATCCGCCGGAGCCTCCCTGCGCTCTTTTATACCCTTTCCGATTTCCGCGCATATATATTTCACTCTTACAGCTGTCATATCATCCGCCGCAAACAGAACATCATCAGCGCAGTTGTTTACAATCAGTCCCGCAAGCCCTTCGCCCTTTGCAAAAAGCTCCTCAGAAAGACGGCTTATCTGCGCTCCTGCGGTAAGCGTAATATATATATGAGCTTCATCAATAAAAACAGTACGCTTTACCGAAAGCGCAGCTTTTATATGTTCAAAAAGCGCATCAAATTCTTCCGATACGCTTTTATATAAAAAATCATTTTTTTTACATCCCATTGACTTAAGAACCCTGTCCTTACGGGGCAGTATATTCAATGGCTTATCTCTTTCAATGAATCCCAAGCATCATCACTCACAACCAATATTTTATATAAATTTCTGTGCCATATTTTTCAGTCCGTCCGCTGCCCACTGCGGGGAGGAAATTCTGACCTGACCCCCGAACTGGAATACCCATGAATAGAATACCGGACTAACCGCGACATTCACATCTACCTCAAACCGTTTTCCGTCATCCTCCGGTCTGAAACGCACCTCCCTGCCAAACCTGTCAATAACCGCATTTGTCATATTTTCTGAACAGGACAGAGTGACCGTTGTCAGCTCGCCGTCATACATACCGAAGAACCGTCTTGCATAGACCGCAACATCTATTTCTTTAAAAGCCTCTTTTCCTTCACGCTTTTGGGAAAGTATATCAATTGACGTCATTCTGTCTACCCGGTAATGCTTTATCATCTTACCTGCTGAATCATAGCCTATCATGTAATAATTTTCATTATTCCATATAAGCGCCCACGGGCTTATTACATATTTTGCACCGTTATGACGGAAAACCTTTTTCTTATTTATATCCCAATCGAAATATAAAAATGTAATTTTGCAGTTCTCTTGAATAGCGTTATGAATACTGTCAACATTATAGTATATGCTCTCATTGGAAGCCTTGATTCTGTTGGTAACAAAAACCTGACTGTTGAGCTTGCTTGCGTCATACTCAGAGGTAAGCGATTCCAGCTTTTTTATAAGCTCATTCGACTTCTTTTTGGTAATAAACCGCGAAGCCTGAACCGCATCAACAAGGAGCCTCAGCTCCGCAGTTTCAAAATCGCGGTTAGCCAGATAATAGGTAAATCTTTTATTATGTACCTGTATTATGTCATATCCCAGCTTCTTCATCGCCTCAATATCGCGGTAGATGCTTTTCCTCTCCGCTTTAATATTCAGCTCTGACAGATAATCTATTATCTCAGATATAGAAATCGGATGGTCCTCATCTGTTTTTTTCCTAAACAGCTCTATTATGAAATAGAGTTTCAGATTCTGTCCTTTTGTTCTCGGCATATTGTCCACCCTCTTTTAATTAATAAACGATTACAGGGTCTCCCTGCTGTACATTTTCAAAAAGAGCCTGCGCCGTGCTGTAGGGGCAATTTACGCATCCGTGTGAGCCGCCGCCCATATAAATTCTTCCGCCGAAAGCGCCTCTCCATGTTGCATCATGGAGGCCTTCACCGCCGTTAAACGGCATCCAGAAGCTTACAGGGGTCTGGTAATTATCACCAACAAGAGTTGCATTTTTCTCCTTATACTTAAGATAGTACACGCCTGTATGAGTACCGTTTCCGGCATACGGATTACCGGTAACGACATCGCTTGAAATAATAAGCTCACCATTCTTATAATACCATAGATGCTGCGCCGCTATACTAACCTCGACATATGTATTCGGGAAATCATTATTCGGTCCGTGTGATCCTGCGGTTCTGCTGTATGCCGGCTCGCGGGTTACGGGCTGTCCTGCAAGAATCGCCTCCTTAAGCTCGGCAATCTCCTTATTCTGGTCAACCTTCCAGCCGTAGTCACCGCCGGAAACACTGACCTCCTCGCCGCCTGAGCCCATAAACGTTCTTGTCGTTCCCACCGTATTGTAAATAGCGGCAAGGTCGTTTACAAACGAGGCAATGGCATCATCATTAAATACCACCGAATAATCATCCGCAACCGAAAGCAATGTATGAATTGTGCCTCTGTCAAGAACTGTTGTCTCCTCACCGCGCTGGTAGGTAACTACAGTATTAAGACAGTTATTGAGTATCCATAACGTGTCATTCATCCTATCGTCAATTTCAAGACCTCCGTAAAGACCTTCTTCCGCAACATTCATTTCCGCGTAAAGACCCTTCATTCCTCCTGAAATTTTTTCAAACAATGCTCTTTCACTTACAATAGAATGAGTCCCGTCATCCTTTACATGATAAACCTTATCATTTTCATCATAGTATATTCCGGCAATGGCGCCATCCATCTGAGCATTTGACTCCTGCACGCACTTCAATGCGCTGATTTTACTTTTTAGCAGTTCATCATCAAGTGAAATTTCAGCGGACATAGGGATTACCCGCTGATTTCCCGGGAAAGGCCACCTGAACGGATTCTGCTTTGCCTTTATATCCTCTATGCTCTCTCTCGAAACAGTTGCAAGACCAACCTCTTCACCCTTTATATTCTCAACAACACCGTTATTCTCATATATAGCAAATGAATAATTTTCAATTCCTGTTGTAATATGCTCCTCAGCCTTTGAAAGACTCATATTTGAGCAATTATAGTTGCCTATTATCGTCCCGAAGAAAAAATGCGAATTATAGAATGCTGCGCCTGCCAGATAAATAACCAGAATCCCGCCAATCGCTATACCGCTGATTTTTGCGGTCTTTTTCAGTATCCGGCGCCTTTTCTCCAATCTTTCGGCGCGCTCCTCATCTGTTTCCGCAGGCTGCGCGGACTCCTGCGGTTCCTCGGTATTTTGCGGCTCCTCCTGCATTTCAGCCTGCGCGTCATCAACCCATTCATCCCCGACAACATCAAAATCGTCTATTTCTTCCTCAACCGCATCAGACTGTTCATTTTCTGTACTTTTCTCCTCTGTCTGCTGCGCTGTTTCTTCCTGTCCGTCATCCTCAATAATATTCTCAGACTCCCCCGTATTCGGTTCCGACTCGGTTTCCGTTAAAGACTGCCCGTCAGCCTCAGCTCCATCCATTATCTCAACATTCCCCTCAATGCCTTCATCAATACTATGTTCATCCGTCTTGTGCTTTCTGAAAAACATATATTTATCTACTCCCTACCATCTAAAAAATACAATAAACTATACAGCATTCATTAAACACTTCATATTTTAATAATACTTAATGCTGCTGTCAAGACCTCTTTTCACTAATCTTTCTTCATTACACTGACTATAAAAAGCCTAGTGAAAAGCATTTAATATGTGCTGCGCAATACCTGCCGCACTTCAATATTATACCTCGAAAAATTTCTTATGTCAATACGATTTTGAATTAATTTTGTCGAAAGAATAAAAAGCGCGGCAAAGCCCGTAAGCCCTGCCGCGCCGGTTAATCACGCGTATATCTGTTTTGTTTTATCCATAAAAATCCGCGGCTTATGCAGATTTAATCAGCAGCACGGATGCTGGCAGTCACAGTCGCGGTTCTCGCAGCCGTTGTTGCCGCAGCAGCAGATGAGAATTATGATAACAAATATCCAGATCCACTCATTGCCTCCACAGTTGTTGTTTCCGAATAAACACATATTCAATTACCTCCTTCATGATTTGTAATATATACTATTCATTCCGGGGTAATTGTGTTACACCGCGTTAATCAATTTTTTCATCGGATTCGGTAAAAATATAATTACCGTCCTGACCCTTTGAAAAATATACAAATTTAACGGTTCTTCCGCGGCGGCGTATCACCGACGCCCAGCCCTTGCCGTGAATTGTTATTGCGGAATATGAGCAGTCGGGATAATTATTATCCACAAATCTTGAAAGCACCTCGTGCTGTTCTCCGAAACGCAGCTTATTAAAAGGACCTTTTCCCGCGGCAAAGCTGTAGACTGCCGCCGCGGCAGCCGCAGTTAAAAATGTCCGCTGTCTGAATTGTCTGAAATCCAATTTTATCCCTCCCTGTGATATTCGTTATACACATCGCGCTTGGGGACCCTGCGGTCGTTTGCCGCCGCCTTGATCGCTTCCTTTTGCGGCATGCCGTCAGCTATGTATTTATCAACATGCTCCTTTATGCTCATATCCTCCCAGAAGCATCCGGCATCATCGCTCTGCGCCTTAGCTCCCTCAACAACGATAACGTACTCGCCTCTCGGCGACTTTTCCGAATACAGCCGGGCAGCGCCGTCAAGCGTTGTGCGTATAATCTCCTCATGTATTTTTGTAAGCTCCCTCGCAAGAGCAATTCTTCTTTCGCCGCCGAACGCGGAGCGCATATCCTCAAGCGTTGTTTTCAGCTTATGCGGAGCCTCATAAAAAATCAGCGTGTGAGTATCGTTTTTAACGCTTTCGAGATGCTCATGGCGGTGGCGCTTATTTACGGACAAAAAGCCCTCAAACGCATAGCGGCTTGTTGAAAGTCCCGAAAGAATAAGCGCATTGATTCCCGCTACCGGTCCCGGAATAGAAGTAACTGTTATACCGTTTTCAATACAGAGCTTAACGAGGTCCTCGCCGGGGTCGGAAATAGCCGGCGTTCCCGCGTCGGATACCTGCGCAATGCTTTTCCCTTCCATAAGAAGCTTAATTAGGTATTCGCCCTTCGCTTTTTTGTTGTGCTCATGATAGCTTGTCATAGCCTTTGTTATTCCGAAACGGTTCAGAAGCTTCAGAGTCTGGCGCGTATCCTCAGCCGCAATAAGGTCAACCGATTCAAGTATCTCAAGCAGTCTTGAGGACACATCCCCAAGATTGCCTATAGGTGTGGCGCACAAATAAAGCGTACCCTTTTCATCTGCCATAAATCTCATCAATCTCCTTTGAATAGCTGCCGTCATCGTTATATACAATAAGCTGCGGCAAAAGCTTTAAATCGCTTTTCGCGTTTTTTATACCGTGCACAAGGACGAGGTTAGGCTCCTTCCCCGCGTAAGGCGCGACAAATCTTATCAGCTTAGGCTCAATTTTATACTCACGCATACAGCAGAAAATATCCGCAAGCCTTGACGGACGATGCACCATAAACAGCTTGCCCAACGGCTTAAGAAGCTCCGATGAAACGCGTATAACATCATCAAGCGCGCAGCATACCTCATGGCGCGAGATCGTTTTCATATCGCCGTCATTTATCAGACCGGAGCCTGCCTTCATATACGGCGGATTGACCGTAACGCAGTTAAAGCTGCCCCTGCCGAACAGCCCGGGGGCATCCTTCAGATCTGCGCGCTCAATATGAATTTTGTCATTTAATCCGTTATATTCCACGCTGCGCCGCGCCATATCCGCAATTTCCCGCTGAATTTCAACGGCGCATATCTCCTGGGCCTTTGATTTTGCGGCAAGCAGCAGCGGTACTATTCCCGTACCCGTGCATAAGTCCATCACACGTCCTGTACAGGATTTTGCAAAATCGGACAGCAAGACAGCGTCAATACCGAACTTAAAGCCGTCATTGCGCTGCCATATGTAATATCCGTTCTGCAGATCGTCTAAAACCTCATCAGACGCCATTATTATCAACTACAGCAAAGCTGATCTCACCCTTTGCGGCGGTCTTGCCGTCAACGAGAGCCTCAACGTTTGCCTTGCCCATGCCGTGGCGGTATGTGATAAGCTCCGCGTTGAGCTCAAGAGTATCGCCCGGAACTACCTGCTTTCTGAACTTGAAGTTATTTATTCCTGTGAACACGCCAAGCTTACCTCTGTTCTCCTCCATGCCCAGAAGCATGACCGCGCCGACCTGTGCAAGCGCCTCGCAGATAAGAACACCCGGCATGATCGGGTTGCCAGGGAAATGTCCCTGGAAGAACGGCTCGTTGACCGTTACGTTCTTAATTCCCTTGATCTTCTTTCCCGGCTCGTGCTCGACGATCTTGTCCACGAGAAGGAACGGATAGCGGTGCGGTAAAATTCTCTGAATATCAATATTGTTCATAAGTGGTTCTGCCATTTTGTTTTCTCCTTTTCATTAACTTTTTAGCCTTGATGAATATAAGCCTTTTTATGGTATACATGTGTAGGATCGGTAACAGTGTCGATTTGCTCCAGAGCAATTCCGGAGCCTTTGACAACGCATTGGATTAAGTCATTTGCAAGACAGCACCCGACGCCGATCGCCTCTGAAATTCTCCTGTCAAGTCCGTAAAGCATCGCGCCGCCGCCGGTCAGGATTATTCCGTCCTGAATTATATCGCCGTGAAGCTCCGGCGGTGTTTCCTCCAGCACCTCTCTCGCCCTCTCGGTTATATTATAAACGAACTCCTCAAAGATATTGTATAAGTCGTTTGACGAAACGGTGACAGACTTTGGTATTCCGGTAATGGCGCTGATTCCCTTTGCGGTGCAGACAACCTCCTTGTCCCGCTTTACAACTCCGCCTACGGTGCATTTAAGCATTTCTGCAGTACGCGGGCCGATATGAAGGTTCATTTCCTTACGCATAAATCGTATAATTTCCTCGGTAAACTCATCTCCGGCAATCTTCATTGAACGGCTGCATACCACGCCTCCGAGAGATATAACAGCAATATCCGTTGTACCTCCGCCTATATCTATAACCATGGTTCCCCGCGCCTGTGAAATATCTCTTCCGGCGCCAAGAGCCGCGGCGACAGGCTCCTCGATAATATAGATATCCCTTGCTCCCACCTCACGCGCCGCCTCAATAACCGCGCGCTGTTCAACATCTGTTATGCCCGAAGGGACGCACATCATAATCCTAGGTCTTCCCGGCACCCTGTGCAGAGCCTTTTTAATCAGACGGCGAATCATTTCCTGCGCAAGTGTATAATATGAAATCACACCATCGTGAAGTGGTCTTACCGCCTGTATATTCGGCGGAGTTCTGCCAAGCATCTCCAACGCCTCGGTGCCCACGCCTACAACCTCGTTCTTATCGGTATCTACTGCGATAACCGTCGGCTCGTCAAGCACAATACCCTTGCCCTTTATGTAGACAAGCATCGTTGCCGTTCCCAAATCTATACTAATATCGTTACCGAACATATATGCTCTTTCTCCTTAAAAAGCTTTAATATTTATATTATACACCAAAAAGCATGATAACTCAATACCTTTTTATGAAATATTTTTTTAATAAACTATAGATTTTTTTTATGAAGTATGTTATACTTAAAATATCAAAATATGACTCGTATGGGTACTCATAGCACTTGATTTTTACATAAACCTACCCCTGCGCGGGTCAGCGAACGGAGGAATACACATATGGATGCAACACAGAAATGGGCAAATGAAAGAAGAATTGCCGATCTTATTGAGGTACTTAAGGAAAACAACTTCGGCGCCGTTATGGCAAAGGACAAGGACGATGCAAGAAGAATTGTTATGGATATGATTCCGAAAGGCTCAACCATCGCCGTAGGCGGAAGCGTCACCCTTAATGAAACCGGTATCCTTGACGAGATCAGAAAGCCGGAATATAACTTTATTGACCGCTATAATACAAAATCCTTTGAAGAAATGCTTGACAAGTACCGCGAGGGCTACACAGCCGACGTATTTGTATCAAGCACCAACGCCGTAACAATGGACGGCGCGCTCGTAAACATCGACTGCACCGGCAACCGCACAAGCCAGATCGTTTTCGGGCCAAAAAAGGTTATCATAGTAGCGGGCGTCAATAAAATTGTTGATAATGTTGACGAGGGCATAAAGAGAGCGAAGAAGATCGCTCCGATGAACGCACGCCGCATAACCCACAAAACGCCGTGCGCGACGGATGACTGCATCAAATGCAGCAACTGCCGTACACAGGCGAGAGTATGCAATGTTACAAGCATCGTCACCGGCTGCCACTACTTCCCCGGCAGAATAACATTGGTTATGGTTCCCGAGGAGCTTGGATATTAATAGTATGAAAAAGAAACGCTGTCAGCTTTGTGCAGCGTTTCTTTTTATGCTTAATACACCACTCCGCTCCGCCTGTATCCGCTCGGACTTACACCCTGAGCCGCGCGGAAGCAGCGGCTGAAATAGAGCGCGTCCTTATATCCCACCTCCGCGGCAACATCGCCCACGGACATGAGCGTTGATTTCAGCAGTCTGCACGCGGTGTTCATTCTCACCCTAGTATGATACTGCTGCATTGTTATCTGTCTTTCGCGTTTGAACACAGCCGCCATATGCTTGTAGCTGAGAAAAAATTCCTTTTCAAGCGCCGCCGCCGAAAACGGCTCCCTGTAATGCTCCTGCAAATATGCGCACAGCCTGTCCGCAAGACTTTCGGGAGCTGTCTTTTTAATTTCACGGTACGCAAGCTCGGTAAGCAGCTCAAACAGCTTATAACCGGCAAGCCACGGCATCATATCATTTTCAGAAAAGAAAAAATCAATATATTCGGCAATCAGCCGTTCCGCGCGGCTGTTTTTAAGACCTGTGAGCTTTTTGGGCAGCGCAATTTCTCTTCTGAACCGGCCTTCACTGCCTGCCCCGTCACGAAAATGAAAGTAATACCACCGTGTTCCCTTCCTTATTTCCCGCCTTCCCCAATGATGCACCCCGCTTTTGAGAAAAAGCAGCTCGCCGGGATTTACCTCATAATCCTCTCCGTCCTCGGTTACATAAATCGCGCCGTCCGTTACATATATAATAACATTAAAAGCGGCGGTTCTGTCCATATGATAAAACGGCTCCGATGCGGCAAGCAGTCCGCAGTCCTCTATAACCGGCATTGACGAGTTTGACAAAATTATCTCATTCACGATAATCCTCCATATATATCCGAATATCTTCTATTGTTTTTACCCTTTATCAAGATTATAATACATATATAAGAATTTGTCAACAAAACAGCAGAAAGGAATCGAAATTATGAAAAAGAAACTGACAGCGCTGCTGTGCGCGGTGGCGGTTACAGTCTCGGCACTACCCGTTATACCGGCTTTTGCGGCAGCGTCTGTATCGGATGAAAGCGGATTAATCAGCGCGCTCTCCATAGGCGGCGATTATGAAATGACTGCGGACATTGCGGCGGCAAATGCCGGAATTAATGACACCGCCACCACGGGAACGCTCAGTGGAAACGGACACACGCTGACAAAGAGCAATTCAAAATGGGGCGACGCGATTCTGTACCAGAACCGCCCTGGTAACTGGACGTTCTCGGATATGACGATTGACGGAAGCAAATCCATGGGAACCTTTACCGATGCGGCTCTTTGGTACATGGCGGGAACGGTCAAATTTGACAACGTCACGATACAGAACTTCAAAACCTCCACCGCCAACCGTTACGCGTTAAACTGCAACAATACGGCAAACATGACCTTAAACGATGTTACCTTTAAGGACAATGAGAACAGTGCGGCGGAAATCTCACCCGTCTCAACGGATGTGTACATAGACGGAGGAACACTTCACCTATCGGGTGACACAACAGCCAATGTCTATTACGCGGGCGGCTCGATTGATATATCCTCCCTTTCAAAGGGCTGCAATATAACAATCACAGCAAACAGCGACAATTATAAAACAATCGCGGCATTTACCGCGCCGTCAGCCGCGGTAAATATTACAGCAGACAGCGCGTCAAGGTCAATTACAATAACCGGCTCGGACGTAGACTATGCTCTGAGCGGCGAAAAGACACTCTCAAGGGATGGCGCCCTGACTGTTTCGGCGACAGCTGTAAGCTATGCCGATGAGGATAAAACAGTGCGCGTATATGCGGCGGCATATGATGATACCAACACTCTTGTTTCGGCGTCGGTATCGGACGAGAAGGAGCTTAAAGCAAATTTCTCACTCAGCGAGGAGCTTACGCTTAAAGCCTCCGACAGCGATACAATAGCTCTGTATCTCTGGGACAGCGCCACACAGGAGCCGCTTGCGGACAAGCTCACCGTAACAAAAATCAAAGAGGACAATCTGTTATTGTTCTATGATTTTGAAAACCCATCGGACACGGCTTCAATGCTTTTCGGCGGCGCGTCGGTTGAGAGCGGAAAGGGCATATCCGGCAACGGACTTGTGCTTAACGGCACGGACGGCTATATGCAGCTTCCTAACGGCATTCTTTCGGATAACATGACGGTTATGGGCTGGGTAAAGACCGACACGGTCCAGAGCTGGGCGCGCTTCTTCGACTTCGGCGCTGATACCGCAAACAACTTCTTCTACTCCCCGTCGGGAGGACGCGTTGAATCGGTTGTCGGCGGCGCATCGGACACGATGGACGTTACAGCGTATGCAAACACCGGCATATGGGAGCATTACGCCGTAACAAGAACGGCAGACAAGGTTCAGCTTTACCGCAACGGTGAGCTTGTAAGCGAGCAGAGCTGTTCAAAACCCGTAACGGGAATAACGGAAACAACAAACTACATAGGCAAATCACATTGGGCAGCAGACAAATATTTCTGCGGCGCAATTGATGAAATAAAGATATACAATAAAATCTGCACAGCGGAGGAAATTAAGACAATGTACAATATTTATGCCGAAAAGCTCACGGCTGACGCGGCGTATAAGGACTATATCTCGCTTGACTTCGGCACGACCGAGCTTACAGACGGAACAGCCCTTCCGTCCGTCGGAGATAACGGCAGTGCAATCACATGGGAAAGCACCGACAGCAGCATTATTTCCGGCAATACAATAACAGGTCCCGCCGCAGGCGAGGCAGACAAGCCGGCGACACTTACCGCAACGGTAAAGAACGGCGATACGGTATACACAAAGACCTTT
>JBJEIW010000261.1:0-5005 GCA_051877435.1 Candidatus Ornithomonoglobus sp.
ACTTGTTACAGCGTAACAGGTCTTGTTTTGGTGCTGATAGCTGAATAGTAACTAATGTTTTTGAGTTTTCCATAAAAACTCCTCCTTTTATTGACTTTATTGTACTTTTAGTATATAATAAATATATAATATTGACTATATTTTTTTTACGAATATATAGCACAAATTTGAGGTAAGTATATGAATGATATAAAATTATATGAAAAAATTCCGGTAGATGAATTTCCGATAAGGCTGTTAGAATTTGAAAAGGACTCATTTGTTTTTCCGCTGCATTGGCATGAGCATACGGAGATTCATTTTATTTTCAACGGTACAGCAGAAATAAGATGCGGAGATAAGATTATGAAACTGAAAGCAAATGACTGTGTCATAGTAAACGGAAACGAGCTTCACGAGGGACTGGGAGGAAGCTGTGACCGCGGCTGCATAATACTTCCTCCGTCTTTCTTTGAGAACAATCGCGTTACATTCAACATTATGATTTGTGATAAAATAATTACGGAGCTTGTAACAAAAATATTTTCGGAATTCAGAGAACAGGATTCGGTAACCTCTCTTTCTTTAAAGGGATATACATATTTGCTTGTATCCTATCTACTCAGGCATTACAGCACGAAGGTGTTTACCGAACCATCATACCGGCAGCACTTTGAAAAACTTGACAAGGTTAATAAAGCGATAAAATATATTAACGAAAATTACGTTGATAATATTACCACCTCCGAGCTGGCAGATATTGTGCACATAAGCGAGGGGCATTTTTGTCATATTTTTAAAGAGATTACAGAAAAAACAGCAAAGGAATATTTGAATTCAATACGCATCAAAAAAGCTGCCGCATTGTTATCGGAAACCTCAATGACTGTCACAGAGGTGGCATATTGCTGCGGTTTTTCCGACTCAAACTACTTTGCCCGTATATTTAAAAAATATACAGGTCACACACCCAGCGCAGTACGACATCTGAATTGACATCCGTCAAACTCATACATCACCACAATACATTGGAAATATTGCGTTTCCTTCCGATGTATTGAACTGTATATTTTCATCCATATCCGATTACGCCGTCTTTTCTTACAGATTTTTCAGTTGTTTATGTCACAGACTTTTCCGTTTGACAGATCCTTAAATGAATAATCTCCGCCCTTTGCACCGCCTACTGCAAGTGTTGTCATTCCTGCAGCTTTTCCTGCCTCTATACCTGAATCCGCATCCTCAATAACAAGACATCTGCCGTATTCTATGCCAAGCATATCCGCAGCCTTTACAAACACCTCAGGATCAGGCTTTGAATTAGTAATATTGTTGCCGTCCGAAACTGTGTCAAAATAATCCTTAAGTCCAATGCGTTCAAGTATTGCCGGAGTATTTTTGCTTGATGAGCCGATTGCTGTCTTTATTCCGTTTTCCTTAAGCTCCTTTAAATTACGCTATATATCCGTTTGGATACCCACCCATCGCCTACGCGGAGTTCTGATAGCCGAGAGCGCAGACAAGCATTTTGAGCCAAGTTTTTAGCAGATTTCTCATCACAGAATACACGGTTTGGAGAGGGAGAGAAAAATATCCAAGAGATAGCTGCATAGTTAAGAGGGAATACCGTATATTCTGAGGTGAAGAGCCTATACTTTTATATTATTTGGTTTTATAGCTCATTTCATCATTATACAAATAAACTTATTATCTTTTTATTATATTGCCATAACCATTCTACCATTTAATTCCTCACAAACTGAGTTTGTCTAAATTTATCCGGCCGCTGTATTCTTGTTCCGGTTTTATAGAGTCTTTAAACCATACAGTGGAGAAACAGTATGATAATCTTCAATGTCATATTCCCCATCCGCAAATTATGATGCGAAACATGGGTTCATCCATATAGCAGCAAATCCAATATCATTATTTATGCGATATTGCAAGAGCAATGGTTCTTTCACCTTTGTCATTTACAGCGCAGTAATAATGATATACTACACCATTATGCTTTATAACATAGTTCTTGTGAGCATATACATTTTCATAATCAAACTGCGGTTGTATCAGCGGTTCTCCACCCCATCTTGTCCAATGCTGTAAATCGTATGAACAAGCAAAAGTATTATATGTAGTATCTCCTTTGAAGACGTAATAAAGCATCACATAGACATCATCTATCTTCACTATTTGCGGATCTCCGATTATTCTGAATTGTTCATCATTAATGATGGGTTTATCTCCGTAGCGTTCCCAATTCTCTCCGTCATTTGAAACCGCCAAATAAATAACCTCACGGTTATCATTAGGCTTTGCATTATACGCATTTACATATTTGTATCCCGTAGTCATAGCTTCATCCCGAAACAAATAGCCTTTATAAATCGTTAAGCTCTCGCGTTCTCTCACATCGTCGTCAAAAGGCGACAAAATAGGCTTTTCAAACCGATTAAATCCGTTTACATCAACGGGATTATCAGAACAAGCCAATCCCATGCTCAAAGGATCTGTTTCGTATCCGTCCAGATTACCTCCGAGATATGCCATATAGTATTTATCGTTTGTTTTTTCAAGTTCATTGGTGCCTCCGAAATTTATGTCGGGAAATGCGCCGTAACCGGCACATTGCCTGCTGTCCCAATGATTTTCGTCATTTCTTTTAAAAATACAGCCTACATCTGTCCAGTTAATCAAATCGTCACTTTCAGCCAAGACAGTTTCATATCCCGACACATTTGTTTTTATAAACCTGATATAATACATATACCATTTATCATTGTGTCTAAATACGGTTGGACTGTCCACCAGATATCCATCACGCTTAATTACCGGGCCAACCTTATGCGGTGTTTTCAGTTCATTATAAATGCGAACCATCGTTTCTTCATCCACCATTTTGTTTGATGTGTTTTTAAAATTAATCATATTTTCAACCCTCCGTCAATCATCTCATTCTCCGACATTTTTTGTTACTTCTTTATCCACAGCTGCAACCATTATTTTGCGCTGTCGTCTTTTACAGTAAAATTAAACCGATCTCCGCTTAAATCTACAGAATTATCGCTGTTTTCAAAACAGTATCCTTTCGGTAAAACAGCTTTTCCGTATGTACCCTCGGGCATAGAGATATCAAGTTTTATATTGTGTTCGTTTCTCTGCCACATAACACTGACTCTGCCGAATGGTGACTCATAACTCGCTTTTACATAATCAAGTTCATCTATAAAATGCGGTGAAATCTCAAAATATCTTATATCGTCCACATTTGGATTCGGCTTTAGTCCTGCAATCTCTTGTATAAACCAGCTACTTATATCACCTAGGAAATGATGATTTTTCGAATCCGGACACCGAGCATCCTTATCCCTAAAATCCTCCCACAAGGCGGTTGCACCGTTTTCTATCCAGTAACCGTAACAGGTTCTGCTTTTGCCGGTAATAATCTTATATGCAAGCTCGCTTTCTCCAGCTGATGTCAAAGCATGGAATATATGCCTAAGTCCTATCATACCGCACGCGTTTATATCACCGTCACGATGTATTATATCAACAAGCCTTCTCTGTGCTTTCTCACGCTCATCATTATTAAATATCCCTGCTTCAAGCATAAATGCCTGTGAGGTCTGACAATCCCCTGCCGCAGTCATAGTGTTTTTATCAATTAAATGCTCTCTTATAGCCGAACGCAGCTCTTTTGCAAGCCTTGCGGCATATTCACTTTCATTATTTCTGCCAATCTTTTTAAACAAATATTCAGCCTTTTTTGCCATGTCATAAATCGTAACGCTGTCCGTAAGCTCCAGCGGTGACGCAATATGCCCGTTTTCCGCCTCAAAGGGATCTACCCAATCGCCCAAGCCTACAGTGATAAGTCCGCGCTCATCACATCTTGACGCTATATAACAAAGGTATCGCATTATCAAAGAAACATTTTCTTCAATAACCGATGTATCTCCGGTATATTTATATATATAATACGGCAGATTTACACATACGCTGTCCCATGCCGGGCCGTTGCCCCATTCAAAGCCCCAGCCGCCTGTTGGAACTATTCCGGGCAATGCCCCATCTGTATTCTGCGCTTTTCTTATGCTGAACAGCCATTCCTTAAGATTTTTTTCAACCGTCAGATTAAGCAACATATGCTCTGCCGACATGGACGCGTCACCTGTCCACCCGTTTTTCTCTCGATGCGGGCAATCGGTGGGGAAATAATAGAAGTTTGCCAGATCGGAACGGCGTGTGCATTCCTGCAATTTATTCAGCACATCATCCGAGCATTCAAACTCTGCTCTTGACCTTATGTCGGCATTCATAACGAGATATGTCAAAGTATCCTCTCTGAGCTGTTCTGGTTCCAGGCCTTCAACATAAGCATATCTGAAGCCGTCATATTTGAATTTCGGAATAAATTCTTCTTCCCCGCCTTTACATATATACACGTCTACCTGATTATAATCGGTATAATGCATTATGGTTTCTTTATCTCTAAAAAAACCGATTGAATTTACCGAAAATTTATTTCCACAATTATATTCACCGTGACGAACAACTATTTTCTGTCCTCTCTTGCCGTTTATTTTAAGCTTTGTTACGCCTGCCGCATTTACGCCGAAATCGAACACATAAACGTTATCTCTTACACACCCATCAATAGGCTTTGAATCGGGTGCATTTGTTTCATAGGCAAACGGCAAGCTGTCATAACGCTTGACATCAATCGGCAAAATTGTTTTTGTTACTGTTATAGGATCGGCTTTGCACAGCCTTGCCTCACCTCTCGGTGCTGTTTCCTTTTTCACAAAATCCCATGACGAATCATCAAAAAGCCTACCGCACCAATTATCAATCTCAAACCGCGCGTCATATCTGCATCCCATGCGCAAATCGTCAAACGTTATCGGTGACGGATAAGTTTTAAAGTTTTCGTCCGCTTCAAGCTCAAAGATTTTTCCGTCAGCTTCAGCCTCTATGCAAAGTGCCGCAGTAACCGGACCTCGACAAGCAGCTTTATTCATCTCCCATA
>JBJEIW010000262.1:0-54212 GCA_051877435.1 Candidatus Ornithomonoglobus sp.
AAAGGGGGACAAGAACGGGAGGTAAACAATAATTTACCTCATAATATTGATTATGTAGTATTTTTCAGCAGTAAATCAGATTAAGGCTCTCCAGTTGTTTACGGTGGACTTCGCCGCTTTCCCTTGTATATATCCTTGTTGTATTCACGCTTGAATGACCTAAAATATCGGCAAGCCTTACAATATCCTTATATGCCGAATAATATGTCCTTGCAAACAGATGTCTCAGATTGTGCGGGAACACCTTTTCCTTAACGACCTTTGCAAGCTCCGCTATTCTCTTCATTGCCTTGCTTATATTTGAGCGGTCCATGGGATTGCCGTTCCGCGTTATGAATATACTGCCGCTTTTTATTCCCATATCCTTTATATACTTTTTCAGTATATTGCACATATCCTTCGGAATAAATACCTTGCGCAGCTTGCCCTTGCAGTCTATAACCGCGGTTCCGCTCATTACCGCCTCCGCCGTTATAAATCTCAGCTCTGATATTCTTATTCCGGTTACAAATATTGTCTGCATGATAAGGTAAAGCCGCCTGTCGCCATTCTTCTTTGCTGCTTTGAGCAGCCTTACATATTCGTTCTTTTTCAGTTCCTTTGAGCTGCTTGCAAAAATCTGACGCTGTATCTTTATTGTTTTCAGCTTCAGCTCCTGCGCGCCGCAGCAGGTGAAAAAGCTGTTTAGCGACGATACCGCGGCATTGACGCTTGCGGGCGCGTATAATTCACGCAAATGTCCCTTGTACTCCAGCATCAGCTCCTTATCGGCATCCCTTCCGCCAAGCCACTCCGCCAGCGCTTCAACATCATGAACATATTTTTTTACGGTCGCCTGCGATTTTTCTTCATTTGTGATATACTCCTCATACTCTTTTATTAACTTATCTGTTATCTTCATAGCTAACAACTCCTTTTCTTTTGTATTCTCCGAAAATCATAAAATATATTCATACTAATGTCAATTTTCTCAAATAAAATGATTTACAAATCCGGTATTGTGTGATATAATATAATGTAGATAAATATAGTATTATACAGCCGGAGGAGGAGCTCCGCCGACGGAAAGGATAATATAATGAAGGATATAATAGCAAAATTAGTTGACGGCAAGGATTTGACAAAAGAAGAAGCGGGACGGGCAATGACGCTGATGCTCACTGGCGAGGCAACAGACGCCCAGAAAGCGTCATATCTTACCGCGCTGCGCATTAAGGGTGAGACAGTTGACGAGATCGTGGCATCATGTATGGCAATGAAGGAACAGGGCGCACAGATAGCGCCGGGGGGCGACTACATAGATTTTGTCGGAACAGGCGGCGACGGTACAAACAGCTTTAACATTTCGACAACCTCAATGTTCGTGTGCGCGGCGGCAGGCGTTAAGCTTGCAAAGCACGGCAACCGCGCGGCGTCCTCAAAGAGCGGCGCGGCAGATCTGCTTGAGGCGCTCGGAGTAAACATCATGCTCTCACCGGAGCAGGTTCTGGAGTGCATTAACGATGTGGGCTTCGGCTTTATGAATGCGCAGAAGTTCTACGGTGCAATGAAAAATGTCGCGGGTGTAAGACGTGAGCTGGGCATCAGAACAATCTTCAATATGCTCGGACCTCTCTCAAACCCGTCAAACGCAAAGCATCAGCTTATAGGCGTATTCAGCCGTGATACCGCGAGAATTTTCGCATACTGCATGAAGAACATGGGAGCGACAAAGGCTCTTATCGTGAACGGTTCGGACGGCATGGACGAGGTAACAATCACGGGCAAGACCTTTGTAAGCGAAATCAAAGACGGCGAAATTCTCGAATATGAAATCGATCCGCATGACTACGGCATGGAATACGGCACAATTGAAGATATTAAAGGCGGCACAGGCGCGGAGAACGCTGAAATTGCGCTCAGTATCTTCAAGGGTGAGCAGGGAGCAAGAAGAAACATAATTCTTCTCAATGCGGGCTGCGGCATGTACATAGGCGGCAAGGCTGATTCAATCGCAGACGGCGTTAAGCTTGCGGCGGAAATGATCGATTCGGGCAAGGCTCTTGCAATGGTCGATAAGCTTGTTAAAAAGACACAGGAATTTGCTTGATATGATACTTGATAAATTAATTGAATCGACAAAAAAGCGCGTTGAAGCTGCAAAATCGGAAAAATCTCCGGCGCAGCTGATACGAGAGCTTGATAAAACAGAATTAAAACCGCCGCGCTTTAAAAAAGCCCTTACGGACTATGACGGAGTTTCGATCATAGCCGAAATCAAGAAAGCGTCACCCTCAAAGGGTCTGATCCGCCCCGATTTTGATCCGATCAGGATCGCGGCAGAATACAGCAAAAGCGGCATACAGGCAATGTCAATTCTCACAGAGCCGGAATACTTCAAGGGTGATTTGAGCTTTGTCCGGGCAATCACAAGGGAATACGACATACCGGTGCTGCGCAAGGACTTCACTGTAGATGAATACATGATTTACGAGGCAAAGCTTGCGGGCGCTGACGCGATACTGCTTATCATGGCGGCGCTTACAGACGCAGAGTTCAAGCAGTTCCACAAAACCGCCGATGAGCTTGGTCTTGATGTTCTTGTTGAAACCCACAATGAGGAGGAGGTCAGGCGCGCCCTTGAATACGGTACGATTATCGGTGTAAACAACAGAAATCTCCAGACCTTTGAGGAGGACATCACAACCTGCGGCAGACTTCTTCCGCTTATCCCCGACGGCAAGGTTAAGGTTGCCGAATCGGCGATACGCTCACATAAGGACTATGAGTATCTGCAGTCGCTTGATTTTGACGCGGCGCTCATAGGAGAGGCTTTCATGCGCGAGGCTGACGTAAAAGCGGCGGTTGATAAACTCAGATACAGCGAATAATTTTGAAAGGATTTATATATATGAACAGAATAGACGAACACTTTGCCGCTCTTAAAGAGAGCGGAAGAAAGGCGCTTATCACATTTCTTACGGTAGGCGACCCGGATATAGAAACGAGCAAGGAAGCAATCAGGACAATGGAGCGTGAAGGCGTTGACCTTATAGAGCTTGGCGTTCCGTTCTCGGACCCCTCCGCTGACGGCGTAACCATACAGGACGCGGACGAGCGCGCGCTTGCGGGCGGTACGGATATTCACGTTGTATTTGATATGGTTGCCGATATACGCAAGGAAATCAAGGTTCCTATGGTATTCCTTCTTTATTATAACGTGGTTCTCCAGTACGGACTTGACGCATTCTTCAAAAAATGCGCGGAGGTTGGAATTGACGGTCTTATTATCCCTGATCTCCCATATGAGGAAAGCGATGAAATCGCTGAATATGTTGAAAAGTACGGCGTATACCAGATATTCCTCGTATCGCCCACATCGCGGGACAGAGTTGAAAAGATCGCAAAGGCGGCAAAGGGCTTCCTCTACTGCGTATCATCACTCGGTGTTACAGGTGAAAAAGCGTCATTTGAGACAAACTTCGGCGAGTTCTTCGGAATAGTAAACAAGCACGCAGCCTGTCCGGCATGTGTCGGCTTCGGTATCTCCAACGGCGAGCAGGTGCGCGAGCTTTCCTCCTACTGTGACGGAGCAATCGTAGGAAGCGCTATAGTAAAAGCAATCGCCTCAGGCAGCACGCTTGAGGAAAGAATGGCTAACCTTACAGCAAAGCTGAAGGATCTGAAATCGGGAATTTAATAAGTTTCCATTATGACAATCCCCAGACTATTCTCAATACTTATTTGAACGGAGGCAATGTTGATTGACATATCATACATTTGTCATACCGTTTTGGAAATCTCCTAAATTTTCCAGCAAAATCCCATGCAGCGCTCAGGCATTGCATGGGATTTTGCGTTCATCTGTTGAGTTAATTGTATGCTTATATTCTGTTCCGTATTTCGAAAAGCTCATGCGCTTTATATCAAGCTCTGTCAGCATTTCCGTAAGCCACAGAGGCTTTGCAAGACCTGTTTTTATTTCCATAAGATATGTATCCGGCTCAAGCAGCTGCTCGCCGTAATCACCGTCTTCAAGATGCAGGTCATAGCGTCTTGACCTGATGTTTGTATCAAATGAAATTCTCAAATCCGGATTGTCTTTTTCAAAATACGCAACCCTGTCATATGCAAGATACAGCTTCGGCCGTAAATCATACAGCTGCAGAAAATATGTAATCTCATTCAGCACCTGCTTATTCATATATGGCTTCAGCTCCGGCGCTGCTCCCGTTCGCGTGAAATTATATGCCTCTTCCAGCGAAAGGGTTGTTCTCCTCTTATTTACTATACCGTTGACCTTCTTCTTGATTTCAAGAAATACCTTTGCATCCTCATCCGGCACTCCGTAAGAACGCAGTCTCAGTTTTTCCTTGTATACCGGCTTCTCCAGAGACTTGCGTATCAACAGATTATCATCTGTATCATAATAAATATTTGCAATTGTATACGGCTCGTGCCCAGGATTATGCTCATCAAGCTCCATATGCTTGTCCATGACATTTAAAACCTTTTTATAAGTTTCTTTATTTATAAGATACTTATGCTCATATCTGTTAAAAACCTCGATTGCCATTGCCTGTTCACCTCTTAAGCCTATTTTACTATAGAATCCTTAAACTCACCTTAAAACTCAGGGGATATAACAAATAAATATACAGTAAAAAGCGGCATCCGCGAACAAATGCCGCTGAAACTCATATTATAGCTGTGCAACAAATTTATCAAAGGCTGCCATTCCGGCATCATTTCTCTTATAAACACCCGCATGCTCAAGGACAGTAACAAACACCTTGCCCACCTCTTCCTTAAGGATATCCATAATATTATCCTTATTTATTTCAGGATGATTGGGAATTACAGTGTTCTTTGCCCACTCCGCGTGTGATGCTGTCTTTTCATCAGCCTCAAGGTCCTTTCCGTTTATAATTGCATCCGCAACCGCGTCAAGCTCTTCAACAAGACGCGACGGAAGAACCGCAAGACCCATAACCTCAATAAGACCGATATTTTCCTTTTTAATATGATGAAGCTCCGCGTGCGGATGATATACTCCGAGAGGATTTTCCTCCGTGGTAATATTGTTTCTGAGTACAAGATCAAGAACATATTTGCCGTCCGCCATACTTGCAATCGGGGTTATTGTATTGTGCGGCTCACCATCGGTTTCGGCATATATGAACGCGTTCTCATCGGTATACGCTCTCCAGCCGGTAAGAATTTTATCGGCAAGCTCAACAAGCCTTTCCGTATTATCGCTTCTCAGACGCAGCACAGACATCGGCCATGTGAGTCTGCTTACCTCGATATCCTCAAAGCCCGCGATTGTATAGAACTTCTCACTCTTTGCGCGGTGCATTGCAAATATATGATTACCGCCCTGGAAATGCTCATGCGTGAGAATTGAACCGCCTACAATCGGAAGATCTGCATTTGAACCGATTATGTAATGGTTAAAGCGCGTAATAAAGTCAAGCAGCTTTGCAAACGCGCTCTTGTCAATAACCATAGGTACATGCTCACTGTTGAACACAATGCAGTGCTCGTTATAATATACATACGGCGAGTACTGGAAGCCCCATTTGCTGCCGCATATATCTATCGGAATAATTCTGTGATTCTGGCGCGCCGGATGATTTACTCTGCCGCCATAGCCCTCGTTTTCTACACAAAGCTGGCACTTCGGATATGACGACTGCTTCTGCAGCTTTGCCGCCGCGATAGCCTTCGGATCCTTTTCCGGCTTTGAACGGTTGATTGTGATTTCAATCTCTCCGTACTCAGAATCGACAGTCCACTTAACGTCCTTCTTAATTCTTCCGCGTCTTATGTAGTTTGTATCACAAGAAAGCTTGTAAAAATAATCTGTAGCCTCCTTTGACGATTTTTCATAACGTGTGTTAAATTCATTTATCACCGTTGACGGATACGGCGTAAGTGTATCCATAATCTCAGTGTCAAATATATCTCTGTAAACAACACTGTCATTTTCAAGCATACCCTTTGAAACCGCATAATCGGTGATATTCTTAAGAATATCATCAAGCTCTTCTATCGCATTGCATTTTGTGTCTGTTTCCTCATAAGCATCAAGCCCAAGCTTTGTGAGCAGTCTGTTTCGAACATAGATGCTGTCGCTCTCATCTATAAGCCCGGTGAGAATGCCATAAGAAACAAGTCTGTCTATTTCTTTATATATCATTTTCTATTCCACCTTTCGTAAAATATTTATATATGTTTATTTTAGCACATTTTACTAAGCTTTTCAATAGCAAATAATAGATTTGATAAATATTTATCAACTTTATGGGGTAAAAAATAAGGAGAAACGTTCCGTCTAACGAAACAACCTCTCCCTTTTATGAATTATTTAATGTTTTTAAGAAGCTTATCTATGTGTGAGCCATGCTCAATTGAATTATCCAGCTCAAAGATAAACTCCGGTGTATATCTGAGGTCAACACGCTTGCCTATCTGACGGCGTATGAAGCCGGCAGCGGAGTTAAGTCCCTCCATTGCCTTCTTCTTTGTGTTCTCATCACCCATGACCGAAATATATGCCTTTGCATACCGCAGGTCATTGGTTACATGAACCGCAACAACGCTTGTCATGAGCGGGATACGCGAATCCTTAAGCTCGCGGATAACCGCCGCAAGCTCACGCATTACCTCACCGTTTATTTTGTCAATTCTTGCCATCTACAATCTCCTATACCGTTGGAAAAATGCTCTAAGCAGGTCGTGCAGCTAAGTAAGCGTGGTGTACTTTGTGTACATAAGCGAGCTTAGCCGCGCGAGATGCAACGAGAATTTTTTCAGCGCTCTATCTCCTGCATTTCAAAGCATTCTATAGTATCGCCTTCCTTGATATCGTTAAAGTTCTCGATACCGAGACCGCACTCGAACTTTTCGGTAACCTCCTTAGCGTCGTCCTTAAAGCGCTTGAGCGAGGATACCTTGCCCTCATGAATAATTATACCGTCACGCACAACTCTTACAGACGCGCTTCTTGTAATCTTGCCCTGTGTTACATAGGTGCCTGCTATAAGACCGACATTAGGAACACGGAAGGTCTGGCGAACCTCTGCGTAGCCGAGTACAACCTCCTTGAACTCAGGATCAAGCATACCCTTCATGGCAGCCTCTATTTCCTCAATCGCCTGATAGATAACTCTGTAAAGTCTTATATCAACATCGATCTGTGCGCTCATTGCAACAGCGCCGGCATCAGGACGCACATTGAAGCCTACAATAATTGCGTTTGACGCGTTCGCAAGCATTACATCCGACTCGTTTACGGCGCCGACCCCGCCGTGAATAACCTTAACTCTTACTTCATCGTTTGAAAGCTTTTCAAGACTCTGCTTAACCGCCTCAACCGAGCCCTGAACGTCCGCCTTGACGATAATCGGCAGCTCCTTCATGTTGCCCTCGTCAATCTGGCTGAACAGATTGTCAAGTGATACCTTGACAACTGAATTGAACTGCTTTTCCTGCGCCTCCTGCTTTCTCTGCTCCGCAACGTCACGGGCAAGCTTCTCGTCCTTAACAACGAATATCTCGTCTCCGCCCGCAGGAGCCTCGTTAAGACCCTGTATCTCAACCGGAGTTGACGGGCCGGCTTCCTTAACACGTCTGCCCTTGTCGTTTGTCATTGCTCTTACGTGTCCGACCGAGGTTCCGGCAATAATTATGTCACCCTGTCTTAATGTACCGTTCTGTACAAGAACCGTTGCAACAGGTCCCTTACCCTTATCTACGCGCGCTTCAATTACGGTACCCTTTGCAAGTCTCGACGGGTTAGCCTTAAGCTCCTTCATGTCCGCCACAAGAAGTACCATTTCAAGAAGGCCGTCTATATTCTGCTTATACTTAGCGCTTATTTCAACACAGATCGTATCGCCGCCCCATTCCTCGGGAACAAGACCGTATTCCATGAGGTTCTGCTTAACGCGCTCTACGTTGGCATTTTCCTTATCAACTTTATTGATCGCTACTATTATATCTACGTTTGCCGCTTTTGCATGGTTAATTGCCTCAACAGTCTGCGGCATGATGCCGTCGTCTGCGGCAACCACAAGTATCGCGACATCCGTTACCTGTGCGCCGCGGGCGCGCATTGTTGTGAACGCCTCATGACCCGGTGTGTCAAGGAACGTGATTACTCTGTCATTGAGCGTAACGCTGTAGGCGCCGATGTGCTGCGTGATGCCGCCTGCCTCTGTTGAGGTTACGCTTGTGTGACGGATCGCGTCAAGCAGTGATGTCTTACCATGGTCAACGTGACCCATAACTACAACTACCGGCGGACGCTCTACAAGCTCCTCCTCTTTATCCTCTTCATCAATATCCATGAAGAGACGGTCTTCCTTTGAGAGAACGATCTCCGGCTTAACCGTTATGCCGAACTCACCCGCAATAAGCTCCGCGGTATCATAGTCGATCGACTGGTTTACTGTTGCGATTACTCCGAGAAGCATGAGCTTCTTTACAACCTCCGCGGCGCTCTTGCCCATTCTCTGAGCAAAATCGCCGACTGTGATTGCCTCGGGTACTTCGATTTCTGTAATTACCTTCGGCTTGGGCTTATTGACCTTCTTGTCACGCTTATTATCGCGCTTATCCTTGAAATTAGGCTTCTGACCCTTCTTATCGCCCTTGCGCTCGTTCTTCTTATTCTTTCCCTTTTCACGTCTTCCCATACCCTCGTCATCGTATTTTGAAAGACGTTCACTCTTTTCAAGCTTATCAAGATCGACATTGGATGTTCTTGTATCCACTGTACGGCTCTTCTTTTCGCTCTTTATAATATATTCCTCCGAGGTATCGCTGCGGTCAACGTTTGAAAGATCAACTCTTACACCTGCCTGCTTTTTAGCCTGATTATGGTGCTTCTTCTGCTTATCCTTCTTTGCCTTCTCCTCTGCCTTTTTCTTTGCTCTTGCCTCTGCCTCGGCAGCCTCACGGGCGGCCTTCCTTGCCTCAGCCTTTGCTTTTTCGGCAGCCTTGCGCGCTTCTTCCTCTGCCTTTGCCTTTTCCTCAGCAGCCTTTCTTTCAGCTTCTGCCTTTTCAGCAACTGCCTTGCTTGCATCGGCTCTCATTCCGTCTACTTCCTGTAAGGTGAACTGTGTACCCTGAGTAAGTATATCCACAACCAAAGCCGCCTGTTCTTCGGAAATGTTACTCGTCGCGCTCTTAACATGCTCACCGTAATCGGCAAGCTTTGTTATGACCTCCTTATTCACAGCCTTGAACTTTTTTGTTAATTCTCCAAGTTTAGTTGTTGATGTATCTGCCATACCACATCACCCTTTCTCTGTCTCGCATAAGATATATTTATCTGAAATCGCTTTAGCGAAATTTTCGTCATTCACTGAAACGACTGCTCTTTCTCCGCCGCCTGTTGCATGCCCCAGACTTTCCATGTCGGATATTTCAATTAATTTTACGTTATAATACTTACAGGAATTTCTGATAGCTTTTTTCGTGTTCGGCGCTGCATCCCCTGCAAGAAGCACAAGCTTTGCCTTGCGGGATTTTATCATATTCCCGCATACAAAGGCTCCGGTTGAAACCTTTCCTGCCCGCTTTGCCAGCCCGAGCATTCCAAATACTTTATTCAAATCATATCCTCCAGTTGTCTGTACAGCTCCTCTGCTGCCGCGCATTGAAGATGCCTCTCAAAGCTGCGTCTTTTTTCCGCTTTCTTTATACATTCGGAGTCGCGGCATATATATGCGCCGCGTCCCTCGCTTTTTTTATGTATGTCCGGAATAACAGTCTGTGATTCTTTATCAACCACAACACGCATAAGCTCCGAAGCAGGACGGCGCGTCCTGCATACAACACACATTCTCAGCGGTATATGCGCCATACTATCACCTTTTCTGTTTCGCTAAAGTCCTTAATATGAGAAACAACTATTGCTTATTCTCCCGCGCTGATATCTATCTTCCAGCCTGTGAGCTTTGCAGCAAGCCTTACGTTCTGACCCGCCTTGCCTATCGCAAGTGAAAGCTGATACTCGGGAACGGTTACCTTTGCGCTCTTCTCATTATCATTGATTATGCATGAGAGAACCTTTGACGGCGAAAGCGCCGCTGTTATGAACTCCGCCGGATCCTCGCTCCACTTTATAATATCAATTTTCTCATTCTTAAGCTCATCATTTATTGCCTGTACACGCATCCCCTTCGGGCCTATGCAGGCGCCCTGCGCGTCTACGTCAGGGTCATTTGAGTATACGGCAATCTTTGTTCTTGAACCGCCCTCGCGCGCGATTCCCTTAATCTCAACAATACCCTCTGCAATTTCCGGTACTTCCTTCTCAAACAGCTTCTTTACAAGTCCCGGATGCGTTCTTGAAAGGATAAGCGTTGTGCTTTTTGCGTCCGACTTAATATCACTTACATAGAAACGGAGCACATCTCCCGGCTTATATGTCTCGCCCGCCGGCTGCTCCTTCTTGGGGAGATATGCCTCTGTCTGGTCATACTGCTCAACCTCAACGTATACCTTATCCTCATCCGCAAGGATTACCGTACCCGTTACATTGCCGATTGAACGCTCCGCATGATCACTGTATATTATGCCGCGCTCCGCCTCGTGGATCCTCTGCTTGACAACCTGCTTTGCTGTCATAGCGCTTATTCTTCCGAAATTCTTCGGCGTAACCTCAACATTTACAATATCATCTATCTGGTAATTACCCGAAATCTTTCTTGCATCCTCAAGTGAAATTTCCTGAACATCATCATATACAAGCTCAACAACTGTTTTCTTTGCATATACATGAATTTCGCCCGTTTCTCTGTCTATCGAAACAAGCACATTCGGCACATCACTCTTACCGATATAATAATTCTTTTTATATGCGGCAACCAATGCGGCCTCAAGAGCCTCAATTATAACATTCTCGTCCAGTCCGCGTTCCTCGCATAAGTCCTTTATTGCTTCCAACAAGTCATTCATTTTTATGTCTCGAACTCCTTTCACCAATTAAAAAACAAATTTTAATCTAATGTAAACAGCATCCTTAATCGGCTGCTCAATCTCTCCGGCTGCCGTTTCAATAACTGCCGTTTTATCATGATAGCCCTTCAGCACACCTTCATATTCCTTAACACCGTCCCGGGCCGCATAAAGCTTAACCTCTACCTCGCGTCCGGTATAATACAGGAACTCTCGCTCCTTTTTAAGCTTTCTGTCAACTCCCGGCGATGAAACCTCCAGTGAATACTCACCTTCTATCGGGTCCTTCTCGTCAAGGGCAAGCTCAACGGCTCTTGAAAATGCCTCACACTCATCAATGCCTACTCCGCCTTCCCTGTCTATATAATAACAAAGAACATTCTTTGCATATTCGACATCAACGATATAAACCTCCTGCTCCTCCGCGATTTTTTCGCCGAGCTTCAGCGCTGTTTCTTCGATTTTACTTGCTTTACCTGCCATATGTTCCTCTACTTCCTCACAGTTCACCTATCACACCATGGAAGGTATAACTGCGCGACTGTTTTACCGCAAGCAGCCGCAGCTCGCTTATGCAGCGCAGTAATATACCACTATAGCCCAACTGCAGCTCTATTTCTTTTACATAATTAAAGAGTGCGTATGCCACGCACTCTCAGAATCAGCCTCTGTAACTGTTCAAAACAGCTTCAGAGATCCCACTATTCCAAACACAGTTATCATATCATAAATCCTTGATTTTGTCAAGCATCATGCAAACATATCGTTATTTTGTACAATTTTGGGCGATTGTATTCAGCGCGGATAAGCTATTACAGACAATTTATTGCCGATATCGTTATTCCTCATAAACCGCTCCGTCAGCCTCATCCTCACCTGCTGTTTCGGTTGAGTATGAATCCTGCGATTCATCGTCGGATGTATGCGCATCCTGTACAATCCCCTGTATCAGACAAAGCTCGTCATTTGTGAGCTGGGACACCTTATAATTCGAAAGTATCCCCCTGTCAGTTGAACGAACATATCCTCCGATTGTATAATAACCGCTCGCATAAAGCTCAGGCTCTGTGTTCGGGTCGGCATACCACATATTGTTGCCGTCAGTACCGAACATTTCCATAACCAGCGCCTGCAGCTGAATCATATTCGGCACAAACACATCACCGTTTGCAGACTCATTGGTATCATTACCCGGAATAGTCTCCGATCTGATACCTGCAGAGGTAAAATTCTTAAGATACTTTGAATATCTCAGAACATCCTTCACCGTAAGGTTTGTATCCATTTCATTCTTTATATCGGTAAATATTGAGGGAATCTTCTGTATAAGCGCAAGATTAAGCTTCTGATCGACAAGAGCCTTAATAAATTCCTGCTGAACCTTGATTCTGTCAGCATCTCCGTTTGCGTAGCTCTTTCTTATGCCTGTAACAGGATCGGCATTACCTTTTCTGTAACGGAGGAGCTGCACAACCTGCGCGCCGTTAAGATCATATGTTCCGGGCGGAAGATTTATATGAAGGCTCTGTACGGGGTCATCATATACCATTCCGACACCGTCGCCGTATATATCGGGAATTGTGAAATTTACAGGGCCCAGCTCATCAATAACGTGAGCAACTCCGTCAAACGAAAAATCTATATAAAAATTAATCGGTACACCTGTTAAACGCGTTACCGCCTCGCATGCGGCTGTTGCGCCACCTATTACACCGTCAGTCATATAAGCATGGGCAGCATTGACCTTCTGATAACGGTTACCGACAAACATTCTCATATCTCTCGGTATCGAAAGCAGATTAACCGTATTTTCCTCTGTATTATACGAAGCAAGCATCATAGCGTCTGTGCGCAGTCCGTCCTCGTCGGTGCACATTACGAGCACATTAATTGTGCCGCTGTTCTCCACTGCAACCGTTCCTTCTGTTCCGCCGCCTGCGGGTCCTCCGCTAAGACCTGTAAAATCAAACCCCATACAAACCATAAAGGCAAGGAATATCACGCCCAGCGTTATCCCGAGCACCTGAAAATATTTCTTAACATTAAATTTCATATAGTTTATTTACCTCATCATCCGATATTATTCGTGATTTTTCTACATATACAATTTCATTATATCACATATATATTACATATATGTTTCCCAATCATTACATTTTAATAACATTTTCAGCCGCAACGATTATCCCTAGCTTTGCCGATTCGTAAGTCAGACCGCCCTGCATATATGCAATATATGGCTCCCGCAGCGGCGCATCCGCCGAAAGCTCTATGGATGAGCCGGATATAAATGCCCCTGCCGCCATTATTACCTGATCCTGATAGCCAGGCATGTCCCACGGTTCAGGCACAACAAAGCTGTCAACCGGAGCGCCCTTTTGTATGCCCTGAATAAATGCTGTCATCTTATCCTTGTCATTGAATTTTACAGACTGAATTATATCGTGCCTCTCCTCATCCGGCTTCGGATCAGCTTCAAAACCAAGCTTTGAAAACACCGCCGAGCAGAGCGCCGCAGCCTTCAGCGCCTGCAGCGTGACATGAGGAGCCATAAAAAATCCCTGGTATGCCTTGTGATTAAATTCCATTGTCGCTCCGCACTCTCTGCCTATACCGACACAGGTGAGACGATATGCGCAAAGCTCAATCAGCTCACGCTTTCCCGCAATATACCCGCCGGTAGGCGCAAGTCCGCCGCCGGGATTCTTTATAAGCGAGCCTGCCATGAGGTCGGCGCCCCAGTCCGTCGGCTCCGTCGTATCAACAAATTCACCATAGCAGTTGTCTACAAGACAAAGCGTTTCCGGCGATATATTCTTTACAAATTTAATTATTTCGCCTATATGCTCCGCGCTGTAGGTCGGTCTCCAGCCATAGCCCTTTGAACGCTGAAGCATAACCGCGCGGATTTTCTTTTGCTTTAATGCCGATTCAATCGCGTTATAATCCGGCTCTCCGTCAACAAGGTCAATCTGAGTATATTCAATCCCGAAATCCTTTAATGAGCCGTTTCCCTCCTCACCGGCAATGCCTATAACCTCCTCAAGAGTGTCATACGGCTTTCCGGTTACAGCCATCAGCGTATCGCCCGGTCTTAATACCGCGTAAAGCATTGTTGCAAGAGTATGCGAGCCGTTCACCCAATTATGACGGACAAGCGCGTCCTCAGCCCCGAACACCTGAGCATATATCTTATCAAGCGTATCACGGCCGTCATCGTCATAGCCGTAGCCCGTCGTAGGCATGAAATGTCTTTCGGAAACCCTGTTATCTGAAAACGCTTTCATTACCTTAAGCTGATTTATTTCCGCAATGCTTTCAAGCTCCGCAAATTTATCCTTAATCGAGATTTCAGCCTCATTTATAAGCTCAACGGCACGCTTTGAAATGCCGAAATTTTGCATAATATACTCGTCTTTTGTCATTTTTATAATCCTTTCCGTTTCTGAAAACCATTATAGCATAGGGAGAAAGCTTTGTCAATTGAAATAATATTTTTATAACAAATAAAGCTCTCTGAATGAGAGCCTTATCTTCATACATTCAATATTTTTATCATTTCATCATGGATCTTTCCGTTTGTCGCCACGATGTCAGACGGAACCTGATAGCTCGGCTCATTGCCTTCCATATCGGTTACCATGCCGCCCGCTTCACGCAGAATTGCAATTCCCGCGCTGTAATCCCACGGCTTGAGATTTCTTTCAAAGAATCCGTCTATTCTGCCGCATGCCGCATAGCATAGATCAAGCGCGGCGCTTCCGCAGCGGCGTATATCCTCGGAGGCTATAAACAGCTTCTTTATAATATCAAAATTCTTATCTGCAAGCTCCTTGCGATACGGCGATGTTCCTACGCTTATGAGCGATTTTGCAAGCGTATCCGCGCCGGTCACTTTAACCGGCTCTCCGTTAAGGAACGCGCCATTTCCCTTTTGGGCATAGAATAACTCATCTGTAAAAGGATTGTATACAACTCCCATAACCGGAATTCCGTTATCCACCATACCGAGTGATACCGCGCTCATTTTATAGTCATGAATAAGATTGGTTGTGCCGTCTATAGGGTCAAGCACCCATACCTTTCCACTGAAGTCAATATCGGAGTTATCCTTCTCCTCACTCATAAACTGAACCTCCGGGTAAAGCTCCGCGAGTCTCGGACACAGAAATTCCTGAACACCCATATCTACCTTTGTCACAAAATCCGCAAGTCCCTTAACCGTAACATCGTGCGCAGACCCCCGGTCAAGAGCAATTTTCTTTGTTTCTTTTATTAGTTCTAATAACTTTTCCATTTGTATGACATCTCCTTATTCGGGATATATATATTTATATGTATTTCTCATATCGTAAAAGCCCATAAAATCCTGCTTTACCTCGCCGTCAATAGTAAATTTTACAAATCTTATACCTTTTACCCTCGTAAGCGAGTCAACTATCTGATATATGACAAGCTTTTCAATATCACGGCTGCACGGAAGCTCGTCCGCAATTTCAGAACTGAGATCAACGTATACTATATTATCATTTACTTTCGTACTTATATAACTTCTTTTATCCGGCAGCAGCCTTCTTATTTTAGTATTATCGTCATGACCGGCGATAAGCTTGTCCACAACTGCGCTTACCTGATGCTCTGTGTCGGCATCTATTATATCCTCACTATACGGCAGCAGGCGGTTCATCTCCGAATCAACGAAATATATTTCTGTTTTTACCGTAGGAACCTGCTCCCTTCTGGAACAGGCTATTACAAAGCAGGTTATGCCGGTTACCATTATTAAAGCAAAAATTATCTTTTTCACAATAATCCCTCCATATAGAAATATATGAAGGGATAAAACGTTTTATGACTTAATTTTGCTCCGCCAAAGCCAGCTCTATTGCCCTTGCAAGCTGATCCGGACATGATGTTCCGCGTCCGTTGCAGTTAAGACCCTTTAAGCGCCTTACAACCTCGTCTGCCCGCATACCCTCGCAAAGAGCGCCCACTCCCTGCGTATTACCGTTGCAGCCCCGGGTAAATCTGACATTCCTTATAATATTGTCCTCAATTTCAAAGTCTATCTGCGCCGAACAAACTCCGCGCGGTGTGAATGAATACTGCATGTGCTTCTCCTCCTATGCGTTAATTGCTTTCGCTGTTTTTATTATACTACTTTTCCTTATTATTTTCAATATTATTATGTAATTTTTGCGTTTTTTACTGAACTCTATTGACTTCATGAAAGAAAAATATTATAATAATGTTAAAGTGTTAACAATTACACAATATATTTTATAGGAGGAAAGAAAAATGAAATTATTTCTTGATACAGCTATTGTTGACGAGATAAGAGAAGTGAATGACATGGGCGTCATCTGCGGTGTTACGACAAATCCGTCACTTATTGCGAAGTCAGGCAGAAAGTTTGAGGATGTTGTTAAGGAAATCACAACAATCGTTGACGGTCCTATCAGCGCTGAGGTTACAGCAAAGGATCCGGACGAGATGGTTGAGCAGGCTAAGCCGCTTGCAGCTATCCACCCGAACATCATCATCAAGATTCCGTTCAACAAGGAAGGTCTTATGGCTTGCAAGAAGATGACAGCGCTCGGCATTAAGACAAATGTTACTCTTATTTTCTCAGCCGCACAGGCACTTCTGGCTGCAAAGGCAGGCGCTACCTATGTAAGCCCGTTCCTCGGCAGACTTGACGACATAGGCACAAACGGCATGAACCTCATTGAGGAGATCGTTGAAGTATTCGACGCTGATCCTGCAATCGAAACAGAGATCATCGCCGCTTCGGTAAGAAACCCGATCCATGTTATCGAGGCTGCAAGAATCGGCTGCGACATCGCTACAGTACCTTACAAGGTTATTATGCAGATGCTCAACCACCCGCTTACAGATAAGGGTATTGCGCAGTTTGACGCTGACTGGGCTACTGTTCCGAAGGATTGATAAATAATTTTGCAAATAAAAATGGCTGCATTGTGTTTGCAGCCATTTTCGTTTGCAGATTTTATTCACCGATTACAAGAGGGGTTGAGTCAATTATTATATTTTTGCCATTGTATACAGTATCCGCTTTATCATCTGTAAACATCAAATATGATCCATATCCAAACATTGGGACATAATCATTATTAAGTACAATAGTTCCTCTTTCACCACTAACAGATTTAAATGTTGCCTTAAATACATATTTCCCCACTGTGTTCGCAGTGGTTTCATCAATATTGACAAAGAGTATTCTCGCGCCAATACTTAATTCTATATTTTCACCGGCTGCAGATGCAGGTATTTCCTCACCATTATTATTGAGTAGTGTTCCGCTTCCTTCTACGTATTCAAATCTGGTTTTATCATATTCAAAAGCAGCTGCAATACCGCTTAAACAAGATTTTGCGGGCATATTTTCTACATTAACATATACAGTAAATTCCTCTCCCTCTGTTAATAACCCCTCATGATCAGTAGAAAGCGACATCTTAACCATATCATCCTCGACTGGAGCTGTATATGTAAAGCCCTCCAACAAAATTGGATCTCCTGTTGTTATACTGACGGCGTAGCTGTCATCGTCCCATTTTACATCACAATCAAAAGCCTCTGAAACAGCTCTCAGTGGAATCATTGTTCTGTCATTTATAATCTGAGCCGGAACCTCAAGAGTATAATCCTTATCCTCGCGTTTCATAAGTGTTTTAAATGTGGAAATTTTCATAACATCGCTGTCTATTGTGATAACAACGTAACGGACACCGGTTGATGAGGTAACAGTAACTGTGCGATCCTCGCCGTTCCAATCAACCTTGCAGCCCATAGCCTCAAACACACCTCTTGCAGGAACAAGAGTCACATCATCAACAATTTTTGCATTCTGATCGTCAAACAGGATTTTGCTGCTGTCCACTATTACATCAGGCTCGCCTTTTTCCTTATCCGCCGCTATAGCATTAAAACCATACGCTGTTGATATTGACAAAGCAGCCAATAAGCATAATATTTTTTTCATAGTCTTTATCCTCCGCTATATAAAATTTCTATTTGTTTATTATATCATATACAATTGAAAAAAACAAGACAAAAATACTTTTCTTACTCAAAAAAACGACTATTTATCTGAATAGTAAGAAAAAAACCCGCTCCTTACGGAACGGGTTTCCTTTATATTTGCTGAATATCAGTTTTTAACTCTATGCGTACTAATCAACCAGCAAGTGATGTAAAGTACTGATAGATTATGCATGCAGCCTGAGCTCTTGTTGCGTTATCCTTCGGAGCGAATGTAGAATCATCAACACCGTTGATTACGCCTGCTGAGCTGAGAGCATCAACTGAAGCCTTTGCATAATCACTGATTGTATATGCATCTGCAAATGCCTTCGGTGCGCCCTGCTTAAGAACTGCGCCTGTTACATTGATTGCTCTGTACATCATTGTTGCCATCTGCTCACGAGTGATAAGAGCATTCGGATCAAATTCTGTATCCGATACACCTGTAACGATACCCTTCTCAGCAGCTGCTTCTACATAACCAAAGTACCAGTCGCTTGTAAGTACATCAGTAAATGTCTGAGTTGACTTTGTTGACGGCTGAACACCAAATGCTGCGCATACCATCTTAGCAAACTCTGCTCTTGTTACTGTAGAATTCGGATCAAATTCTGTATTTGTACGACCATTGATTACGCCCATTGAAGCAAGTGCGTTGATTGCAGTCTGTGCCCACGGAACTGAAGAGAGATCCTGGAAGTTTACAGATGTAGTTGATACAAGACCGCCTGTTGATGAACCTGCGGCTGATGAAGCAATTGTGCTGCTTGAGCTGCCGTTCGATCTTGTGCCGCCACCTGATGAGCTTGAACCTGAACCGCTACCACCCGGTGCGTTTGTAGGTGTCGGAGCGTCTGTAGGAGCGTCTGTAGGAGCGTCTGTAGGAGCCTCTGTTGCATTAGTTGCTACTGTTTCATCTGCATAGTTAGGATCATATGCAATGTTACCATCATCTGTTGCATAACCCGGCATAGCTGCAATCTTAACACCTTCATTTGCCTTGAAAATGAGCTTGTTGATTACATTTGCAAAGATATCAGCTACATCTGAACCATCGTTATTATAACCGTTTAAGAGGTTCTTATATTCTCTCTCTGAAAGCTCTTTGCCATCAATCGTAGCAACATAGTCTTCACCGTATACAGCCTCAGCACCGCCTTCCTTTGTAACAGTTACCGATACAGCTACAAGCTTATCCTTAGGAGCATCTGACTTAATTGCATCCTTGAGCGGAACATTGTCAACGTCAAATGACTTAGGTACTTCTGTCGGTGCATCTGTCGGCTTAGTCGTTTCTGTTGCTACCGGTGCACTCGGATCCGGAATTGTAATCTTTGTTAACGAAAGATCTGCATCAGCAATCGGATTCTGCTCATCCATATCCATAAATGTTACTGCTGAAATCTCTGTTTCAAATGTTGTGCCTGACGGTACTGTGAGATATACTGTACCGATCTTTAATGATGAATCTACTGCTATGTAGTTGTTTGACACAACAGATACTGTTACGATTCCGTCAATAAAGCTATCGCCTGTTGTAAGCGGTTTGCCATCAACGTCAACAGTCACTGCCGGAGTAAATGATGATGCTGTTGCAAGCGGTGCAGCAAATCTAATCTGCGCCTGCCATACATTATCTACACCCTTAAGATATATATCTATTGCACGTGTAGTGTCATTACTCTCGTCTGCGTTGTATACAAGCTCAAATCCCTTTTCTACTGACGGTTTCTCGGTCGGCGGCACATCTGTTGCTTCCGGTGTGCTTGGATCCGGAATAAAGGTAGGTCTTGTTTCAACTATAGGTGTTGCCGTTTCCTTAGGAGCCTCTGTTTCAGGTGCATCTGTTGACGGTGCATCTGTTGCTACCGGTTCATCTGTTGCTACCGGTGCACTCGGATCCGGAATTGTAATCTTTGTCAACGAAAGATCTGCATCAGCAATCGGATTCTGCTCATTCATATCCATAAATGTTACTGCTGAAATCTCTGTTTCAAATGTTGTGCCTGACGGTACTGTAAGATATACTGTACCGATCTTTAATGATGAATCTACTGCTATGTAGTTGTTTGATACAACAGATACTGTTACGATTCCGTCAATAAAGCTATCGCCTGTTGTAAGCGGCTTGCCATCAACGTCAACAGTTACTGCCGGAGTGAATGATGATGCTGTTGCGGGCGGTGCAGCAAATCTAATCTGCGCCTGCCATACATTATCTACGCCCTTAAGATATATATCTATTGCGCGTGTAGTGTCATTACTCTCGTCTGCGTTGTATACAAGCTCAAAGCCTTTTTCTACTGACGGTTTCTCGGTCGGCGGCGCATCTGTTACTTCCGGTGCGCTTGGATCCGGAACTGAAATCTTTGTCAACGAAAGATCTGCATCAGCGATCGGATTCTGCTCATTCATATCCATAAACGTTACTGCTGAAATCTCTGTTTCAAATGCTGTGCCTGACGGTACTGTGAGATATACTGTACCTATCTTTAATGATGAATCTACTGCTATGTAGTTGTTTGACACAACAGATACTGTTACGATTCCGTCAATAAAGCTATCGCCT
The DNA here is from genome assembly GCA_051877435.1 of Candidatus Ornithomonoglobus sp. Classification (GTDB taxonomy): domain Bacteria; phylum Bacillota; class Clostridia; order UBA1381; family UBA1381; genus Ornithomonoglobus. The sequence goes on from JBJEIW010000262.1 coordinate 20,567, forward strand.
GTTGTAAGCGGTTTGCCATCAACGTCAACAGTCACTGCCGGAGTAAATGATGATGACGTTGCGAGCGGTGCAGCAAATCTAATCTGTGCCTGCCATACATTATCTACACCCTTAAGATATATATCTATCGCGCGTGTAGTGTCATTACTCTCTTCCGCATTGTATGAAAGCTCAAAGCCTTTTTCTACAGCTGATTCAGCTACAGCAATATCATTGCCCGCGCTGACAGCAAATGCAGAAGTAAAACCTGTACACAAGCTTGCCATGACAGACAATGCTGTAGCAAATGCTACAAATTTACTTTTCTTCATAAATTTTTCCTTTCTTTGATAAATAATATTTTTAAATAATATTAATAAATAATATTTATTTACCTATAAAAATTTTTAGATTAATATGTCACAACAGCATGAAATAATCATACTGTTGTGACATTCATACTATGTTTATTTTGCTCTGAACAACTATATTTTGTATATATATAATACAAATCAATTATTCTGAAATAACTTCTATTGATTCACCAACATGGCTGATTCTTGAAGTCTCGAAGTTTGCAGCTCTTAAAATATAACCAACATCTGTGATGTCTGCTGCGCCATCAAGATTTGCATCTCCTACTATCACCTGACTGTTATCTGCAGCCTTAGTGAAAACTTCACCAACATGGCTGATTCTTGAAGTCTCGAAGTTTGCAGCTCTTAAAATATAACCAACATCTGTGATGTCTGCTGCGCCATCAAGATTTGCATCACCAACAATAAGTGTTACTGTTTCTACACCGCCGGTGCCGCCGCCTATTGTCAGTGTACCTGTCTGGATGCTGCCGTCTCCGCCTATACGGATATAGTATGTACCGGTCTCAAGTCCTGACTGAAGCTTGAATGATGTGAATGTATAGCCCTCTTCATCAACCTGATCAATCTGAGCTATGTCATCAGCTGTTACTGAATCAGCATTGTTGTTGAGAACCAACAATGTCTGTGATGCGCCCGTTGCAACAGCGCCTGTAAGAGTTACTTCGCCTGTCTCAGCATTATATGTACCGCTGAGCGTATCAGCTGCCATCGCTGATATTGCCATAGCCGCTGAAACTGCTGAAACAGCTGCAACTGACAAAATCAATTTTGAAAATCTCTTCATTGTCTTACCCCTTTTCATTGTTTAGATTTTGGATTTTTTAATTGTTTGTGTGCCGAAATTTGCGGACCGTGGCACTCATACAATTGCTATATTCATATACTTGTATTATAAACGAACTTTGGCAAAATTGCAATACTTTTTTAAAAATTTATTTGTATTTGTGTGTTTTGCACAAACTATTTTTAAAATTTTATCAATTTTAACAGATGCTGCTCTTCTGCAATATTCCTTTTCAGAGCTGTCTTACCATAAAAAAACTTCCTTGTTATAGCCACTTGAATTTATATGCGCACTATGCTATAATATACTCAATAAATCAGACAAAGAGGTATAAAGCAATGGAACTTAAGGAAAAATATACTATAGATGATCTGCGCGCAATTCTCATTCGTCTCAGAGAGCCTGACGGCTGCCCGTGGGACAGGGTTCAGACGCATCAGTCGATCAAAAAAAGCCTTATAGAAGAAACCTATGAGGTAATAGACGCGCTTGATTTCGGTGATGACCACGCCTTTGCCAATGAGCTGGGAGATGTTCTGCTCCAGGTCGTATTTCACGCAAGGCTTGCGGAGGAACGCGGCGCGTTTGACTTTGATGATGTTGTAACCGAGATCTGCACAAAGCTCATAACCCGACATACCCATGTTTTCGGGAAGGATCACGCCGGAACGGTTGAGGAATCTCTCAATACATGGGAGAAAAACAAGAAAAAGGAAAAGAATATAAGCACCTATACGGATGTCCTCAGGGATGTTCCTAAGTATCTCCCCGCCCTTATGCGCGCTGAGAAAATCCAGAAAAAAGCGCGCGGCTTCGGCTTTGACTGGGACAACATAGAAGGAGTTTATCAAAAGCTTGCGGAGGAAACAGCAGAGCTGAAGGAGGCTTTGGAGGAAGGAACCCAAGATCATATCCGCGAGGAGTACGGCGATTTACTTTTCACAGTTGTCAATCTCGGAAGATTTCTTGACACCGATCCCGAAACGGCTCTGACCGCCGCTTCAAATAAATTTATAAACCGTTTTGAAAGAATGGAGAAAAAAGCGCAGGAGGAAGGCAGGGAGCTTGCGGATATGTCTGTGGCAGATATGGATTCACTGTGGAACGCGGTTAAATAATTCTTCAAATTGCATCATTTTTCCCGACTTAATAAAAAATATTGTAAGAAAGTATTGACATTCCGCTTTTTTTGTACTAAAATAAATATTGTATCTATGGGCGTTTTCCGGCGTCCGGATAATAACCACAAAACTAATAGGAGGAAAATTATCATGAATAAGCATGAGTTAATTTCAGCTATTGCGCAGAACGCAGAATTATCAAAAAAGGATGCAGAAAACGCTTTAGCGGCAACAATCAATGCAATTTCAAAGGCACTCGCTGAGGGTGATAAGGTTCAGCTTGTCGGCTTCGGTACTTTCGAGATAAGAGAAAGAGCTGCAAGAACAGGCAAGAACCCGAGAACAGGCGAGACTATAGAAATTGCTGCATCAAAGGTACCGGCATTCAAGGCCGGAAAAGCTTTGAAGGACATCGTAAACGGCTAATCATATCAGACAGAATAATGACTTTACTGAGACGAACTGCCCGGCGGCAGTTCGTCTCTTGTAATATAACGGAGGATTTTATGAGAATAGATAAATTTCTTAAGGTTTCGCGGCTTATAAAACGCCGCTCGGTTGCTAATGAAGCCTGCGACAGCGGCAGGATTTCGGTAAACGGCAGACCCGTAAAGGCATCCTATGACGTTAAAACGGGGGATATTATTGAAATCACCCTCGGCGAACGCGTAAGCCGCTATGAGGTTACGGCAATTGCCGAACATGTGCTGAAAAATGACGCATCAGACCTTTATAAGCAGTTATAATTTATCGAATATATTCCCTTCCGGCGCAATATAAATAGTTAAAGAAAGATAAAATTTATGCTGAGGGGGATTTAATGATATGACAAGAAATGAAGCAGCCGCGCAGGCAAAGCATTCACTTATGCTTGAGGACAGAAGCAAAATGACACTGTCCGGAGTTAAAGAGGTTACCGCCTTTTCCGATAGCTCCGTCACCTTGAAAACAATGCTTGGTTTACTTCTGATACAGGGTAAGGGGCTGAATATAAGCCGCCTTAATACCGACACGGGAGAGCTGAATGTAAACGGGGAGATTAACATTATGCGTTATTCGAAGGATAAGAGCAGCCGCGGATTTTTTGAAGGTCTGTTCAGATGAATCAGGGCATACGAGCGGCGCTCGTCACCATGCTGTGTGGTGCTGCCATTATGCTTGCATGGGATATTCTTCACGGACTCCGCCGTTCATTTTTTCACGGTTTTATTGCAAATTTCCTGCTGGATACCGTATGGTGGGTATTTGCAGCCTCCGGCTTCATCAGCTGCACATGGTATGCAAACCACATGGATTTGCGGGCATTTATATGGGCCTCCCTTTTTATAGGCGCCTTTTTGTATCATATTACCCTGTCGGGAGCTGTGAGAATGCTTTTTTGCGGTATTTTTGACATATTTTTAAAAATAATTAAATTTATTTTTAAAATACTCTTGACACCGGCGGTATTTTTGTATAAAATTCTATTAGTGCCGTTTGCAGGCATATGCAAACGCAGTTTGAAGCGAGGTGACAGCCGATGAAGGAAGTTAAAAATAAGCTTTTGGATTTTGTTGAAGTACATAAGCGAGGTATTTTGCTGTGGGCTGTAATTCTGGCCTCAGGCTCAATGATATTCAAGGGCGTTATGCAGCGTCCTCAGATTAATCAGTATAGGGCTGAGATTGCAGACCTTAATGAAAAAATCCAGCAGGAACGCGACCGGCAGGCGGAGATTGACGATCTCAAAACCAAGGTCAACACGGATGAGTATATTGAGAAAATTGCATCTGAAAAGCTTGGTCTAGTTAAAAGCAACGCAAAGATATTTATAGATGTTTCAGATGATAATTGACGGGGGTATTTTTTAGATGGCGCAGATAGACAGCATTCTTGAGGGAGTTGTAACAAGCGTTATGCCGTTCGGGGCATTTGTCGATCTCGGTTCGAGGGAATCGGGACTTGTACATATCTCAGAGCTTTCAAGTGAGTATGTTAAGGACATTAATGAGTTCATAAAAAAGGGTGACAAGGTCAAGGTAAAGGTTATCCGCATAGATGAAAAGGGCAAAATAAGCCTTTCTATCAAACAGGCCGAGGAAATCAAAAAGCCCGTACGTGAAAAGCACGAGAAGCCTAAGAAGACTTCTGCGCGCCCTGATTATTATGACTGGGGCACCCGTCCCTCTGAGGAGCTTTCATTTGAAGACAAGCTGTCAAAATTCAAGCATGAAAGCGAAGAGAAAATCCGTGACAGCAAGCGCCGCATGGAAAACAAGCGCTCCGGCGGTTATTCCAGAAAAGGATATTAACAAAATAAACGCGGATAAGATCAGGGATTTTATCCGCATTTTTGCAGGAAAGAGTGGTTTTTTGAATAAGACACCCCATGGCCCGCGCATTACATTGGGAGGGCTTCTGCGAGAGCGTATACTGCCGGTGCTTGGCGCAGTTATTGTGTTCCTTGTGAGCCTTTCGGTTCTGTACGCAGGAGAGAATGTCGGCCTGAGCGATAATGGCGATTTCAGCCGCGTGCTCCTTACCAATAATATTGAATATGCTGACAAAACAGACTACAATTATCTGTTCAAACAAAATTATGTTATGAAGCTCGGAACGGCAGATTCCGTTCCCGCTGCTATGGCTGAAGCATGGAAGACAAACATGGAGGAGGAAATATACTCCTCTCCGCATTTTCTGATTATAAAGCTCTCAAAGGAGCTTAACATTATTGCAAACGCAGTCACAGGCAGACAGCTTACAGATTATAATATAGCATATATGGCGCTATTGTATATTTTTATGCTTTCGGTTGCGGCATGGGTTATTTTTACCTTCTTTGCCGATGCGAAAATAAGAATACAGATAGCGGTTTTTGTGTTGTTTATTTTTATTTTCTGTGACGCGGGGTATCTGCTGTACTTCAATTCCTTCTACGGCGAGCCGCTGCAATATACGATGCTGATGATGCTTATCGCATTCGGTATGCTTATTTACAAACGGCCTAGTGTGCCTAAGGTCATAGCCTTCTATGTTTCACTTTACTTCTTTGCGGGAGCAAAGCTTGCAAACATTCCCTATTCCCTGCTGGCGGCCTTCTTAGCAATCCTTATAGTGATTATGCGCCGCGATTTCAGATTCAGGATAGGAGTTATCCTTTCCGCCCTGATATGTATTGTGTGTATCGGAGGGCTTTACAGCTCCATACCGGAATGGATGGACCGTGACACTACCTATCAGTCGGTATTCCTCGGCATTACAAAGGGAAGCGGCGCTCCTGAGGCAGACCTTGAGGAGCTTGGGGTGGACCCGAAGTATGCGGTTCTCGCCGGAACGCATGCATATATGAACGAGGATGAATATCCTATAGATATAAGCACCCCGGAATTTGAACGCGACTTTTACGAAAAGGTTGATAAGCTTGATATTGCCATGTTCTATCTGCATCACCCGATGAGATTTGTTAAGGAGCTGAGCTGCGCAATAGAAAACTCCGCATATATAAGACCTCCTGTAGTCGGGAACTCGGCATCTGTTCCTATGGAGTTTACAGATAAATTCAGCTGCTGGTCGCATATACGCGTAGCGCTGAGGTTTCTGTACTCACCGTGGGTGATATTCCTCGCATTTATAATAATTACCCTGTATATGATATTTATGAATATTTTTTATATTTATAATCACAGGATAGAAAGCCCCGAAAAGAAATATATGATCTGCTCGCTGGATGTACTGATTTTAGGACTATGGATTAACCTTGCACTTCCGGTTCTGTGTAACGGAGAAGGTGACCTCGCAAAGCATATGTTCCTTTTCACAAACTGCATTGACATATTATTCTTTGTATGTATTCTTGGAATAATAATTCAGCCGATAAAAAGACTGATCGGATTTTCGGCGGTAATTGCTGCGCTTACAGGAATTTTCTATATACATCTCCCATCGTGCACGGTTACGTTCGGAACGCTTAACGGAATGCCCGTAACGTGGGAAGTTTTTGAGAAATACACTGATGGCACTGAGCTGCTCATAACAAAGGGCTGCGTTGCATATATGCCGTTTGACGGCGAAAGCAACAGCTGGGACGGCAGCGAGCTTCGCGGCTGGCTTAACAATGATTTTCTTTCCGAATTTTCGGAGGAAGAAAAATCAAGGCTTATAAATGTTGCAAACGATGTAATTCTTACATATGATGAGCGTGATAAGTCGGTTTCGGGCAATCATTCCCACTACTGGAATTTTACACGATCGCTTGCGGCAGATCTTGCAAAAACCGCATATCACTACTATCCGGAGGATTATGTATTCCTCCCGACACTGGATATGATGAAAAAAATCGATTATCCGGATTCATATTGGATTTTATGTCCATACACTGCAAATAACTATATGGAACGCTTTATGAATAAGGACGGCTTTATACTGCACACTGATGTAAAAAATACCAAGGGTGTAAGAGCCGTTATAAGGATAAAAGAATAACAAACGGAGGAACAAATGAAGCAGGATAATTATACAATGCTTACGGATTTCTATGAAATCACTATGGCTAACGGATTTTTTAACGAGGGGTTCAGGGACAGAATAGTTTATTTTGATATGTTTTTCCGTTCAATTCCTGACGACGGCGGCTTTGCTGTTATGGCAGGCGTTGAACAGCTGATTGAGTATCTTAACGAGCTTCATTTTGAGCCCGAGGATATTGAATACCTCCGTTCAAAGAATATGTTCTCCCCCGAATTTATAGACTATCTGGAGAGCTTTAAGTTTGAATGTGATGTATGGGCGATCCCGGAGGGCACGCCGATATTCCCGGGGGAGCCGCTTGTAATAGTACGCGGGCCGTCCATTCAGGCGCAGTTTGTTGAAACAATGCTGCTGCTTATAATAAACTTTCAGACGCTTATCGCCACAAAGGCAAACCGCATTGTACGCGCTGCGGGAGGCCGGGCGGTTATGGAATTTGGCGCGCGCCGCGCCCAAGGGGCATATGCGGCGGCCTATGGAGCAAGAGCGGCATATATTGCAGGAGCTGCGGGAACCTCAAACGTTCTCACGGATGAAAAATTCAATATTCCCGCGCTTGGCACAATGGCACACAGCTGGGTACAGATGTTTGATACCGAATATGAAGCCTTCGCGGCATATGCAAGAAATTATCCCGATGACACAACGCTTCTTATTGATACCTATAATGTTTTAAAATCAGGACTGCCTAACGCGATAAAGGTATTTGACGAGATCCTAAAGCCACTGGGCAAGCGTCCTAAAGGCGTAAGAATAGATTCCGGCGATATTACCTATCTCTCAAAGAAGTGCCGTAAAATACTTGACGATGCGGGCTATCCTGACTGTTCGATCGTTGCCTCAAACTCGCTTGATGAATACATCATAAGCGATATGCTGAGGCAGGGCGCGCAGATAGACTCCTTCGGAGTAGGCGAAAGACTTATCACCTCAAAATCAAATCCTGTTATGGGCGGAGTTTACAAGCTCGTAGGTGTGGAGCGCGAGGACGGCAGCATAATACCGAAAATCAAAATCAGCGAGAATGTTTCAAAAATCACAACTCCATGCTTCAAGCAGGTCTACCGCCTGTATGACAAGGACACGTCAAAGGCGCTCGCTGACGTTGTAACGCTCCACGAGGAAAAAATCAACGCCGATGAGCCGTATGAAATATTTGACCCGCAGTTCACATGGAAGCACAAGAAAATAACAAGCTTCTATGCGCGTCCGCTCTTAAAGAGAATATTTAAAAAGGGCGAATGTGTTTATGAATCGCCTTCTGTACAGGTGCTCAGAGAATACTGCCATATGGAGATTGACGGTCTTTGGGATGAGCTTAAGCGTTTTGAAAACCCGCACAAGTACTATGTGGATCTTTCAAAGCGACTTTGGGAAATTAAAAATGAGCTGCTTCGCAGCACTTCTGTAGAATGAGATGAATGGAAATGGAAACAAAAATTTTAGGAACCGATGATGCCTCAATCACGCTTGCGGGACACATTCTCGCAGACGGCGGACTTGTAGCATTTCCTACCGAAACAGTTTACGGTCTAGGCGGAAGCGCGTTTGCTCCGGCATCGGTAAAGAATATATACAAGGCTAAGGGCAGACCCTCAGACAATCCCCTCATTGTTCATATTGCGGATATCGAGGAGCTGCCAAGGCTTGCAAAGGATATAAGCGATACGGCAAAGGCTCTTATTCATGCCTTTATGCCGGGTCCCTTCACTATAATTTTAAAGAAAAGCGGTTTAATACCCGATGAGGTAACGGCGGGAATGGATACGGTCGCAATACGCTTCCCCGTTAACAAAACGGCGCAAAGGCTGATTAAAGCGGCAGGGGTTCCCATAGCTGCGCCGAGCGCCAATCTTTCGGGCAAGCCCAGCCCGACAAAGGCAAAGCATGTAATTGACGATATGACAGGACAGATTGAGGCAATTATTGACGGGGGCGACTGCGCTGTCGGAGTTGAATCAACGATCGTTGACGCGTCACGGGAGATTCCCGTTCTGCTCCGTCCGGGCGGCATTACCTTTGAAATGCTCACTGACGTTATACCGGAAACTATAATTGATCCGCATACACTCGAATCTCTTAAAGAAGGAGAAAAACCGCTTTGCCCCGGAATGAAATACAAGCACTATTCCCCGGATGCCGAGGTTACCGTAATTGAGGGAAATATGTCGGCCGTAAAGGCTGAAATAGATAAGAGATTAAAGGAAAATTCAGATAAGATCTGCGGCGTTCTCACAATGTCGGAAAACGCGTATGACAGCGCCGTCATATTACACGGCGGCATGACAAACAAGGATTACGCAAAAAATCTCTTTGCCTGTCTGCGCAAGTTTGACGAGCTTGGTGTTGAGGTTGTATATGCTGAATTTGAGAACCGTGACGGATACGGACTTGCGATAAGAAACAGGCTGTATAAGTCCGCCGCCCAAAGAGTGATTTATGTATAAAGGAGCTGACACAAATGGCAAAGGAGCCGATGAAAATATTATTTGTCTGCACGGGCAATACCTGCCGCAGCGCAATGGCGGCGGCAATGATGAACGACATCGCCATAAAAAATGACCTCAATGTCCTGATAGACAGCGCGGGAGTTTTCGCGGGAATCGGAGAAAAGGCAAGCGATGAGGCAATACAGGCAATGGAAAAACGCGGCATTGACCTTACGGGGCATCGCACAAAGCCGCTTACGGATGAGCTTATCAATATGGCGGATATTATCCTCACAATGACAAAGGCGCATAAGCAGCTTATCCTTAATTACGCGCCGGATAAGATCAAAACCCTGCTTGAATACGCCGGAGAGGACGGGGACATTTCCGATCCCTTCGGCGGAGACCTTGAGGAATACGAGGAGACAGCCGCGCAGATTTATGACGCTCTCGTTGACATAGCCGAAAAGCTTCCCGTTGAGGAAGTCGAATGAATATAAGAGTAATGACCCGCGGGGATATTGCCGCAGCGGCAGCTATAGATAAAGCCGCATTCGAAAAGGCATGGGATGCAAAGGAGCTTGAAGATGAGCTTGCCAAGGATTACGCTTACTATATTCTCCTTGAGGATAACGGAAAGGCCGCGGGCTATGCCGGTATATGGTGCATATATGAGACAGCGGAGCTTATCCGCATCGCGGTGCATCCCGACGCTCAGGGAAACGGCTTTGCCGACGCGCTCATGAAGGATATTCTGTCCCATTCGGCAGACTGCGGATGCGAGCATATGCTTCTTGAGGTGCGCGCGGAAAACACTGCCGCAAAGGGGCTGTATAAAAAGCACGGCTTCGGGCAGATTGATCTGCGCCGCGGCTACTATGACGGCGAGGATGCCGTAATTATGGAAAGGAAGCTTCAGTAATGGAAGATATATTGGTACTCGGCATTGAAAGCTCATGTGACGAAACCGCGGCGGCGGTTGTGAAAAACGGCCGTGAAATGCTTTCAAATGTCATTAATTCACAGATAGACATACATAAGCGCTACGGCGGAGTTGTTCCTGAAATAGCGTCCCGATGTCACATTGAGGCTGTCAACGCTGTTGTTGACGAGGCTCTTGAAAAGGCGGGCGTAACATTCGGCGATATAGACGTCATTGCCGTAACCTACGGTCCCGGGCTTGTCGGAGCGCTTCTTGTGGGCGTTTCAACAGCAAAAGCGCTTGCATACGCGCTGAAAAAGCCGCTTGTAAACGTGCATCACATAAAAGGGCATATCTGCGCAAATTACGTTGCGCACCCCGAGCTGAAGCCGCCTTTTACCTGTCTTGTAGCATCGGGCGGTCACAGTCATATTGTATATGCCGAGGACTTCATGAAATATGAGATCATGGGCATGACAAGAGATGACGCGGCGGGCGAGGCATTTGACAAAATCGCGAGAATTTTAGGTCTCGGCTATCCGGGAGGGCCGAAGATCGATAAGCTTGCCAAAGATGGCAATCCCCACGCGGTTGAGTTTCCGCGTGTTAAAATGGCAAACGATTCTCTTGACTTCTCCTTCAGCGGCGTTAAGACAGCAGTTATAAACCACGTCCACAAGCTTGACCAGAAGGGCGAAAGCTATAATAAGACCGATATTGCCGCATCGTTTCAGAACGCAGTAACGGACGCCCTCTGCACACATACAATAGAGGCGGCAAAGCGCAGAAATTCAAAAACAATCGTACTCGCGGGCGGCGTCGCGTCAAACTCGGCGCTCCGCGAAAAAATGACAAGTCTTGCCGGAAATCAGGGCATGACGGTGCTCTTTCCGCCCCCTGTGCTCTGCACGGACAACGCGGTCATGATTGCCGCCGCGGGATACTTTGAATATATATCGGGCACAAGAGCGGATCTGAAATTAAACGCGATTCCGTCCCTGCCCTTAGAATAATTCCGGTTACAGGAGGAAACTACAATGGATAAATTACATGTAAACTTGGGAGCGGATTCATATGATATATGCTTCACAGACAGCTTTGACGCGCTTGTAAGCAGCCTGCGGGAGATAAACGCACCCAAAAAGCTTCTTATTGTTACAGACACAAATGTGGAAAAGCTTTACGCTGATGAGGTGAATACACTTCTGAGGGACGCGGGCTATGACAGCGCGGTTTACGCCTTTGAAGCAGGCGAGGAAAACAAGAGCATGGACGCAATCCTCGGTATCTGCGGCGCCTGCGTTGAGCATGGACTTGACAGAAAGAGCATGATTTTGGCTCTCGGCGGCGGCGTTGTCGGAGATATGGCGGGCTTTGCGGCGGCGATATATATGCGCGGCATTAATTTTGTTCAGATTCCCACAACCCTGCTTTCACAGAGCGACAGCTCGGTAGGCGGCAAGACGGGCATTGACTTTATGGAAAGCAAAAACATCTTAGGCGCCTTCCATCAGCCGAAGCTCGTTTATATAAACGTAAGCACGCTTAAAACCCTCCCCCATATCCAGTTTGTTTCAGGCATGGGCGAGGTCATAAAGCACGGTATAATCCGTGACGCAGACTTCTATAGCTTCATCAAAGAAAACAAAGAGCTTATAAAGTCGCTTGACAGCGAAACACTCATAAAAATGGCAAAGCGCAACTGTAAAATAAAGGCTGAGGTCGTTGAGCAGGATGAAAAGGAAAATTCGCTGCGCGCGATCCTTAACTTCGGTCACACGATCGGTCACGCGGCAGAATCGGCGCTCAATTTCACAACCACCCACGGCGAGTGCGTAGGCATAGGTATGGCTGCCGCCTCTCATATCGCGGTAAGGCGCGGTCTTATTGATGAATCCGTGCTTAAAGACATTGAAGAAACTCTTACCGGATATGACTTCCGTGTACGCATGGAGCTGCCTGCGGCGGAAACAATTTATGACTTTATGCAGAAGGATAAAAAGAAGTCTGAAGGCAAGCTCAAATTTGTTCTTCCTGTATGTATCGGTGAGGTCATTCAGACCCGCGACGTTACAAAGGAAGAAATATTTGACGCTGTAAGATATATTTCAAAATAAGAGGTCTCTTTTATGAATAACAAAAAATTTATTGCTTCATCTGTTCTGTGGCTCATAGCTGCGGCAGTGATTGCCCTGCTTGATCGACTGATGAAGCTGCACATTCTTAATAACTATACTCCCGGCACTGTTTTCGGCGGTATTCCGGGCGTGGCTGATTTTCTGTATGTAAAAAACACCGGCGCGGCATTTTCGATATTAAGCGGAAACACACCTGTTTTAAGCATCATATCGGTACTGTTCTGTATCGCGGTCATTGTGTACTGGATCATAAAAAAGCCGTCGCATCCGATTCTGTGTCTTGCGGCTGCGCTGCTGTTTTCCGGCGCGCTCGGCAACGCAGTTGACCGCGTGGCATACGGCTTTGTTGTCGACTTTATCGCGATTAAATGGTTCAGCTTTCCCGTTTTCAATATCGCGGATATGGCGATAGTCGGCGGCGCGATTGCCGCTGTAATTTACGTTCTGTTCTTTGATAAGGACGATGCACGGGAGAAGAAGAATGGATGATCTGACAATTACAGTCGATGCGGCAGGCATCAGGCTTGACAAATATATTTCCGATAACAGCGAGATTTCCCGCAGCTTCGCGGCAAAGCTTGCCGAGGAGGGAAAAATCACTGTAAACGGCAAGGCGGCTGATAAAAAAACAAAGCTTAAAGCAGGAGATGAAATAATAATCGAGATTCCGGAGCCGGAAACGCTCCAAGCTCAGCCGCAGGATATTCCGGTTGACATTGTCTATGAGGATGATTACGTCATAGTTGTTAATAAGCCTCAGGGAATGGTGGTGCATCCCGCCCCGGGCAACCCCGACGGGACCCTTGTTAACGGTCTGCTCTATCATTGCAGCCTGAGCAGTATAAACGGTGTTATCCGTCCGGGAATTGTACACAGAATAGATAAGGACACCTCAGGTCTTTTGATTGTTGCCAAAACAAATGAAGCCCATGAGGCGTTATCGGCTCAGCTCAAGGAGCGAAAGGCTCTCAGAAAATACAACTGTCTTGTAAACGGCAATATAAAAGAGGACAGCGGCACGATTGATAAGCCAATCGGCAGGCATCCTTCAGACCGCAAAAAAATGGCTGTCATCGCCGGAGGACGCGAGGCTGTTACTCACTTTAATGTGCTTGAACGCTTCGGTCAGTACACCCTTGTTGAATGCGTGCTTGAAACAGGACGCACACATCAGATAAGAGTGCATATGGCATCAATCGGACACAGCATAGTCGGCGATCCGGTATATGGGATAAAAAAGGAACGCTTCAGAACAAACGGTCAGCTCCTTCACGCTAAAACCGTAGGCTTTACACATCCTGCCACAAGCGAGCTTATGGAATTTGATTCGGAGCTGCCGCAATACTTTACCGAGATACTTGACAGGCTTAGAAGCAAAACAGGATAAATATTTCTAAAGCTTTAATTTTATAAGAAAATTTGTTATATTACTTGAAATTTTCAGCTAAATAAGGTATGATATATGTTGTGGTGTTATATTACACTTCATGAATAAAAAAGGAATGATATTAAAATGAAAAAGAATTTATGCGTTATCTTCGGCGGGGAATCGCCGGAGCATGACATTTCTCAGAAATCCGTTACATCAATTCTTAATAACCTTAACAGAGAAAAATATAATATATATACAATCGGCATAACGCGTGACGGCCGCTGGTATCTTTATACCGGAGATTGGGCAAAAATTGAGCCGGGAGAATGGGAAAACGATACCGAAAACCTTAAAACGGCATTTATCTCACCGGACAGCGCGCAGCACGGCATCGTTGTTCCGGACGGTACCGCAAATGAGGTAATACATATTGATGTTATCTTCCCCGTTCTTCACGGAGAGTACGGCGAGGACGGTACGATACAAGGACTTTTTGAGCTTTCACATATTCCGTATGTCGGCATGGGCGTTCTGTCCTCGGCAAACGGCATGGACAAAACATTCTCAAAGCTTGTGTTTCAGGCTGCCGGAATCCCTCAGGCAGACTGGGTTGTCGTAACCAACACAGATAATCTTGAAAACAGCGTGGACGAAATAGAGAAAAAGCTCGGCTATCCGTGCTTTGTAAAGCCTGCGCGTCTTGGCTCATCGGTGGGCATAGGAAAGGCGCATAACAGAGAGGAGCTTATCGCGGCGCTTAAAAACGCAGAAAAATATGACCGCAGAATCCTTGTTGAGGAGCATATTGACGGTCATGAGGTCGAATGCGCGGTTCTCGGCAACTTCGACCCCGAGGCAGCTACTGTAGGCGAAATAAAGCCGACTGTTGAATACTATGACTTTGACGCAAAATACAATGACGCTTCAACCGTGCTTGTTATTCCGGCGGAGCTTCCGCCCAAAACAATAGAAAAAATCCGCGAATACGCGATAACGGCATTCAAGGCGCTTGACGGTCAGGGGCTTTCAAGAGTTGATTTCTTTGTAAAGCACAGTGACGGATCGATTATACTCAACGAACTTAACACGCTCCCCGGCTTTACAAACATAAGTATGTATCCAAAGCTCTGGGACGCTGTCGGACTTGGATATTCCGAGCTGCTTGACAGGCTGATTGAGCTTGCGCAGGAAAGAGTGAAATAATGGATAACAGAAGCATAGGCGTATTTGATTCGGGTCTGGGCGGTCTTACCGCGGCAAAGGAAATTATGAAGCTTTTCCCAAATGAAAGCATCGTATATTTCGGAGATACCGGACGTGTTCCCTACGGTACACGCTCTAAGGACACTATTGTAAAATATACGCACGGGGACATCCGCTTTCTCTTAAGCCATGACGTAAAAATGATTGTTATTGCCTGCGGAACGGCGTCATCGGCGGCGCTCCCACACATAAGGCATGATTATGATGTGCCGATTTACGGTGTTGTTGACGCGGCGGGCTATGAAGCGGTGCGCGTCACAAAAAACAAAAAAATAGGCATTATAGGCACCTCAGCCACAATTCACAGCGGCGCCTATACAAAATACATAAAGGAATATGACAGCGAAATGCAGACCTTTGAGCGGGCGTGTCCGCTGTTTGTTCCCCTTGTTGAAAACGGACATTTCAATACCAAGGTAACAGACCTTCTGATTGAAGAATATCTTTCCGATATACGCGGCGCGGGCGTTGATACGCTTATTCTCGGATGTACGCATTATCCGCTTCTTGCGGGCGCAATCTCACGCTTTATGGGACCTGACGTCACACTCATAAGCCCCGGTGAGGAGGTTGCAAAGTTCCTCAGAAAAAAGCTCACGGATGAGCTGCGCCATGGTGACACACCCGATAAGGATCAGTATAGATTCTTTGTAAGCGACAGTATTGAGCAGTTTGAGGAGCTTGGAAGTATATTCCTTGAACAGAAAATTGACGGACAGGTGAGCAAGATTGACATCGAAAAATACTAATGAGTTTAAAATCAGTGTTGTAAACTCTCAGACAATTGACGGTCACACTGATAAGGTTTCCGAAACCGCCCGCGGCTCCTTTCGTATGCAG
Organism: Candidatus Ornithomonoglobus sp.; assembly: GCA_051877435.1. Taxonomy (GTDB): domain Bacteria; phylum Bacillota; class Clostridia; order UBA1381; family UBA1381; genus Ornithomonoglobus. The sequence goes on from JBJEIW010000262.1 coordinate 36,301, forward strand.
AACGGGAAAGCCTATATAGTTTATAAGTCGGACGGCTCCTCTAATATGCTCAAGGTTGACGGTGACACTGTTACGCTCAGAAGAGTCGGAGAATACGGCTCAGATATGCAGTATAAGCCGGGAAAGCATTCTGAAATTTCATACCGCACTCCCTATGGAGTGATTAAAATGGGGTTGTTTACCCGCTTTACAGAGCACAGGCTGTCTGATGACGGCGGCACGATCCGTCTTGGCTATGTGCTCCAGACCAACGGAGATAAATTGTATAATGATATGACAATAACAATAGAAAGGTAGATTATTGATGAAAAAACTTATTGCATTGATTACATCAATAGCATTATTTGCTTCGCAGGCATCGGTTCTTGCCTCAAACATAGAGACAGTCAGTGACTTTGACGCTTCCGCTGTAACGGCTGCCGCCGCAACGGCCGCGCCTACAGAGCTGCCGGAGGAAACAGAGCTTGAAGATGATATTGAAACAAGTGTTCAGTATCAGGCATATGAACAGATTGCCCAGTATATAGCGGAAAGATATCTTGACGATTCATATACCGCTGAAGATATAATGAAATTAGGACTTTCCGAATACCTCGGGCAAAACGGCGATACAGCGCTTGTCGCCCTTCTTAAAGCTGCGCTCCATAGCCTTGACGACTATTCGGATTTCTATACCTATGACGAGTATGTGGAATACAATAACACATTGAATAAAACCTTCTACGGACTCGGAATCACTATGCAGCAGGACGGCGAATACGTTACAATCGCAGGCTTTGTTGAGGAAAACAGTCTTGCTGAACAGAGCGGCTTTAAGGTCGGGGATAAAATTGTTAAGGTTGACGGTATAAGCGTTGTCGGATTAAGCATGACAGAGGTCAGAAACCTTATTGTGGGAGAAATCGGAACAACAGTGCCTATAACAGTTCTCCGTGACGACCAGGAGATTGAAATAATAGGCACAAGAACAGCCGTGAACAATTCAACCGTTTCCGGCGGTATACTTGAAGGCGATGTGGGATATATCAAAATAGCTTCTTTTTCTTCCGGCACGGCGGCTGAATTTGAGGAGATAAAGAACTCATTAATTGACGCGGGTATTTCCGATCTTATTCTGGATTTAAGAAACAATCCGGGTGGTCTTGTTTCCGCAGCAACAAGCATTGCTGAAAGCATCGTTCCCCAGGGCAAAATTGTTGATGTTAAATACAGAGATTCCACTCTTGATCACACATACTATTCCGAGCTTGCAGACGCGCCGTTTAAGATTGTCGCTCTTGTAAACGGAAATACGGCTTCATCGGCTGAAATTCTTTCAAGCGCGATTCAGGATTCCGGTGCAGGCATACTTCTTGGAAATCAGACCTTTGGAAAAGCGGTTATTCAGAGTGTGTATTCATTACGCAACGGAATGGTTTTCAAGCTCACAATAGGTCAGTATATAACCAGAAAAGGCAATGAAATAGATCATATAGGTCTTACTCCTGACATTGAGGTTTCAAACTACACTAAGAAAATTGATACCACAGGATATACTAAATTTGACTTTCTTCATACCGCCTCAGTAGGCTCAAGCGGAACAAATGTCAGTGCGGCAAAGGAAAGACTATCTATTATGGGCTATTACATAGGCAATCTTACCAATGACGTATTCAACACCGATCTCGCCGATGCGATAAGAGAATTCCAGAAGGATCATCAGCTTACAGACTCTGGCGTACTCGATATTCCTACACAGATAAAGCTCAAGGAGGTCTTTGAAGGACTTGAAACAACCGTTGATGTACAGATGCAGGAGGCATATAAGTATTTCGGCGGAAATGTGGACGACCTCTATTGATAATTTATAGCAGATACATCAAACGGACGCTTTCGCGTCCGTTTTGCTATTTCACCTGAACAATTTTTATCCTGTCCGCGGAAATATGTGTACCGCTTGTCACAATATCCTTTATTTTTATAACCTCCTCGTCAGTAAGACCTTCGCTCCTGACTGTTATTGTCGCTGTGCTGTCATTAACATAGGCGCACAAATCCGGGAAGCCCTTTGCCTTTGCAATGCTTTCAATCTGGCTTTCCTTTTCTATGTCCGCAGCCGCTTCAACAAGCTTTTCACCGGCAAGCGCTCTTGTTTTTTCATCAATTTTTTCATCCGATGCCGTAGCCTTGAGCGACTCCATTGCGGAAGCGCGCGCCGACTCACGGTTCATTTTCGCGTCCTCAAAATATCCCGTACCCTGCGTTACGTCGTTATTCTCGCCCTCCGCGTCCTCGCTCTCGTCCGTTTCCTCAGCATCCGCAGCCTCAGACTCCGCATTGTTGGCATCCTCCTCTGTAACCTCATTGTTTGCAGATACCATTTCCGCCTCACCAAGTGTTTTTCCCGTTGCCACATAGCTTTCGTTATCCTGTACCCTCACGGTGTCCTGATACGACCAGTTGAGATACCCCGCCATACCGATAAGCACCACAAGCGATGCCGCTATAATTTCTTTCTTTTTCAATATCATCATCTCATCTCCGCATTAATTATTATTACTGCTGCTGTACACACATACATGATTCGCCGCCGAGCCCGTCACAGCTGTGACGGCCTCCTTAATCGTCTGCTTTACGGACGGATCCCCGGCTCCGTCCGCAATCACAATCACACCCTTCACCTCCGGGTAAACCTCGCGCTTGACCACCACATCACCGCCCGATGTCACAATACGCTCGCGTTCACCATCATATGCCAAGTCCTTTTCCATGGTTGACACATAGGAAATCATTACGGAAACGTGCCCCGCTCCGTCAATCTCTGAAAGTATTTCACTCAAGCGTTCCTCCTCTCCCAAGTATTGTGTGACCGCATTCTCATCCTTCTCCGTACCGCTCCCGGAAAACAGTCCCGGAAGCGCTATAAATGCAATCCCAATTATTAATATTAAAACCATCAGGCGATTATTCCTGCTTTGAAGTAATTTTTTTAGCTCCGCCATAATTAACCTTCTTTACTCCGTAAATATCTCTCAGCCGCCCTATTGCGGCGTTGTCTATATTCCCTCCGGTGATAGTCATTTCCTCAATACCGCTGATTTTACCCGCCCTGTCAACAGAAACAACCGCGGACACATCACATTCCGCTCCAAACTCATTTTTTAGCCTTTGTTCCGCATCCTTTTCAATTCTTTCTGTAAGCTCCTTTTTAATCTCCTCCATAAGCATCTGTGTGCCGTTCTCTGAGGTCTGTTCCGTTTTATACTTAAAGCCCTCAAACACATCTGTTCGCATAAGCTGCAAGAGCGGCTGACCGATACACATAACGACAACCAGTCCTGTCACAATCCCAACATATTTTGTCCAGCCCTTGGGCGTAAGTATTGTGACCACCGCCGATATTACAGACGCCGCCGCAATTGAAATAATGTATGCTTTCATAACCGCTCTCCTAACCTGCCGCCGCTAAAATTATACATATGTTTATGAGAAACAGAACAGCCGTAAGAATGACTGTACCGAAAACCGATGTTACCGCCTCGCTCATTTCCCATATCATACCTGATATTCTCGGATCCGTAACCGGCTCAACCACCGCCGCGCAAAGCTTTAAAAGCAGCTGCATAACGCCTATCTTAATAACCGGCACAACGCATATTCCCGCCATAATTATAATGCCTGACACGCCGACGGCATTTTTGAGAAGCTTTGCAGATGATATAACCGTGTCAAGCGTATCTGACAAAAATCCGCCCACAACCGGCACAAGACTTCCCACTGCGAATTTTATGGTTTTCGCTCCGACAGCGTCCAGCGCGGATGATGTAAATCCGTAAATTGCATTTATACCCGTAAACAGGGTTATGACAAAAGCCATAAGCCATTTTGTGACCGATTTAATTATCTTTATAAAGCCGGAAATCTTAGTTTTATCACCGACATTGCCCGCAACCGCCAGCACCGCCGAAAAGGTCATCAGCGGCACAAGGCAGCGCTCTATAACCAGCGACACCACATAAACCGCGGCGGACAGCACAGGCTCAAATGCCGCCGCGCCGGCAGATTTACAGCAGGCGAACAGCGTAAGCATAAGCACAGGCGTAAGCTTATCCATAAACGAGGTCATGTGTCCGATCACCTCGGTACCGTAGGACAATGCCGTTGCAAAGCAGTTAAGTGCAAGCCCGCTTATAACCGTAAAAAACACGAAAAAGGACGCCGTGCCGCCCTCGTTATCACCAAGAGCCGAATTGAGTGTGCTCACGGTTGACGAAAGCATCGCCATTACCAGAATTGCCGCCGCGCCTGAGGAAAATGCCCGTATTTCCTGCATAATTCCGTCAGACAGATTATTCAGTATATCCACAGGATTAAGCGAAAATTTGCCCGTCATAATATCCGATGCGGTGCTCTCAAACAAATCATAGCCTTCTATGGATGGCACCTCAAAGGCGTGTACCGGGCAGCACATCGCAAGAAGCAGCGCAAATATAAAAACGGAACCTAACAGCCTTTTCATATACCGTTCACCACCTTCACACATAGCCGTAAAAATGATGTCATAACAGGCATTGTGAGCGCCAGAATACATATCTTTCCCGCGGCCTCAACCTTTGACGCGACCGCGTTCTCTCCGCTGTCACGCAGTATTTCCGCGGCAAACTGCGCTATGTATGCCATACCCGCCGCCTTGACCGCTATTGCAAAATATTTTATATCAACTCCGCATTCCTCCGTAAGCTCCCGCAGCTCTGAAACTATACCGCCTGCTCCCTCCATTATCTCCGCAAGAATTATAACCGAGGTAACAAGCGATACCATCACCGCAAATTCGGGTCTTTCTTTCCGCACCGTAAGCGCCAGCATTCCCCCCATAAAGCCGATTCCCGCAATCCGTATAAGCTCATTCATAGATTAAATATACGCTTTACGGACTCGAACAGCTCTCCGATACGTTCGGTAAGGATAAACAGCACCACCACCAGCCCTGCGATCGTTATAAGCAAAGCCTGCTCATCCCTGCCGGCGCGCGAAAGCAGCTGATTCATTACCGCCACCACTATTCCGACACCCGCTATCTTGAAAATCAAATCAATGTCCATCTTTCACCTCATATTACAGCCAGTATTACAAAAATTCCGGCAAGCACGCCGCAGCTGCGGTAAACCCTCGCAAGCCTTATATATTCCTCTCCCGCGCTCTCAGCAAGTGGCTGTATAAGCTCCGATACGCGTTTTAAAGCCTTTTTCTGTCCGTCTATATCACTCATTCCAAGCTCGCTCCCAAGAGAGCTTATAACGCTTATATCCTCTTTTTTAAGGCATCCTTGTCCGGCGGCTTCCTTTACTGCAAGTCCCCACGCGCTCCTTATACCCTTTTCCTCAATAAGTGATGCGCACAGTCCATACATTCCATACAGCCTTTGGTTATTATCTATCCTTGTGAATATCTCTCCAAGCTCATATCTGCCCAACGTGATTTCCGTTTCGATAACCGACAGACTTGATTTAAACTCGTTCAAAAAATCCCGGCGTTTCCTCAGCCTGTCCGCTGAAATAAAGCCGTAATATGCGCATACAGAGCCTATAAGAGCCGAGCCTATAAATTTAAGCATTGTTTTTTATGTCCTCCACCGTTCCCGCGCCTCGGCGCTTTGAAAGAGTTATTACGGTATCAAACATAGGCAGCAGCTCTCTTATATGCTCCCGCTTCTCAAGCTGTGCCGTGTCCCTGCCGTGGATCGAGGCTATAACTGCAACACCGCTGTTCATGATATTTCGTATTGCCTCCGCGTCGCTTATCGTTCCTATTTCATCCGTAACAATGACATCGGGAGACATTGACCTCAGCAGCATAAGCATCCCTTTATCCTTCGGACAGTTGTCCATCACTGCGGTGGTGATACCCAGATCAAACGGGCTTTTTCCATGGTACATTGCCGCAAGCTCACATCTTTCATCAGCAATCGCAACGGCAAAGCCCATATAGGAAAGCTTCCTCGCTATATCCCTTAAAAGCGTTGTTTTGCCCGCGCACGGCGGTGATACAACAAGGGTGTTAAGAGGTCTGCCATCGCGCACAACCGAGCCTATAACCTCCTTTGACGCGTCCTTAATCTCATTTGCAATTCTTATATTCATAGCCGAAATATTTTTTATAAATTCGACATTCCCATTATCCGTAACAGCTGTTCCGGCAATACCTACGCGGTGTCCTCCTTCAATTGTGATATATCCGTTTCTTATTTCCTCCTTCACCGAATACAGTGATGATTTAGTTATTCTCTCAAGCATTTCATCCATCATGCTCTGATTTATAATAACGGCTCCGGCAGAGCAGCGTGAAAGCACCGATTTAGGTGTCAGATAATAATCCCCGTCGGGATACCTGATAGTGAAGGGCTTTCCCACAATCAGTCTCATTTCGGTTGCCTCATCCGGGTTTACATTACAGGTGTATCTTCTGACAGCTGCCGGAAGAATACTTAAAAGCTCTCTCCCCTTTGCGGGTGCTTCATTTATTGCTATGTACATTTTTATCCTCCTCTCAATAAGTCTATGTTACATTCTATTATGGTTTGTCCTTTTATAGAACAAAAAAACTGTGTTGCCCGCCCCACAGTTTTTTATATTATTTGTCTGTATTATTTCATAAATTTATCAATAGCCCGGTTTAATTCGTCTATGGCTTTGTTATCATCGTTTTTCACAGCATCCACAATACAGGTTGATATGTGATCCTTCAATATAAGTCTGCTGAGACTTTTTATTGAAGCGTCTACCGCCGACAGCTGTATAAGTACATCGCTGCAGTCCCTGCCGTCCTCTATCATCCTTTTTACCGAGTTTATATGTCCTGTAATTTTTGCAAGTCTGTTCAATACAGCCTTTGTTTCCTTATGTGTATGGGTATGCGTTATCTGCTGCCCGTCCTCTGTGATATGATTATGAGCTAATGCGTCCATTTTGCCCTCCCGATTCGATTTATTATGCAGATATTATACCATACGCTTACGGTAAAATCAAGCATTTTTTACTGTTTGATAAGGGGGGTAGGGGGTTAAAGAAAAATTATGCGCGTTAAATGTCCCCTGTTTGAACGAAAAAAATAAATTTATTTTTTATCCCCCATACAGGCTTGCGCAAGGGGATATATTATGATACAATATATACATAATAAACAGTAAGCAGCAAAGGTGTTGTTCTCATATAATATTGGGGACTGCCTTTGTTTTTTATAAAGGAGGAATGAATTATGGCTTGTTTTTTGGTACCGACAGCGGAGGCTGTCGTAACTACAGTCGTAAAAAAAGCAGCAAAATCAAAAATTTCATCAGAAGCATCGGATAAGCATCCGTTTTTAAGAAGATTGAACTGGCTCAATAATATGCTTTGGGGCGGTTCGGCTCTGCTCGCTTTCGAGCATATCTGGCACGGCGAGGTAACACCGTGGTTTCCGTTTCTGACTGCGGCTGCCAATCCCGGCGACGCGGCGGAAATGCTGCATGAAATGGCGACCTCCGGCGTCGCGATGGCGGTATTGGTAACGGCTGTCTGGATAGGCATGGTTCTGGGAGCGGACTTGATTTCAAAGAAGTCCTTACCGGTACAGCCCTCGTTAAACGGAGGTAATGTCAGATGACGCTGCTTATTGCAGTTTTTGCCGCGGTAATTTCAACGGTCGTATGGTATACTCATTCCGACAGCAGGATGAGGCTCGGAACACTTTCCCTTATGTATTGGGGAGCGTCCCTGATGTGGCTTGTCGATGCAGTTGTTGAGTACATAGAGCTTGGGGCAGAATACTTTGCTCCCGCGGCTTCGGATATGCTTAACGATGCCTATTTAGGCTTTTCGGTTGTCGCTTTAGGACTTGTGATATGGCTTATAGCAGTGCTGATTAAAGACCCTAAAGGCGCATTGAGAAAAAGCTTAGCGAAAAAAAATTAAATGTTCTTTATCAGAAAAGGAGATGTCCGGCATGAACATCTCCTTTTTTATCAGATTCCTTTAAGCTTATAGAGCCTTACGCCGTGAGCAGGTATATCCGAAACGATTCTCTCGGTTTCGTTTTGTACTTCACCGCTCCATATTTCAACGGCGTTCACCTTCCCCGAAAGCCCTATGAACCGCGGGTCAAATTCCGCTGTAAGCGTCTCGTCGCCGACATTGAACAATCCGACATAATACTCTCCGTCGGCACCGTTTGCCGCCCATACAATTTCGTTTCCTCTGCGGTAAACCTCCCGTCCTCCGCATGAGGTCTGATTAATTTCTATAATGTTCCTGTTCTGAAGAAGCGACAGTGTGAACTCGTCATTGAGCGGCATATCCCCGCCGAACATCAAAGGTGAGCGGAACAGCGCCCAAAGGCTCATCAGAAGTCTCTGTTCGTCCTCCGTAAAATTTGTACGGTCTCCGCCCTCATGATTACAAAGTCTCAGTCTGCCAAGAGGAAGCATATCGCAGTCCGGCCAATGCCCTTCTTTTACATACGGAAACCAATCGCGGCAATAGTCAAACATTTTTTTAAGCTGTCCCCAGTCATCCCAGAAATCATCTGTCATTCTCCACATATTGGCATATTCTCCGAGATGCTCCGCTTCACTTACCGGCGCGGCGCCCGGTGACAGTGAGAGAACCATTTCTCTGCCGCTGTTTTTTATCGCCTTATTTATTCCCTCAATTTCAGCCTTATGATAAGGTCTTGCAATGTCATCGACCTTTACAAAGTCAACACCCCATGACGCGTACAGCTCAAATATAGAATTATAATATTCCTGAGCGCCGACGCGGGACATATCCAAGCCGCACATATCACCGTTCCATGAGCATACACTGCCGAAATCGGCAAGCTCCGCCGCGGTGTGTTCCGTACCCTTTATCCTGACATTTCTGCGTATCGCCTGCTTTGGTATTCCGCGCAGAATATGTATTCCGAATTTCAGTCCGAGTGAATGTACATAATCAGCCAACGGCTTAAAGCCCTTCCCTGACGCAGCGGAGGGGAAACGGTTGGCTGCCGGCATAAGCCTGCCGTATTCATCCATAATGAGCTCGGCATCGGCATTATACATATGGCTTGCCGCCTTCGGCTCAAACCACTGGATATCCACCACAATATATTCCCAGCCGTAATCCTTCAGCTTTTCCGCCATATAATCAGCATTGGCTTTTACCTGCGCTTCATTTACCGCAGCGCCGTAGCAATCCCAACTGTTCCATCCCATAGGCGGTCTTTTAGTCATTTCAGTCATACATAATCTCCCTTTTATCTGATTAATTCACTTGCAGGTATAACAGGCACATTCCCGGTCCAGATAAAGACCTTTACTTTCACAGTCTCATTCGTAATATCAACTGTAAACCTTCCCGGCTTCGTCTTTACAACTCCCGCCAGCTCTCCTGCAGCATTATACTGCGCCGCATAAACATCATATGTAGGACTTCCTGTAGCCGTAATTGTAAGCGTACCGTCAGTAAGCGACGTGCTGCCAAAGCTTACAACAGGTGTTACCGGCACAATCGGAGGCGGGGTTACTTTTCCGATATTAGGATCATCTCTGTCACTGCTTGACATTGTCCTCGGAACAAATTTGATACCGAAGAAATATGCCTTTGAACCTTCCGCATATATATAGTAAGTCGTATTTGCCTTCATCATATATGACAGTGATGTATTTATCTTTACCGTTGGCGTATATGATTTTAAAATCGAGTTCTGACTGTCAACAATTCTTAACTCCTTGCCGGCATTGATCAGGGCATAAACCGTAACGGTTCCCGTAGTCTTAGGCGTAACCTTCAGATACGCGCCGGAAAATACGCCGTTCTGATAGCTTGGGTTATTGTTTCCTACCACACGTCCGGGAAAATCCGTTCCGGCTATCGTGGCTTCCTTTGCCTCGTATGTCATGGTCTCTCCCGCCATAACACTGATTGATTCCTGCACACTGCCTTCTGCAAGCTCTGTATCAGGAGCTATATCCCCTGTCACCCTCCAGTATAAAGGCTCCGGAGTTGCCTCTGTCTCTTCCTCATCTACAGGGAAGCTTGCAACAAACGACACTCCGAAGAAATCTCCCTTTGAGCTCTTTATATAAATATAGTAGGTCGTTCCGGCTTTAACCTGTATTGTGGAGGAGGTGTATTCGGATTCGCCGATATTTATCGGATCAGCCTCAGGATCCTCCGGCTGCTCATATACCTCCTCATTTGTGTAGGATTCCTTTATGCTTCCCATGCTGTCTGTTATGCGGAAGGTTTTTCCTGTGCTTACCTTGTAATATACGGTAAGGCTTCCGTCAATTTCCGCATTATATTTTAAGGCTGAACCGGTTTCACCCATAACGTTTCCGCCCGGATTCTCAGAACCCTGAAGATAGCCCTGCATTGCAATACCGTCTATTGACACATGATCTCTCTGCTTGAATGTCAAATCACTCATAGCCCAGAGATTGTGAACCAGCTCATCTCCCATTTTTACATCTGCAGACGGCATCCACGTCATTGTCGGAGCAACCAAATTAAATGTGAGCATCGCTATCTTTCCTGTAGTTCCGGTCTGATATATATAATATTTTTTCCCTTCATACAGCGGAGCAACAATCAGACAGCCGTCACCATCCTCTCCCTGAGAGCTGCATACTACACCCTCGTCATATATACCGCCTCCTTCGGTTTCGGTAACGTAACAGCTTCCGCCATCCTCTGAAAGGTTTGTCAGATACAGACAAAAGAATCCGTCATGCGGTGGTTTGAACGTTAAATTCGAGGAAGTATAGCTTGAAAACATATTTCCGTATACCTCAAATTCCTGTACCATCTCATATTGCGGATCTCCTTCGGGACATCCCAGACCCTCCATTAAGTAGTCATCAACAGGATACCACTTGGTTATTGTAGGAGCCACAGTAATAGCAAAAACCTTTTTAAAGGTGTAGTTTCCGTCATTTATTACGGCTACAAGCTCCGCATTTATTTCGTGCTCATACAGACAATTTATCTCTGTCACCTCGTTGTTCTCAATAACAACAGCCGTTGATGCGCTGTACCAGTCTATATGGTAACCGTTTGATTCTGTCGGAAGATCAATGTCTACAGGACTGCTTATACTTTTTGAAATAGAAATATCCAGGCTGTCCACAACGGCCTTCTTTTCCGCCAGATATTCCTCTCCCAGCTCAGCGGCTGTTTTTGATTGCTGAACCACTCCTTCGGGAAAAGCGTCAATCGTAAGATCATTAATATAATATTCAATATTATTATATCCCTGACCAAGATAATCGCCTAAAGCGTCTCTTGAATCATTCGGGTCAAGACCGCGCTCTGTTTCCCAGTCATCCGGCATTCCGTCATTGTCGGTGTCTTTATAGTCCGCATCGTGATCGCACCGTCCGGGATAATTGTATTCTATCGGATTAACATTGTATCTTTCAAATCTTGCGCTCAGGCTTTCATCGGTTATTGTATCCGCCTCATGAATATCATATGAAAGCGAACCTGTGCCGTTTATTGTCTCATTGATAACCGCCGCATCTACTTCGGTTCGTGAGTCCGCATTTGTTGCAGTGCCCGCATAGGATACAACCTTATTGAAAGCTTCGTCTGCCGTATCCGCTTTATTCGCAACACTCGCATTAATACCGGCTCCCGAAGGTACCTCAAGCGGTGTATCCGTCCTGTAATCCTGCTCTGTAAGTCCCGCCGCGCCGTAATCTATTCCGCCGTCCCAGTTATTCGCATTCATCGCCTCAAAGCTGTCACCTGAACCGCTCTTATCAACCATTTTATTGCCTGTAAAGTAGAACTTAAAATTCTCCGGAGCCCTGCAGCTTGCAATATTCATAAAACGCTCACCGCTTATTGTTGAAGGACCTGTCTTGAAATAATTGCCGACAAAATTAACCTGACCGTAGGTTCCGTAGGTGGTCTGATAGCCCCAGTCATATACAACGTTATTTACAAAATCCATTGTATTTGTTCCTTCAACCTTGCCGCGCAGGTTACGCGCCATGTGATGAGCTATAAGATTATGATGCCATGAGTTCTGACCCTTACCGAACTTGATACCGGTCTCACTTCCTGTCATGTTATCTGAGGGACCAATGATCGAATACTGTACTGTCTGCTTCATTGCATTTACAAAAAGTCCATACTGCGTTCCGTTCGCCCATCCGATTGAGCAATGATCAATTATGGAATTGGAGCCGCCGTTTCCGCTGAATGCGCCGCCATCGGTTCCTGTGTGTCCCGGACGCACATTTACAAAACGAACGATAATATTATTTCCGTCCAGATCAAGTCTGCCGCCCTTAATCGTTATGCCATGCCCCCCCGGAGCCGTCTGTCCCGCGATTGTAATATTACTCTTGCAGTATATATCCCCGCTTGTCAGCTCTATTGTTCCGCCGACATCAAACACTACTATTCTGTCCGATTTTGAAACTGCCGAGCGTAAGGTTCCGCTTCCGCTGTCAGCAAGGCTGGTAACGTGATAAACCTCGCATCCACGGCCTCCTGTTGAAAATTTACCTGCACCATCCGCCCCCGGAAAAGCCGCTATCAAAGCATCTTCCTGTGATACAACCGTATCTGTCGTGTCCGCTGCACCCGCCGCAGCATTAAAAGGTATTCCATATGCTGTTGATAAAGCCACCGCCGCAAAAAAGCTCACTAATTTCCTTCTCATCAGCTTTCTCCTTAAATATTACATAAATTTCCAGTTCTATTTCAATATATATATTATTTTTATTTTAACACACTTTTTAAATAAATTCAATGTTTTTTACAAAAATTATTAAAAAGTTAATGATATTATATGCTGTTCACTAAGTTTTCTATAATCAATGAAAAGAAAAAGAGAGCTTTATCACAAAAAGCCCTCTCTTCAATTAAATTTATCTTAATTCCGTCATCGCGCACAGAGGTTCATTTCCGTTCCATACAAATACCGCGAGCCGCGCTGTATCCTCCTGTATCTCAATATCAAATGTGCCCGGAATTTCTTTGACAACCCGGATAAGCCTGCCGTCTGCATCATACTGAGCGGCATATACATCATCACCTTCATTTCCGTATGCTGTAACGGTCACTTTACTATCCGAAAGCGTACCTTCTATTTCTGTCTGATTTGATGATTCCTCCGGCGGCTGTTCTGTCGGATTTATTGTAGGCGCTTCTGTTGCCGTCTCATCGGACTTCACAAATTTTGCACCGTATATTCTCGGTTTTGAGCCGCCTACATATGCGTAATAGGTCTGCCCTGCCGTCACCTCAGCTGAAATCGAATACTGTCCTTTTTCTGTAGGTATATATGTTACTATATCCTTATTGTCACTGTCAGTTATCTTAAATGTCTTGTCCGCGTTCACCTCCATATACGCGGTGAAGATGCCGTTTGCGGGAGCTGTAAATATCAGTCCGGCGCCGCTTAATATCCCTTCGGCATAGCTGGGATTCGTTGCACCGGCAACATAACCCGTAAAGCTCACACCGTCAATTTCCTTTACGCCATCGGTATACTCCATCGCTTCACCTGCCTTAAGACCGGTCATAAGTATATCATATGCGGTAATTGACTTTGACGCCTTCCAGTAAACCGGATCCGGGGTAGGTACCGCTGTCGGCTTTGGTGTCGGTGATGCCGTAGGCGTCGGCGTTGCGTCCGAGACGGGCGGCGGTGTTTGCTCCGGGCTCGCCGCTGCGCCTGTCTGCTCAAACGATACGCCGTAAAATTCCGCTTTTGAGCCGTCCACATACGCATAATATGTCGTTCCCTCGTTTATCTCCGCGGTGGTTGACGTATATTCCGAAACTCCTATGTTTGCGCCGCTCTCGTCGTAGACCGGATCGTTCGTATACTGCTCCAGAATATTACCGTCCGCATCTGTGAGCTTAAAGGTCTTTCCTGAGCCAATCTTGTAATATATGGTAAGCAGTCCCGGAGCGTATGCCTCATAATGCAGAGCCGCGCCCGTTTCGCCCTTAACCGTTCCGGCAGGATTGGTGGCTCCCGTGATACAGCCGGTAAACTCAGCGCCGTCGATTTCTATAGTATTCTTTTCGGTATATGTCATAGCCTCCGCCGCGGTAAGTCCGCGCGCAAGCGCGCCGCCGGCTTCGGGGGATTCCGACGCCTTCCACATTATATTCGGAGCCGCCGCTCCGAACGCTATCTTTGCAAAGCGTCCCTTTGAGCCCGCAACAAAAATATAATAGGTGTGTCCCGCTTCGACCGGCGCAACCGCAATCTGCTCTGACCCGTCCGCGCTTGAAGCGCTTCCTGCACAATCCTCACGCTTTGCAGCACCCTCCTCAGTTATAAAACAGTACCTCGGATCACCGCTGCTGCTGTTGTTAAGGCTTGTGACATATGCGCTCAGGAAGCCGTCCTCGGCTGCGGTGTATTTAAATGCGGTGCCTGTCGCCGCGCCGCCGGTCCATGTGCCGTTATCGGCGCCGCTCACATAATATGTGTATGCTTCGTTGTTAATTACGATGTCGGCTGAGCCTCCTGTAAGCCCAGATACGTTGAAAAGACCCGTCATAAGCTCCGTGCCCGCCGCTTTTCCGACGTCACCCGCTGTCGGAATCCATACAACGCTCGTTGCCTTAACCTTTATATTTATGCTTTTTTTCAAAGCGTATTCGCCCTTCGTGACCGTTGCGACAAGCGTTACCGTCAGATCCTCCGTTTCCGGACGCTTTACGGCTGTTATTACGTTATTCTTTATAACAACTGCCGACGAGGAGCTTGCCCATGTGATTGACGAACCGCTGCCGCCTTCTGTAGGAAGAGTTAAGTCACCGGGCTTTGAAATGCTTGATGGACTGAGCTTGATCGCATCGGCATCCGCCTTTACGTCCGCATAATCCGGTCCCAGATCCGCCGTGGTTTTTGAGGGTTCAACAACTCCCTCAGGGAAAGCGTCAACTGTCAGGTCGTTTATATAATATTCAATATTTGTATAGCCCTGACCTAAGTAGTCGCCCGCCGAATCATTTTTAGTTATATCCAGTCCGCGCTCCAGCTCCCAGTTGTCGTCCATACCGTCATTGTCCGCATCGGTAATCGTTTTTGAGGTTGACGCCGGATAATATGAGCTGTAATCACAATACTTAATACCATAGGTCTCAATCGCGCTTAATACATCCGTATCCGTTACGGTTGAGAAATCGCGTCCGCCTGTGAGAGAGCCTGTTCCTGTTTTCGCTTCGTTAAGCACCTGATCGTCTATTTTCGTTCTTGACGATGCGTTTATTGCCGCGCCCGCGTAGCTTGTTACATGCTCGAACGCAGTCTCCGCGCTTTCTGCGTTATATGCCACGGATACGTCATCGCCGTTTGCCGCCGCGACCGGCATAACCGCATCTACGCGGTAATCAGCCTCGGTATAACCCGCCGAGCCGAAATTGAACGCCAGCCACTGATTGGTATTTATCGCAGAATTATAGTCTGTACCGTCCTTATTTACAAGACGGTTGCCGGAAAGGAAGAACCTGTAGTTCTCCGGCGCGGTTCCGCTTGAAATATTTATAAATCTGTATCCGCCCTTTGTTGATGGTCCCGCCTTGAGATAATTGTTTACATAGTTTATTCTGCCATGGGTTCCGTAAGCTGTCTGGTAACCCCAGTCATAAATTACATTATTTACAAAATCCATTGTGTTTGTTCCGACCACCTTACCGCGGAAATTTCGCGACAGACTGTGGCAGAGCAGGTTGTGATGCCATGAGTTCTGACCCCTGCCGAACATTGCGCCGAAGCCGTGCGCGCCCTTTGAATGGTAGGATACGCAGTTTGACGGACCTATGATTGTATACTGAACCGTCTGGTTCATATTCTGCGAATACAAGCCGAACTGCTCGTCATTCGCCCAGCCGATTGAGCAGTGATCGATAATTGAGTTTGAACCGGCGCTTCCGCCCCACGCGTCGTAGTCTCCCGAGCCCTCGCCCTTTTCGCCCGGACGCGAGCTTATAAAGCGCACGATTATATTATCTCCGCCCATTCCGAGCTTTCCGTTTTTAAGCGTTATTCCGTGTCCGCCCGGAGCAGTCTGTCCTGCAATTGTTATATTGCCCTTGCAGACTACATCCGATTTCAGATTAATCGTTCCGCCCACATCAAAGACAATGATTCTGTTTGATGCCGAAACCGCATCACGGAACGAACCGGAACCGCTGTCGTTGAGGTTCGTTACATGATATACCGTGCCGCCGCGTCCGCCTGTCGCATACATTCCGGCGCCCTCCGCGCCCGGGAATGCCGGGATAAGTCCCGAGCTGTCAGCCGCGCCTGCAGGAAGCGGAATTGCATATGTCGACACGAGTGATAATGCGGTGATTAAGCTTAATATCTTACCCTTCATTGCTCAACTCTCCTTATCAAAAAATTATATATATAGTCATTTTATCACAAAAAACCGTTATTTGCTATGGTTTTTATGTTATTTTTTACAGATTTATTCACAAAATATTTACAATTCAGTGAAAAAGAGCAGCGCCTCCGCGCTGCTCTCACTGTATATATTATTTTGTAAATACCGTTTTTGGAGCCTCCGTATTCGGAGCTGCGATTGCTGACGGCTCTGCAACACCGAAGCCCTCCGGAATCGTATGGCTCGGTCTGCTCTTCGGCTGAGTGAGAATGAAGCAGAATACAAGTGACTTTGCAGCCTTTGCTCTTGTTACCTCTGCTGTCGGCTCAAGCTCACTTCCCAGCGCGATAGAACCTCTCGCAATTCCGGTTTCCGGTCTTATAAGACCCATATTATATGCCGCCTTGACCTTTGCATACAGTTCGTCTGAAAGACCTGTCTTGTCTGTAAGAGCGCCCCATCCCGTTGTCGGGATGTAAGGAGTTCCCTCATACTGTATATTCGGGTCATAGTTCGGATCGTCCGGTGACGGAACACCGCCGTTATTTGTCATATATCCGGACATGATTGCCTTTGTTTCCTCATCGACGAGCTGATATGCGTCATAGAGGATCGCGCCCATCACCTCGCGCGTAAGCGCCGCATCGCTTGCGATTACGGTGTTTTCAACGAGCGCCGGCTCTGCCGTAAAGGTCGCTGTTACAGTTGTGTCGGCATCTACGGTGATTACCGTCTCCTTGCCTGTCGATACAGATACACCGTTAACAAGGATTGAATCATTTACATAATTCTCTGCTGCGATTGATGTAATTCTTACTGTGTCGCCCTTGTTTACAACAAGCGCTTCCGTGCTCTGCGGATAATCGGTTGACGCGTACATTACACCGAACAGTCTGCCTGTGCCGCCGCGTGCCCAAAGCTGATACGTCTCGCCTGCTTTTACATCAAAGTGAACTGTTCCGTATGCCCAATCAGCGGTACCCTTAACCGATGTGTCACTGTCTACATACTTTATCTGAGTTCCCGTTGAGCCTACAAGCTCTATCTCCTTGCTGCCCTGGAAACGCGCATATACTGAAAGTACACCGTCAGCCTTAGCCGTATATATAACTATCTTTTCAGGATTTGCATTTCTGAAGTCAATATAAGCCGTTGTAATTGCAGAGTTATCAGCGAATACTCCGCTGCTGTCCGCGCCGCTTACAAGCTCTGACGGTGCAATGAGCGTGAAATAGTCATTATCAGCAATTGTCTGATCTGCCGTTAATCCGGCTGTAATATCAACTGTTGCCGTGTGATAAGCGCTTTCGTTATATACAGTTACTGTTCCGCCTGTCGGCTGCTCAACTGTTACTGTGCATGTGTTGCCGGGTATATCCGTTGGCTGTTCCGGTGCCGGCTCTGTCGGCTGTTCCGGTGCCGGCTCTGTCGGCTGCTCCGGTGCCGGCTCTGTCGGCTGCTCCGGTGCCGGCTCTGTCGGCTGCTCCGGTGCCGGCTCTGTCGGCTGCTCCGATGCCGGCTCTGTCGGCTGCTCCGATGCCGGCTCTGTCGG
>JBJEIW010000262.1:54312-64720 GCA_051877435.1 Candidatus Ornithomonoglobus sp.
CTGTCGGCTGCTCCGATGCCGGCTCTGTCGGCTGCTCCGATGCCGGCTCTGTCGGCTGCTCCGATGCCGGCTCTGTCGGAGTTACTGCTGTGCCTATTTCGTAAGCTGCGCACATTGGCTTCTGCTCATCAAGTGAGTTCCACACGAATACCTTGTCAGCTTCAATTCCCTCAACTGTTACAGTAGTTCCGCTTACCGGCGCTGTCTTTACCTGTGAAGCTATGCCGTTGTCATACTTAACTGCGATTACTACGCCTGACGAAGCATTCTCAATTGTTA
The DNA here is from genome assembly GCA_051877435.1 of Candidatus Ornithomonoglobus sp. GTDB lineage: Bacteria > Bacillota > Clostridia > UBA1381 > UBA1381 > Ornithomonoglobus. The sequence goes on from JBJEIW010000262.1 coordinate 54,592, forward strand.
CCTCGGTATTGCCGTTATTTACTACAACACTTGCAATCGCTGCGGCAGCTTCCTCTGCAGCAGACAGCTCAGCGTCCTCGCTCTGAAGCTCAGCATATGTCTTTGTATAGTTTGTAAGCGCATTTTCCGCAAGACCGAACGCTTTCTCTATTCCTCTTGCAAACTCGCCTACGGTAATTGTCTGTGTCGGCTTGAAATTATTGTCGGTATCCTTATGGAGAAGTCCGAGCTGGAGCGCTTTCTCTATTGATGTTCTGTAATAGAAATTGTTCTCAGCCTGCTTTACAGCTCCCGGCTCAACGCCTATCGTGCTGACGTCTGATGCCATTTCCGGGAATACCTCTGTCCAGTCGCCTGACTGAGCCGCAGCCTGTACGGACGCTTTCGTATATGAAGCAAGCTCCTGCATTATTGTCTTGTCCGTATAGGTATCTGTTTCGGCATTTGCCTGATCATGTATGCTCTGAAGCATTATGCGGCACCACTGCTTTGACGCAGCCTCACGGTAATGAGTACCGTCGCCCTTAGCGCCGTTCGCTGAGTTTGCCGCAGGTGTTTCTCCTGCCTCTATTGTATTATAGATATAGCTTACCTCTTTGGGGTCAAGCGAGTTGAGATATGCTGTCGCGCCCGCGTAAAGCTCCACAAGACCTACGCCGTCGTCCGACTGCGCCTTCGCTCTCATGTTGCCCGGTGAATCGGGGTTGAAGCCGTTCGGCTTTAATGAATTCTCGGTAAATGAGCCGTTTGCAGAATTGATTCTCGGCATTGCCGTTACAAGCACCGGAATCATACCGCGCGCCTTTATCGCGCTGACATACATATCAAGCCATCTGTTATAATTCTCATTATTTGCCTCAAGATTGTTTGCCTCTACTGCCGCTCCGCGCTCAAAACGGTCGGTACTCACGGTTTCGTCATTATGAGCGGAATGAATAAACACGAAGTCTCCTTCATTACCTCTTATGAGAACCTCGGCAAAGCGTCCCTCGTTATAGCTGCTCTTCATGGCGCGTCCGCCCATTGAGTAGTTAATAACATTTACCTTGTCTGTATCAAAGTAGTTTACAAGCGTCTGTCCCCATGCGCTGATGGTTTCGTCAAACGAATATGTCTTCTGCGTTGAGTCTCCCAAAATGCGGATTGTCGGCTTGTCGCCCGCCGGGTTTTTCTCAATAGGTGTAACCTTTATCGACTTTATTCCGACGGTCTTCGGAGCGGACTCACTCGGAAGAGATGACGGTTCAACCTCGATTGCTACAAAGCTTTCGCCTGTCGCAAAGTCATAGCTCCACTTGCTGCCTTCCCACGTCGCGCTTACGGTTCTTGGCACCTCGCCGCAGTTATCCCAGTTGTTGGTGCTTGTAAGTCTTGACGCCTGCATACCTGTCGGCGCTACATATGTATCCGCCGAGCTTCCGATAACCTCAACCTCAAGATGATAAGCGCCCGGCGCGCCGGTGTCTATACGGTATATAAGACCGCCGTAGTTGTACTGGTTGCTGCTTGTGTAGTTAAGATATGCGCCTGTGCTCTCTGTCACCTTCGCGCCCTCTGCCGACACGGTTATGTCCGTCACCGGAGCTACCTGTCTTCTGTACGCGTCCGGCATAATAGCGTCGGAATGATCGGTAAAGCCCTGTCCGATCCCCGCGCTGTATACCGGAACCTCTGCCATTGCTGTAAAGTCCACACGAATTTCTCCTTCAAGCGGCGGCGCGGTCGGTCCCGGCGTCGGTGTTTCGGTAGGCTCCGGAGTTTGTGTAGGCTCCGGAGTTGAAGTCGCATCCGGATCGGGAGTTGCAGCTTCCTGCATTGTCACCGTTATACCCGCAAGATAAAAATCACCTGCATAGGATGAAAGATACAGTGTCTTTGCTCCGTCAACCGAAACTGTCCACTCTGTCTGAGAAACCGGCTCAGCTGCCAGAGCCTCGCCGTTTTCAACAGCTGCCGCTGCTGCCGTATAATCCGCATAGGCAGCGCCAAGAGCCGAATCTGTTATAACTATACCTCGTCCTGAATGATTCTGTGTATAAAAAGTAATTTCACTTGCTTCTGCTACCTTAAATACCAAAGTATCCTGCACATTCTTAATTCTTAAACTGTTATAATATGTTACATTGTCTATTGTGTGGCTTCCTTTCCCGGCGCTGGGTGTGTTATTGCCTGTCGGTGAATAAAAATGATCATCACCGAACATTCCTGCCGCAACAGCAGCAGTACCCACCGATGTTATATCATCAAACCAATATGTATAATCTGATGAAATCGGTACTAGGTCATTCTCATCAGCCGCGCTTGCGCCTATTGTCAGCCCTGCCAGGCAGGCAGCGCTTACAGCCGCGGCGGTAAACAACGCTGTTATTTTCCTTATTTTCACTTGAAAATTCCTCCTTGTTATTATTTTTGCGGTTTTGCCGGCGCAGGTCCGCTAAAGCACCGATTATTCCGCAAATTTACACTTATAATAATTATACTATTTGTCTTCCTGTTTGTATAGTGCCAATCGGGCATTTTATCAGCACACCAATTTAGTGCTGACGTCGGTTTAATTATTTCCTGCCGGTTTCCGTCAGCCACCTTTTCCATGCCTTCTCCCATGCGGCTATACCGTCGTTTATCTCTGATATTTTAAGCTCACCGAAGCCGACTATATAGGTATTTTCCTCAAACCTAGAACGCGACCTGTCGGCTATGCACGAGGAAAGAGGGCTGAGCTTTATTCCGTTATCAAGCAGCAGCTTATTTGCCTTTGCCTCCGGCAGGTCTATGTCAAAGCCCATAAGACAGAACATTCCCGCCTCGTCACCGCTTATCTTCACATGCCCCGCCATTGCCGAGGACATAACGGCGCGTCTCAGTGCGAGAGCCTTCTCATGATAAATGCTTCTCATATAGCCTAAATGCCTTTCATAGTGACCGGAATCAATGAATTTTGAAAGCGTCACCTGTTCAACTCTCGAAACACGGTTCGCATAAAACCGTTTCTTTTGAAACCACAGCCTGACAATTTCCTCCGGAGCTATTATATAGCCTATCTTCATAGACGGCGCGATTGTCTTTGAGAAGCTTCCGAGGTATATAACGTTTTTTCCGCCGGAAAGCTCCCAAAGGGTTTTTGCGCGTTCACCGTACTGATAATCATTTTCGCCCGCGTCCTCAATAATATACCGCTCACCCTCCGCCCATTCGATGAGGGCGCGCCGTTTTTCCTCGCTCAGCGTGGCGCATGCGGGTAAATCATGGGTGGGCTTCTGGAACAACAGACCGCTGTCGTAACGGTTAAGCTCGTCAATATCTATTCCGTCGGCATCGCTTGTTATGTATTCCGGGCTGAACATAGCTCCTTCAACAACAGAACGAACGCGGTAGTGATAATAATTATTCATAAGAACAGTCCTATCCGCGGCAAGCAACGCAAACAGCTCGCGCATCAGATCCTCCGCGCCGGGGCCTATTATGATCTGCTCTGTTTTGCACTTGATCCCCTGCGTTCTGAACAGCATCCGCCGTATGCTTTTCCTCAGACACCATTCACCCGCCTTTTCACCGTGCTGAAAAAGACCCGTATCCTCCCGCACCGTGCTTCTCAGAAGCCTTGACCATTCTGCAAACGGAAGCTTTGAGGTTTCCACACCGTTGGAGCTGAAATTGTAAACGCTGCTTTTATTTTCATTATGAGCCTCGCCCCACACGCGCTCACGGGAAACATAATAACCGCTCCCGGGGCGCGACACGATATATCCGTCCGAGAGCAGCCTGTGATACGCATTCTCAACTGTTCTCTCCGCAACTCCCAGCTGTCTGCACAACCCACGCCTTGACGGAAGCCGTTCCTCCGGCATCAGATAGCCGGCTATAATCTCATTTGCAATATGTTCATAAATCTGCACATAAATCGGCTTGTCGGAATTTTTGTCAATTTTCATCTTTCCAGCTCCTCTTACAAAAGCATTATAACATATTTTATTTCAGTTTACAACGTATTTTTACAGTTTTGATTTTAATTATCTTAAAAGCCGCATATCCCCGAAACCGGAGTCTGCGGCTTTATCCTTTATATAAGATTTAATAGAATACAACCATATTTTTCAGATCACTGACGCTTTTTACCGTTACATTAGCATCAGCCGCCATTGAGCCTTGGGCATCTCCGAGATTTGTCCCCTGAGTACTTGCCGAAGTTTCTGCTGTATTATCGAATACAGCTATGTTCATTTCCGGACTTCTGAATTCCTTTTTCATCTTAAAATATACCTCCTTACTGCAATTCCAGCCTTACAGACTCGACATCCTCAAGCTCCGCCTCGGTACCTGTCAGGATAAGACCGAACTGCACATAACTGTTACCGCTGATAGTCGTATCAATATTGACCTCAGCTGTTCCGAGCGTCCGCGTGCCGTTATTGTCCGCCCATAGCTCAACAACCCATTTAAGCTGCGGCGCTTTTACCTCTGAGTAATCTATTGACGTCTTGTATGTATACGCAAAGTCTCCCTTTTCAGGGTCTTCATACTTTTCCGCAAGGGTTACGGTCTCACCCTCATAATCCGTCTTTACGATATCTTTTATCTCAAGCATCGGCAGATATGTATAGCTGTCAAAGCATACCATAAGCTCCGCCGCTGCGTCGTCTGTATATTTCAGCGTTACCGTGTTGGTATCTGTTGCTGTACCGGTCCAGCATTCCTTTGCATATGCCTTTGAAGCTATAGTCGTTCCGTCGGTCTTTTTAAGCGTTACCGTGGTTGCAGCCGCAAACTGACATCCTCCTACCGTGATGGCTGTCGGACCTCCTACTTTAATCACAATCTTCTTGTCGCCGCCCCATACAACAACTCCGTGCGTTGTCTGGCTCTGATAGCAATCCTTTGAAAATACGACCGTTCCGTCGCCGTTCAGGTCATATGCGTTTCCGTCTATCGAACCACGCGGATCATCCTTTGATGAATTTGTCGCATTGATGTATTTGTTGTCACTTGCTCTGAAATCGTAAAGAATATCGGTGATTGGCTCCTCACCCGGATCCTCCTCTTCGGTTACTATATCTTTATAACCTACTGTAATATTCTTAATAGTGTAGCTGTCGTTTGTGCTCCCCACAAATATACCCATATTCAGATTTCCTTTCTCCGCATTCTCAGGGAAAGAAGCAAAGGTGTATGGTGTAGCAGTCTTGTATGTACCTCCGTTATCCTCACCGTCAATTGTTACAGTAGATTCCTTATAGTCAATAGTTATCTTGACATGATTTTCAGCCGGATATATCTTCTCAAACTTACCGGTAAAATTCAGTGCCTGATGCTCATTGCTTGATGTGCCGCTGAAGCCCTGCGAATTGTCAACAGCGTCAAGCTGATGCCATGAATAGTGCATTCTTATCAAAGAAAATCTTTCAGGCACCGCGCTGCTTTTATTGCTCGGTGTTCCCGATGAAAAATCAATATAGCTGTGCGTTGTCATTGCAGAGTCAACATCTACGTCAAATTCAACACTGATTATATCTGAAGATGCAATGTTATCCGATGCTCCGGCTTCTTTTGCGAGAGCGATAATATCATAGGTCTGGTTTCCGTCTGATGCCGATGTGGTTTTGTCAATAGCTATAGTTTTATCGGCAAGCTTTTGTGATATTACCGTAATAGCGACATCTTTTCCTGTTATGCCCTTTACCGTAGTTTTACCATCCTCAGGTACAGTTACAGTAAAATCATTACTTGCTGATATGATTGTTACGTCATAATCTATACCCTCGGCATTCGCCGGAATATTTTCAATAACAGCTTCCGCTGTATTTCCGCTCACCTCAATATTCTGTGACTTTATAAGCGCGCCGTTCTTTGAAATCGTAACCTTATATGTGTTCGCGGTACTCATTGACTGCTCAATCGTTATCGGAATGTTAAATACATCCGCAGTGTTTGTCGTAGCTTCAATGCTTACAGGAATTTCCTTCACATCGCCGAAGCCTGTTGTCTTATCCCTTGCGTAAAGAATAACCGAGCTTTCAATCACAGCCTCGCCCGCCGCCGGACGTATAACCGTTATCGACTTTCCGTCCTCCGATACAACAGCGTTTGATGACGAGCTTACCCATTGGAACTCTATATTGTCATTCTTCGGTGCGGGAAGAGTAATTTGTGTTTCCTCACCCTCCGGAACAGAAATTTCCGCAGCCGCGATTTCATCATCTACCGTTGTAAGGTATTCTGCGCCGAAACCCATCGGATCCCAATCGCTGCTCCAGCCGCCGCAGCCGGCAGCGAAATAGTTCCTAGGATTAAATTCAAGTATCTGCCATTCGTCGAGAACGGTACCCATACCGTAGCCGCCCTCTTCCTTTGAAAGATTTACTACTCGCTGCGACAAATCAACCGCAGCGCCGCTGGCATTCTTCGTTCCGTATTCGTACAGACGTCCCAGTCCGTTTTCAGCGCCGAACCTGCACCAGCCCTTAGGGTCAATAACCAACGCAGATTTTCCGATTGAAGCGTTGTCGTCAAGCGTTGTGTTGAAGAACGTAGCCTGTCCGGCAGCTCCCCACGGACCTCCGAAATTTGACGTGCCCGCGTTATCGCGTACATTATAAATCGTACAGTTGTAGAACAGATAGCCGTATTTTCTTGATGCCACCGTACTCGGTGTTGCAAGCGGCGAGCCGTATACACGGTCTGAAAAGCCCTCAAACCCAAGCTTACAGGTGTCAAACACAGCCGTGGCGCTTCCGTAAATATAATCTGTTCCGCCGATCAGATCACAGTTTTTGAAATAAACTCTGCCGCCTGAGGCAAACAGAGAATCCTGTCCGCCTCTGAGACGGATATCCTCAAAGGTGATCCTGTCGCCGCTGTAGACCGAAACGGCGTGACCTCTTTCGTTAAATGTTCCGGAGCGCGCAAGCCATACGCTTTCTCCCGCATTAAAGGTTATTCCGGACTCAACCGCAGCTCTGTACTTGGTTATATCCACCCTGTTGTTCGTATCATATATATCAGCAGTAGGTCTTACCTCCGTGGTATCCTCTGTACAGTTCGCCAATGCGCTGCTGCTGCGATCGGGAAGATTCGGATAATTTGCGCACGGAGTCAGGTGCGCGTCCTTCTGCCCCTGCGTTACCATAACGGGAACACTGTTTACTATATTAAAGTCCTTAACCGTGATGTCCGCGGAATTGTTTCTTACGATAAGAGCCGCCATTTTGTCAAGACCGCCGGTATCACCGAGATACATTGCGTTTTTAACCGTAACCGACTGCTTTGTTCCGCTCTTGTCATAATATTCAATCGTTGTACCCGCAGCTATCGCCTGACCCAGCGTGTACTTTGTCAGATTATCCGTTCCTTGAGGTCCGGTCCATGTCGCATCCGCGGTCCAGTCAATATTCGGATTGTATGCGCCTGTCAGATCTACATTTGACGCCGCATAGCCCGTGCAGTAATACCAATGCAGGTTAACCTTTCCCTCAGTTCCCGGTGTCTGCTGAAGCGTTATGTATTTCATATTGTCAAATACGACCTGCTCCTCATAGTCGCCCGGGTTTACATTAATTGTTACCCTATCTGCCTCGCTCTGCGGATTGATTGTCTTTGCCGCCGCAACCGCTTCACAGATAGTCGCATAGTCTTCGCCCGCGCCGACCGTAAGCGTCTGCGCCGCCGCATGAGATACCGTTATCGGCGTTATCATCATCGCGGCAAGCGCCGCAGCCGAAATCCACGCCGTAAGCTTTTTTGTCTTCACAAAAATTCCTCCTTTTTTATTTATGATTCTCACATAATAAATTAGTTATATTATATATTTTTTTGTGGGTTTTGCATAGTTCCGGTTATGCTTTTTATTTATATGCCAGTTTGTTTATTACAAGAGTCTCAAATACCTGATATAGGGATACAAAAAGCTCCTGCCTTAGCATTTAAGGACAGGAGCTTTCCGATTATTTCTTTATTTAATTATACCTCGTCAACACCTGTGAAATATCCGAAATCAACAGAACCGGATACCGCCTCCGCAATATTTACACAGTTATTTCCCATACGATCAATAGTATGCAGGACACTGTTAAAGGATGCTGTAAGACTTGCCTTGCACTTACCTTTCGCTACGCGCTTCATGTGATCCTTGCGCATATCTATATCAAGGTCAAGTACCTTTTCCTTCTTTTTCAGAATATCCTTAACACTGACACCGTTGCCGTTCTTCATAACGTCCAGAGCGACTGAATACATTTCCCCTATCAGAGAAAGTCCGCTTTGCAGGTTTTTCAGAGCATCCTTTGAATAGGACTTTTTATTTTCAAGATTTTCCTTCATATTATCCGCAATTTCGCGGCTCAGATAACCTATACTGTCAATATCGCTAAGCACATGCATTATTCCCGCGGTCTGCGTTGCCTGCTCCTCCGTGAGCACACCCGATGCAAACAGCTCGGCGAGGTATTCCATAATATCATTGTTGAGGTTTCGCGCAACCTCCGCTTTTTCCGCGATCGCTTCAAACTGCTTCTTTCCGCCTTCCTTGACCGCATCCACCGTGTCGCTGAGTATCCCTCTCACAACATCACCGCAGTGTATGATCTCCTTTGCAACAAGCTGCAGAGCGGCGGCGGGCTGTGTGATAAGATTATCGTCAAGATATATAGGCTTGTTCATATCCTTTGAGTCATTTTTGCCCTCCGGGAGAAGCTTCATAACTATCTTCACCATAAGCCATATAAGCGGTATCCATATAACCGTCATAACTATATTGAAGGTAGTGTGCGCGTTGGCGATCTGACGAGAAATAACCTCAATTTCAGGTCCTTTAGGTGAAATCATCTGAATGAATTTAGCAAACAGCGGTATAAACCAGATAAAAAGCAGACAACCGGAAATATTAAAGATACAATGCGCGACCGCCGTTCTCTTTGCGTTTTTAGGCTGACCGACGCTTGCAAGGAGCGCCGTAATGGTTGTACCGATATTGTCGCCGAGCAGGATAGGAATCGCGCCTGTAAGTCCGAGAATACTTGTAACGCCGTCCGCGCCCGCCTGTGAGGCAAAGTTCTGCAAAACCGCGATAGTGGCGCTGCTGCTCTGTACCACCAGCGTCATAAGCGTTCCCACCGCTACTCCAAGCACCGGAACACCCGCTACCCTTCCGATCATGTCCGTAAATATCGGACTTGACGCAAGCGGCTTCATAACGCTTCCCATTGTCTCGATACCTAAAAACAGCAGACCGAACGCGAAAATCGTCTGTCCTATATTTTTAAGCTTTTCCGATTTTGCAAGGAAATATATAAGAAAACCCACAAACACGAAAACATATATGTAATCACTGATTTTAAAGGCTATGATCTGAGCCGTTATCGTCGTGCCGATATTTGCTCCGAGGATAATGGATATTGCCTGCGGAAGCGACATAAGACCGGCGCTGACAAAGCCTATCGCCATGACCGTCGTAGCGCTGCTGCTCTGCAGCACCGCTGTTGTAAGCGCTCCGGCTATAACTCCGAGAATTGGATTTTTTGTAAGCAGCGCGAGGATCTTCTTCATCTTTTCCCCCGCAACCTTCTGCAGACATTCGCTCATCATGTTCATTCCGAAGATGAAAACCGCAAGTCCGCCGAGTAATCCGAATATTGTCTGTAATACTTCTTTCATTGTGTTTTCTCCTTAGTTTAGCTTATGTTTTTTATAGTTTACCATTTAATTCTTTTGTCGGCTATCAAGGAAGAATAAAAATTATGTGAAATCTATGTAAAAACCGCAATTAAAAAGCACAGCCGATCCCAACTGTGCCTTTATATGCTTTAATGTTATTTAATGCTTCGTCCGCTTGCCGCTCCGTTAAACTCTCCGAAATAATGCCCCTCGGTTTTGCGTGAGGAAATTGTTACCGAGCCGTTCTTAAAATAAAGCTCCATATTGACCGAGCCTATCATTTCACCCGTCAGCCGGCTCTTTATAACAAGCCTGTCATCCTCCACCCATGCGCCGCTTGTTATACACTGGCAGTCGTAATACGGAAACAGCCCGTATTCAAAAGCTCCGGTTTTAAACGGCAGCGTATGGCTTCCGGTTTCATTTACATAACGAAGCGCTCCGCCGTCCTTTGTGGTCGTTATGCCTATCCAGCTAAGCCCCA
>JBJEIW010000263.1:0-22283 GCA_051877435.1 Candidatus Ornithomonoglobus sp.
AGCCGTACAAGTCGTGTGCTACGCAGGAGGAATACAATTCTGACTTTAACAGCCGCGTAAATGCCGAGGTAGAGCGCCGGGCAAAAGCTGCAAGCAATAACATTGATTTTGACACTGCGGTAGCAAACGAATATTATGGCGGGAACGTATCAAACCCCAGAGCAAGAACCTCTGAAGATATGATAAAAGAAATGGCAGAGGAGCAGAAGGTTGAGCCGGACGTAATCAGAAAGCGCATAGAAGCCAATGTAAAAGCGCAGAAATATGACACAATGCAGCAGGCAGATACACAGCGCAAACAGCTAATCGAGGCACAAATCGCCGACTGGCAGCGGCAGGCAGAGGTAGTAAAGGAGTTTGACCCGTCATTTGATTATGCAAAAGCGCTTCCCGATCCCGCATTTGCAAAGGCGCTGCAGGAAACAAACAGTGTTGCAAAGGCATATAAGGCAATGCAGCAAGCTCATCCTCCCAAGCAGGAAAAGCCTGCGCCGAGAAAAGGCGTCAAGCAGGTAGGGCAGACGGCCAAGCACTCAGGCACTAAAGGAAAAACAGATCCGTCAAAGCTTCCTCCGAAGGACTTTGCAAAATATATAGAGCAGTGCCGTAATAAATAATCTATGTCCATAAAAGCAAATCAATCTAACAGTGGTTTGCTATGGTAAAACATATTACAGAAAGGAGCCAGATAAAATGGCAGATTTAAATTTAAACTTAAACACAACCACCTCCGCCGGTATGTCTCCGTTAATGGAGTCTATATTGAACAGATATGTGCTTGACTTCAATAAGCAGAAGAGAAAGTACACAAAGTTCGGTCAGCAGGTGAATATCCCGGAGGGCAAGACAAAAACTATCGCATTTGATAAGCTTTCACCGCTCCCCAAGGCGTTGCAGCCGCTCACAGAAGGTATTACCCCCACAGGCGCGGCGGTGAACATCACGAGAATCAAGGGCGAGCCGGAGCAGTTCGGCAACTATGTTTCATATACCGATCAGCTCGACTTCTTTGCAAACGACCCATCGCCGGAGGTATTAAAGTACACTGATCTGCTTACGGAAAATCAGCTTGAAACCTTTGAGCACCTTGACGCAATGGAGCTTGCTTCGGGTCTTAACGTATTCTATGCCGGGACGGCTGCATCAAGAAGCGAGCTTACCGATGTGCTTACCGTAAAGGACGTGCGCCGCGCGGTCACCTCGCTTAAGCGCAACAAGGTCCAGCCCGCGGACGGTAAGTATTATGTATGTTTTATCCACCCGGATGTTGCGTTCAATATCATGGACGATGAGGCATGGCAGAAGGTTCAGGAGTACAACGCGACTACCGAAATCTATGACGGTGAGATCGGCAGACTTTACGGCGTGCGTTTCATTGAGGACCCGGACGTGTATGTGTTCAGAGGTACTCCGTTCGGCAAAAAGAGCGAGTTTCCGGAGCTTACGATTTCTAAGGTTGTTCCCGGTACACAGAAAATTTATGTTGCCGAAACGATCACAGACGAGGGATTGCCTGCTATTGGCGAAAAAATCTGCATTGATAATAAATTTTACACCGTGACCGCGACTGCGGGGGGCTCCAATGGCACGGCATGGCTTCAGGTATCGGAGAATATATCGTCGGCTATGATTGAGCCGGATATGAAGATATATCCGGGTGACGGAGCGGCGAACGGTAAGCCTGTATATTCAACAATTATTCTTGGCAAGAACGCCTTTGGCACCTCCGGCGACAAGACCATTCAGCTCATCAATAAGAGTCTCGGTTCTGCCGGTACGGGCGATCCGCTCAATCAGCGCGGTACATTCGGCTGGAAGGGCTATCACTTCACGAAGATTATTGAGCAGACCAAGATGTGCAGAATTGAGTCTTTGGCATCTGTATCATAATATATTGATTTACGGGGGATTTTAATGTCCCCCACTCTCGTTTGAGCAAGCGCGAAATCCCATAAATAACGAAAGGAAGTAATGACAATGGCAGTAAAAAAAGAAAATAATGAGATGTCGGTGAAAAAAGATACAGTTATGGTTATTATCCCTAAACCGCATAATGTTGTCGGTGACACAGAAACGGTTGTTTCGGTGAATGGAGTTATGTATCAGATTATGTATGACAGACCGGTTGAGGTTCCTCGCAACGTTGCGGAAGTTATTGAGCATAGCCGAAGCCTTCAGGCGAAGATTATGGAGCTTACCGAAGCAGCGATCATGAAGCCGGGCAAGGCGGCTATAGCGGAGTTATAATATATGGATGCAGAAATCACAGCAATTGATACAACAGCCTACAGCGGTAAAATATCCGGGGATTTTTTGTCAAAGGCATTAACCGCGTTAAATCAATATCGCAGTGACCGCGAAAGCTTTCTGATGCGTATCAGAGACAATGAGAGGTATTATAAATCGCTTTACAGCGGCACGTCCGATGAATTGAAAAAGGAAATGAAGTGCAATACATCATTCATTTTTTCCTCAATAGAAAATGCGGTTGCAGACGCTGCGGAGAACTACCCTATACCAAATGTTCTTGAAAGGGAGCCGGACGGAGCAGAAGCGGCTGAGGCTTTATCACAGGTCTTGCCTGTCCTGTTAAAATCAAGCGGATTTTATAAGGTATACAAGAAGAACGCGCGCAACAAGTGCAAGCTTGGTACAGCTGCATACGGTGTATTTTATAACGAGGATACACAGAATGTCGATATCCGCAGTGTAAACATATTAAATATATTATGTGATATGAATGTCGATGATATACAGGACAGCTCTTTTCTGTTCATTACCGCAATGGTAGAGAATGAGCTGTTAAAGCACGAATACCCTGAGCATGAGGCGTTGTTCACAGGTGATGCAACGCAGGAAACGATAAGCGGCACAAACAAGCTGTTAGACCGTTCTGAAGTATGCGATTGTTATTACAAAAAGCCGGACGGAACGCTTCATATGATGAAGCTGTGCCACGGTAAAATTCTCGAAGCAACCGAGGATATGGAAGGCTATGAGGAAGGTTTGTATAAACACGGCCGCTATCCTGTTGTGCTTGATGTATTATATCAGATTCCTGATTGTCCGTTCGGTTTTGGTATGATTGATATAGGTAAAGCAACTCAGATCGAAATTGACAAGCTTGACACCGCCATAACCAAGAATATCCTTATAAATGCAGCGCCGCGCTATCTGGCAAAAGAAGGCGCAGGACTGAAAGAAGATGAATTGATTGACCTTGAAAAGGCAGTCGTTCATTATAAATCAGGCGATACAAACAGCATTATGGCCATACAGGGCAAAGAGATCAATCAGTATTATATAAACCACCGAGAGATCAAAAAGGACGAGCTTAAGGAAATTCTTGCAAACCGTGATTTTCAGCAGGGCGCCACAAACGGAGGCGTGACAGCTGCAAGCGCCATTGAAAATTTGCAGCAGGCCGGCGAGAAGCGGAGCCGTTCGCAGCTCAAAGATACATATGCGGCATACAAAGACGTTGCATACATGGTAATAGAATTAATCCGCCAGTTCTATTATGATGCGAGGTATTACAGGACAGAGGACGACTACGGGCACAAGACCTTTATAAAATTCAGCAATGAAATTATGACAAGATCTAACTACGTCCCTTACGCTCCCGCTCCGGCTGAAGATGTAGGAGCCGAGACCGAAGGGGAATTTCCGGCGCAGGGACATTGGGAGTATTCACCGATAGAATTTGATATTGAGGTAGTGCCGCAGCGTGATAACCCATATACGCGGGAAGCGCAGAATAATACTATATTAACAATATTCGGAAGCGCTCTTGTGCAAAATCTCGATATGCTTATAATTGCCCTGAAGAACATGAGCTTTGACAACAAAGAGACTCTTATATCAGACATTCAAGACTACCAGAAGCAGATACAGGAACAGCAGGCGCAGATGCAGCAGATACCGGCGCAAGCAACACAGGGCGGAGATGAGCTTGTCCCGGTTGACATAAGCGCGCAGGACCGGACGCAGCAGGCTGACATCGCTTCAATACCTGATGATGAGGAAGTAATTCCTATGGCGATAACAGGAGGTTGATTGTAAATGTATAACGGATACAGCAGTTATGACCCCACAAAGTCAAATACGCGTTATTTCTACGGTCTCAACCGTACCCGCAACGCGTCAAAGGGCGAGTTTGAGGAAATGCTGAACATGGGTACATCCGAATACCCTTACGCCTCTCCGAGAGGCAGGCGCAGGGTAGTGTGCGAGTTGCCGATAGAAATAAAAGCAGCAGCCGCACCCGACCGCACAAACGCTGATACAATAGAGGGACTTACCGGCATAGCATATGATGGTGCATTTTATTATAACGGTGTAAAGAAAAGCGGCAATATAACATTGGATGTCGGTTGGAGCTGGGAAATAATCCGCATGGGTAATCTGTACATCATAAACGGTTACAATAACCGGGTCAGTAATGACGATATGACGATTATGGATGGCGCAGCAGTCACAAAATTCGGAAATAACGGTTATGCATCTATACTGTATTACTATAATATAGATACCGATACTTTCTCAAGGATCGGAACCGTGATGGACAACTTATGTGTAACGGCAGGCTCAGACAAAAACGGGAATTACCTTGAAACATACAGATATGGATACTCAGAGATATTAGACTACAGTGTTACACTTTCAGACGGAACAGTATTAAGCGGCAGTGATTTCTGGGACACTTACTGCAACGGCAATTCATACGCATCTTCAGCAAATATATTTTCAAATTATTTCAATGAAGGTGATGAGGTGACAATAAGCGGCTTCCCGACAGCTGCCGAAAGTGTCGGGCAGGTATGGTCGCGTGGCGGTTCTGAGGTTACTCCCCAAAAACTCGATTTTCATTATAACAATACCGTTGATACAGAAAACTATGCAAACCTTGACGATATAGATAAATATACTATAACGCAGGCAACCGTCAAGAGCTTTTCGTCATCTACATCACTCATTAACGGAGTTAAGTATTGGGTGCACCGTATATATTTCACGTTGTCGAATAAAAACGGTGAGGAGCTTGGCTTTGACAGTATGGCCGGTGGCAACACGTACAATGCAAGATACTGTATGGGTATAACAATATCGAAAAAGCAGCATGTATACGAACATATAGCGGCTCATCAGGGGAGATTGTGGGGAGTGTTGCCGACTGGCAACATGATATATGCTTCAGCCTCGGATGATTATTCAGACACCTCATCCGCATCCGTAAGACTCCAATATGCGACGAGATTGCCCTCTGCAACTCCGGGAACCTTCACTGCGCTGTGTGAATACGGAAATTACCTTCTTGCATTCAAGGAAAGCAGCATAACCGTCATATACGGAGATAGTGCGGCTAATTACAGCAGCGAGGTTATAAACGGGATCGGGTGCATATCGCCAAAGTCAATAGTCGTTACGCCGTCCGGTGTTATATTTCTGTCATACAAAGGCTTTTTCCTCTACAGTGGCAGCACTCCGGTATGCATATCAACGAGACTCAAAACAAGATACAGTGAAGCAGTGGCAGGCTATGACGGCAACATCTACTATGTATGTGCATGCAGAAAAGACGAAACCGGAATAGAACTTTTGACCTATGATATGCGTTATAACGTGTGGCATATGCAGGACGATATATGCGTAAGTGATATGTTCCTGTTCCGCGGAGATTTCTATCTTGTAAGCTATAATACCATCTATCAGGCAGAAGCAGATGACTGCGGAGACATAGACTACCGCGCAGTGGAAACAGACTCAAACGGTGTAAAATGGCGTATAGTATCCGCCCGAACATATGATAATACGCTTGACAATAAATCCGTCAATGAATTATGGATACGGGCAGATGTTGAAAGCGGCGCATGTTTTACGGTATATACAAGCATAGATGACGGTGAATGGAAGCAGCACGACACGTTTACAAAGCCCGGGCTTAATACATTTCGCAGCAGTGTAAGAACCCTTATGGGCAGCAGCTACAGATATAAAATTGAAGGAACGGGCAGGGTTGTATTTTATGAAATCGAAATCCAGAAGGCAGACGGAGGCAGAAGGATAAAAGAGCAGACCGGAACAACCCACAGTATAGCTGAAGCTGTGGCAGCGGCCGACCTTGATTACACCCGCAACGAGAGTGATGAAGAAGATATTGATTATGACTATTGACGGAGGTTTTCAATGTTATTCAAAATAAACAGACCGCCGCAGACAACCGGCAGATACACAAAAGATATTCCTGCAATATATACTTGGTGCGCAAAGTTTGCCACAACGCTTGAACGGGCATTGAACAAGCTTGATGATGCAAACATATCATCTGTCGGAGTATCAAAGCTTGCAGGCGATATAGACCCTGCTGTGCATAATATAAAAGGCGGTACCATGGAATATGACGGTGAAACGCTTGTGATAACAGGCGGTACGGTGAGGATACAGAACGCAGACGGAACCGCTTATATAGAGCTTGCCGAAAACGGAAGTCTGAATATTGTAGGTGCAACAATCACATGAAAAGAATAGTATGGAAGCCGCAGCCCAAGCAGATAGAGTTTATGAGCCGCCCTGAATACGAAGCGCTTTACGGCGGCGCAGCAGGCGGAGGAAAGTCGGATGCGATAGTTGTCGAAGCATTGCGTCAGGTTGATAATCCAAATTATCGCGCGATCATATTCAGAAAGACCTTCCCCCAATGTCGTGAGCTTATAATCAAATCCATGCGCATATATAAATCAGCGTATCCGAAAGCGACATATAACGGCTCCGAGCACTATTGGAAATTCCCAAGCGGCGCGAAGATATATTTCGGAAGTATGCCGAATAGTATGAGCTATCTGCAATATCAGGGCTTGTCTTACAGCTTTATCGCATTCGATGAGCTTACACATTTCACGCAGGAGGAGTACGAATACCTCATATCGCGTAACCGCGCGGACGGTCCCGGATTAAGAGTATATATACGCGCAACGGCAAATCCGGGCGGTATTGGTCACGGATGGGTCAAGAACCGATTTATAACACCCGTGCCGCCGAATACAACACAACACATAAAAAGCACGATAAGGGATAACGGCGGCAAGAAAATAGAGATTGAACGGACGCGAATATTTATACCGTCAACGGTGTTTGATAATGAGGAGCTGTTAAAGAACGACCCCGATTATCTGGCAAGTCTCGGTTTGTTGCCGGAGGCGCAAAAGAAGGCGCTGCTTTACGGTGACTGGGACAGCTACGAGGGACAGGTATTTACAGAGTGGAAGAACAACCCCGAAGGCTACGATACGCACCTGAACACGCACGTTATAAACCCGTTTCCAATCCCGGACAGCTGGCCGCGGTTCCGCACATTCGATTTTGGATATTCAAAGCCGTTTACAGCGCAGTGGTGGGCGATTGATTACGAAGGGCGAGCCTATCTGTACCGTCAGCTGTACGGCTGTACTGAAACGCCCAATACGGGGCTGAAATGGGAACCGCGCAAAATAGCACGAGAAATAAAAAACATTGAAAATCAATGTGAAAAAGGGCACGAAATACTCGGAATAGCAGACCCCGCAATCTGGGACCAGTCAAGGGGCAGGGATGGAACGATTATAACTATGTTTGAAGAAGAAGGGGTATATTTCGAGAAAGGCACAAACGACCGCCTGAGTGGTAAAATGCAGTGTCATTACAGAATGGCAATGGATGAAGCGGGACGTCCTATGATGTATGTGTTTAATACCTGCAAGGCGTTTATAAGGACAATTCCCAATCTCGTATACAGTGAGGTAAATACAGAGGATGTAAACACATCATTAGAGGACCACGACTATGATGCGATGCGTTATTTCTTCATGGCGAACCCTATAAAGCCGACAGAGCCGAGCAAGCACGAAATAGCAACCTTCAACCCGCTATCCACACGATAATCAAATGAAAGGAGTACACACATGGCAACAATAGCAACACCGGGAAATATCGCAAAACAGCAGCAAGGCAACGGAACGACTATATCGGGAGCAGGGACGGTCAGATACACCGAACCGGCGCAGCCCAAACAGCCAAAACAGCAGACACAGACAGCAACGCCGAATGTGCTGCAGTCTGCAGGAGGAACAACCACTCCGGCGCAATCAGCGCCGATGTCGGGGATAAGAAACAGACTGACCGGCATAGGCTTTGAAAATGACAAAATAGGCTATGACAGTGGAAGCGGCTTTGTAACCTATAACGGTCAGAACATAGTAAAAGCCGATGGGATAGACGAAAACGGTTCATCCTATGCCGCAGATGATGCAATCACCAAAGGTGCCTATGATTACCTGATGAATAACGGCTATACAGCAACAAGGCAGGCGCTCACTGACCGTAATATTAACAACAGTCGCATAGGCTATAATGAAAGCAGCGGAACCGTACAGATAGACGGCAATGACCAGATAAAACCGCAGTTTAACATAGACGGTACAACTTACACAAGTCCTGACGCGATAAACCTCGCCACCAACAGAGCATATGCGGCAACTGGTGACGAACTGAAAGCCGCAAGTGATTATATCGCCGGACTTGGAATAGGAGCAAATGTAAAATATGATCAGGAAACCGGAGTGGTAGACATCGGCGGCACTACAATAAAACCGGCATATGTATCTGACGGTATAGCTTATATTCCCAAATCACAGCTTGACGCTGCAGCGGAAGCGTATAAGCAGACACAGGGCATGCCTACATCCAAAGGAGTAACGGACCTCTACGACGAGCGATATGATCGTCCCGTAAATGACGCGTTGGACAGACTGACAAACCGTGAAGGATTCACATGGTCGCCCGAAACCGACAAAGTATTTCAAGACTATAAGGACTATCAGATGAAGCTTGCAGATGAGGCATACAGAAAGGTATTGAACGACAATAACTCATCCATCCAAACAGCGAGCGGCGCAGTGGTAGCAGAGGCGCTGGCGGTAAGAGAAGCATACAATCAGGCGCTTAAAGCCGACCAAGCTGAATACCTCGACAAAGCCTATAATCGTTATCTCGGCGAAACTGCAAGACTGCGCGATAATCTTACAGATACAAGAGAGGTAGCAAATGATTTCTATGCCCGCACCTACACTCAGGATGCAGATACCTATAACAGGAGTCGTCAAGACAGGCTTGATAACTGGCAGAGACAAAAGGATGAGCTTACAAACGAAAATCAGCGGCTTCAGAATGAGGGTTACACGTATGACAACGCAAGCAGAGCTGCAGCCGCCAGATATGCCGACAGCAACGCCTCAGAAGCCTTAAGAGCGGCTCAGCTTGCCAATCAGGCAGCAGCGTTTGACAATGGCACGCGCACGGCGTCAACTCTCGGGCGGTTTTTTGAAAGTGATGAAGCATGGCTGCCGGAGCTTAAGAACTTCAGAGAGATTGACCCCATTACTGGCGAATGGACCGGCAGATACACTCTTGGTCCGTGGGACAGTGAGGTAGCATACGAAATGGCGATGAAGGGCGCGGAGCAAGGACAGAGCCTTGCGGGAAGTATAACAAGCTCTGCAATAGCGTCGGCGCTTGGTGCGGTAAACCCGGACGGCACCCCTATAACAGGAACGCCGGAACAGAACAGTTTGATTAATGATTATATCGTTCGTCTGCGTCAGGCTGCACTCGGGCAGGCGCTTAATCAGCTCCAGAACGGCACTACACCGGCAGTACAAAACAACTAAGAAAGGGGAATTAATACCAAATGGAAAAATACCTTGAAAGAGCCGCAGAGGTTATAAAAATCGAATGTGAAAAGCATTCCGGCAGATGTGAAGACTGTATATTCTGCAACAAAAGCGGCTATTGCAAATTAAGTGACACATTCCCGGATGAATGGGATATATAGTTCAAAGAACGGAGGTAAAATAATATGTCACTTTTATCATTTGACAAAACCGGTTTTTCCGAAAAGGAGCTTGAAAAAAACTGGGCTGCCGCATATGCAAAGCGTTTAAACGACAGCCTTTCGGATACGGTTGAGAACCATGTAGCGGCGCTTGAAGGCTCTGACCGCGACGTATTGGCAAGCGCAAAGGAGTACGCGGACAAAACTGCAAAAACAGCGGTAAGCGCCCATAAGACAGTTGCTGTGCTTGACCACCCCAACGGAAGCGTCACAAACGAAAAGCTTGCGGATTATTGTGTAAACACCATAAAGATCGCGCAGGGAGCGATAAATAATAATCGTATATCCAACGGGGCGGTTGATGCCCGCACTATACTTGACGGCAGCGTAACAACGGCAAAGATAGCGGATGGAGCAGTTACAGCGGAAAAGCTTGCGGACGGCAGCGTAACAGCCGGTAAACTGGCTGACATATGTATAACGCCGGAAATGCTTGAAGATAAGTCGATAACAATAGAAAAGCTTGCAGACGCCGTTCGCAGCAGCTATGACGGCACAACCGGGATTCTTACCGCGCCGATACTTAAAGAATTAAGTATCAGTTCTGGTCAGCCGTATAATCTCGATGTTGCGGAAATCAACGGTCATCCGCTGCGTGATGATACAGCGAGAACAGAAGCCGCAAAGGCGACAAAATTTTATGTTGGCGACAGCGCGCCTACATATACCACAGCCGGAAACATAGGAGATATTGCCGCGGTCAAAACCGACAGCGAAACAGATCCGTACAACCCCATATATATGTGTCTGGGAAAGGTAAGCAAAATCGTTCTCGAGGACGGGCGCGTCCTCGGTGGAACAGGATTGTATAAATGGATCAATATAAGTGAGCCGATTTCGGTCGTTGCACAATTACAGCAGTACAGTACAACACCGCAGAGAGTCGGCACATGGATAGACGGTACCCCTGTGTGGCGTATGGCATTTCAGAGGAAGCTTACTGACGATGAGATAAGTGACATGGTTGCGACTGTGTCATTGCCCGTCAGTAATTTAAATAACTGTAAAGGTATTGTAAATTCCTATGCGGAGGCAATTGCCTACATGGATGATACCCCCGTAGCGTGTATTATAGACAACAATCCGTTGGAGCATGACGACGCTTGGAATGCGTTTGTATTGACAACTTATATAGCAAACAATAGAGAAGGTATACAGGGCTGGATAGAATTTATAGCTCCGGAAAGCGAAATCACAACATAAGTGGAGGAAACAATATGAACATCAAAAACATAATCTGTACAGCAGCAGGAATAATCGGCGCTCTCATAACACAGCTCTTAGGCGGCTGGACAGGCGCAATGACAACGCTTGTAATCTTTATGGGGCTTGACTACCTCACAGGGCTTATAGTAGCCGGAGTATTCCATAACAGCTCCAAGAGCGAGAGCGGAAGCCTTGAAAGCCGTGCCGGTTGGAAAGGTCTTATAAGAAAAGGCGTAACGCTTGCAATAGTATTGGTGGCATACCGTCTTGATCTGCTCATCGGTACAGCCTACATAAAGGACGCGGTAATTATTGCGTTCTGCGCCAACGAGCTGATAAGCCTTATTGAGAATGCCGGGCTTATGGGAGTACCGATACCGGAGCCGATAACTAAGGCTATTGAGGTGCTGAAAGGAAATAAGGAGAGTTAAACATCTCCCACCTATAAAACAGTCAAAAAAGGTTAAAAAAAGTCAACAGAAACAATGCAGAGTGAAACATCATCTGACAACTTTTCTGACAACTTGACAACCAGAAAAACAGATAAAAAACGAGCAAATTAAAAGTTGTTATAAGACAAAAGAAAACGGCTTAACTTACGCAGTTAAGCCATTTTCTTTGGAGCTGGTGAGCAGAATTGAACTGCCGACCTCTTCATTACCAATGAAGTGCACTACCCCTGTGCTACACCAGCGTGTCCTTACAACACGCTAATTATTATACCAGTATTTAAGCCGTTTGTCAAGGGTTTTATGAAATTTCTTTTAAAATCCGTAATAGACCATAGCTGAACTGTAACATTTTATCTGCTGTAATACAGTCTTTTTTATTTAATCCCTTGCACAAAAAATGATTATGTGTTATACTGTAGCATAGGAAAATATGAGGAGAAATATCGAAATGTATTTATCGGATAAATGGAAGGATTACAGAATAGTTGATGCATCCGGCGGAGAAAAGCTCGAATACTGGGGAAAGTATCTGCTGCGCCGCCCCGACCCTATCGCCGTATGGGACGATAAGGCGGATATTCAGAAATGGAACAAGGTTGACGCATGGTATCACCGCTCAAACAAAGGCGGCGGAAGCTGGCAGATATTCAATAAGCAGATACCGGAGCAATGGCAGATACGCTACCGTGACCTCACGTTTAATGTACGCCCGACAGGCTTTAAGCACACGGGGCTTTTCCCGGAGCAGGCGGTGAACTGGGACTGGATCTCGGATTTGATAAAGGAAGCCAACCGCCCTGTAAAGGTGCTGAACCTTTTCGCCTACACCGGCGGCGCAACCGTGAGCGCGCTTGCCGCGGGGGCGGAGGTATGCCATGTTGACGCGTCAAAGGGAATTGTCACATGGGCAAAGCAGAATGTTGAAGCGTCAGGTCTTGCAGACAGGCATGTGAGATATATTGTCGATGACTGTGTTAAGTTCGTAAAGCGTGAAATACGCCGCGGAAATAAATATGACGGTATAATCATGGACCCGCCGTCCTACGGCAGAGGTCCCGGCGGCGAGATGTGGAAGATTGAGGACGCGCTCTTCCCCCTCGTTTCAGACTGCATGAAAATCATGTCGGATAATCCGCTTTTTCTGCTGATTAACTCTTATACAACAGGACTGTCGGCAACAGTGCTTAAAAACGTCATGCAGGTTACAGCCGTTAAAAAGTTCGGCGGCAGAATGGACGCTGACGAGATAGGCATACCGATTGAATCGGGACTTATATTACCGTGCGGAATCTCAGGAAGATGGTGGAGAGAATAATGTTAAAAGGAAAAACAATAGTGCTCGGTGTTACAGGCTCAATCGCGGCATACAAGATTGCCAATCTTGCAAGAATGCTTAAAAAGCTGCACGGCAATGTCCATGTGCTTATGACGCAGAACGCGACAAATTTTATAAACCCCTATACCTTTGAAACGCTCACACAGAACAAGTGCCTTATCGACACCTTTGACCGCAGCTTTCAGTACAGTGTTGAGCACGTTGCAATCGCAAAGCAGGCTGATGTTGTCATGCTTGCGCCAGCATCGGCAAACGTAATAGGCAAAATTGCAAACGGTATTGCGGACGATATGCTCACAACGACGGTTATGGCTTGCCCGTGTAAAAAGATTATTTCACCGGCCATGAACCACAATATGTTTCATAATCCCATTGTACAGGACAATATAGAAAAGCTCAGACGCTTCGGCTATGAAATAGTTGAGCCGGAGAACGGAATGCTTGCCAACGGCGACACGGGCGACGGCAGAATGCCTGATGAAAGCATACTGCTTGAATACATCTTAAAAGAGGTTTATCACGAAAAGGACCTGAGCGGCAAAAAAATCCTCGTTACCGCCGGAGCGACCTGTGAGGCGATTGACCCGGTAAGATATATAACAAACCATTCAACAGGCAAAATGGGAATGGCAATCGCCAAGGCATCTGTGTACCGCGGCGCAGAGGTAACGGTTGTAAAGGGTCATACAGAGGTTGAACCGCCGATGTTTGCCGAGGTTGTAAACACAGAATCAGCAGAGGATATGTACAATGCGGTCATGTTACGGGCCGCAGATACCGATATAATCATAAAGGCTGCCGCAGTCGCGGATTACACACCCCAAACCGTTGCCGATGAAAAAATCAAAAAGCAGGACGGCAGTTCGGTGATAAAATTAAAACGGACAAAGGATATTTTAAAGGCTCTGGGCGAAAGCAAGCGCGAGGGGCAGTTCCTTTGCGGCTTTTCAATGGAAACGGAAAATGTTCTTGAAAATTCGCAGAAGAAGCTTGTTAGAAAGAATGCAGATATGATATGCGCAAATTCGCTGCGTCAGAGCGGCGCGGGCTTCGGAACCGATACTAATATAATCACACTGATCACAAGAGACGGCGCGGAGGAGCTGCCGATTATGAGCAAATTTGACGCGGCGAACGCAATACTTGACAGAATAGGAGAACTGACCTCATGAGAATGAGAAAAAAGAAAAACTGCGCGGCGCGTATTGAGCGCTGCGGAGATATACGCATAACGGAGCCGGAGCAGTACAAGGGCAGGTGGAGCGGGGTTTTCGGAAACGATAACCCGATACACATAGAAATCGGCTGCGGCAAGGGCGCGTTCGTTACAGGAATGGCGGAGCTGCACCCGGACATAAACTTTATCGCTATTGAAAAGGTTGAGGACGTTATCGTTATGGCTATGGAAAAAGCTGTCGCAAAGGAGCTTACTAATGTACGGTTTATGGATATGGACGCTGAAAGGCTTGAGGACTTTTTTGAAAAGGGCGAGATAAAGAGGATATATCTCAACTTCTCCGACCCGTGGAAGAAAAACAAGCAGGCAAAGCGCCGCTTAACACATAAGAATTTTCTTGACCGCTATAAAAAGGTGCTCAACAACGGCGACTATATATGGTTTAAAACGGATAATATGAAGCTTTTTGAATTTTCTCTTAATTCCTTTACGCAGGAGAACTTCAAGCTTCAAAATATAACCCTCGACCTGCACAATTCAGGCTTTGAGGGAAATGTAATAACGGAATACGAGCAGAGATTTCTTGACCTGGGACAGCCTATCTACAGATTAGAGGCAACATATTTAGGCTGGCAGGATGACAGAAAAGGAGACGAAGAATAATGAAGCATTCAGGAAGCAGAGTTGATGAAGTAAAAATCGCATATGTCGGCGGCGGCTCCCGCGGCTGGGCATGGGGACTTATGTCGGATCTTGCAAAGGTAACGGACATGAGCGGTACGGTATATCTTTATGATATAGACCATGAGGCGGCAAGGAAAAACGAGGTTATCGGCAACAGAATAAAGGATTTGCCGGACTGCAAAACGGCATGGGAATACAAGGCGGTGTCAACAATTGATGAGGCGCTCACCGGCGCGGATTTCGTTGTAATATCGATCCTTCCCGGTACCTTTGACGAGATGGAATCGGATGTGCACGCGCCCGAAAGGTACGGAATTTATCAGTCAGTCGGCGACACCTCGGGGCCGGGCGGAATCATAAGAGCATTGAGAACAATCCCGATGCTTGAGGTAATCGCAAAGGCGGTTGAAAGAAGCTGCCCTGACGCATGGGTAATTAACTACACCAACCCTATGACGGTATGTATGCAGGGACTTTACCGCACATTCCCGAAAATCAAGGCATTCGGCTGCTGCCATGAGGTATTCGGAACGCAGAAGTTCTTGGCACAGGCTGCCGCTGAAATGCTCGGTATTGAAAAGCCGGAAAGAGCCGATATTAAAATCAATGTCCTCAGTGTAAACCACTTCACATGGATAACAAAGGCAAACTACCGGAACCATGACCTTTTCCCGCTGTATAAGGAGTTCTGTGAAAAACACCTCGATGGTGTTGACGCTCCGGCTGATAATAACTGGATGAACAATTCCTTTACCTCTGCTGAAAAGGTAAAGATGAACCTTTTTCTCCGCTTCGGCTACATAGCGGCGGCAGGCGACAGACATCTTGCGGAATTCTGTCCGGGTAACTGGTTCTTAAAGGATCCCGAAACGGTAAACGAATGGAAATTCGCTTTGACCACCGTTAAATGGAGAAAGGACGACCTTGTAAAGAGGCTTGAAAAGAGTGAAAAGCTTTACACCGGCGAAACAGACTTTGAAATAAATGAAACCGGCGAGGAGGGTGTACGCCAGATGAGGGCGCTTCTGGGGCTTGAGGATATGGTCACAAACGTAAATATTCCCAACTACGGTCAGATTCCTAACCTGCCCCTCGGCGCGGTTGTCGAAACAAACGCGCGGTTCAGCGCGGACAGCGTTCAGCCGGTATTTGCCGGAAAAATCCCCAAGGAAATATATCCTCTCGTAAGCCGCATATGTGCGGAGCAGCAGCTTATCACAGACGCCTGCGCCGAAAAAGACCTTGAAAAGGCATTCAACGCGTTTATCTGTGACCCGCTCGTTTCGACAATTTCATGGGACGATGCAAGAAAGCTCTTTGACGAAATGGTGGAGAACACAAAAGCATATCTCGGGGATTATTTAAAATAATACCTATAAAGCACTGACGGAGGCCCGAAAGCCTCCGTCAGTGTTTTTATTTTTCATAAGAAATGCTCTTTACAATACCGTCAACCTCGCCGTCAAGCTGACTGCCATAGTTAACATCCGCTCTCACATATACAATATAGTGAGTTTTACCGCTTTCCTTAAAAGCATAAATAGTCGCGTAAGCCGCCATATCATCTTCTCCCTCGGACTCATGCTTAAAGGTCTGAGAATAGATTGTACGACCACCCGCGGTTTCTGTTTTTATTTCATCAACCGCTGTAACGTTATCATCGGCTATAGCTTCCTCCACATACTCCGTAAATTTATCCTCTATCTCATCATCCTTTACCGAAGCAGTTGTTTCTTCCATCAGCATTGCGCCTGATCTGCGCTCATACAAACCGGAGAAGTAATAACCCATATTCGTCCAATACTTTGAAACCGTAACCTTACCTCCGGCAAATTCAATATCGCTTTCATAACCGAGGTCTGCCTCACGGATAATTGTTCCTGTTTCCTCCGAATCAAGCTCCTCTGCAGTGATTCCACTGAGGATTTCATTGATTTCAGCATCACTGCCCGCTGTGATTGAAAAATTATACACATAATCTCCAAGAGTAAAGAATATATCTCTCATGATATATTTGCTTACTCCGGCACCGTTGCATGTGATTGTGTACTGCCATGCTTCTGTTCCGTTAACATCTTCGTTAACAACATCACCTACAACCGAAATATCCGGATTTAAAACATACATATTGTTCCTGCGATCACTCTCCGCCATGACTGCGGCAGACACATTACCCTGTACGGAATAGATTCCGATTGTCACATTGTATGCCTCGTTGTCATTATCATAGTATGAGAATACATTCGCCTTGCCGTAGCTCGCGTCATACCATGATGCGGGAAGCTTTACCGTCAGCTTGTAATCCTCGTCCGCAAATTCTCGCTTTCCGTCCTCTATTGAGGAAATATCGTAATAATCACGGTTATTGTCTGTTATTGAGAAGCTTGACGTAATATCAAACAGCTCTTCTGTATCGGGTTCCTCCCCATACGAAGAAGCGCTCGCGCTGACGGTGTATGTTTTTTTACCCGATACATATTCAATAACATCTCTTTCCGAGCCGTAGCTGCTCTTACCTCTGAAATGCAGCTTTGTAATACCGCCTCCCATATCCTCCATATCGGCTATTGAAAGCATGCTGTCCGACATATAATCCAGAATAGAATTGAATTCCGCGCGGGCATCCTGTTCCTCATCATACTTTTCAATATATATGCTAATGCTGCCGTCATCACCATGGAAGTACGCCGATGAACCATCAAAGGAGCCGTCCTCCATTGTAAACGATTTTGGGTTCTTCATTGTCCATCCGTAATAGCTGTCACCTATGTAATCCTTATCGGTTGTACCTGCAAGCGTTGTGCCGCCGTCCTCCGACGCGGTCTTTATTACGGTTATACGCTGTGTATCCTCATCATACTCCACCTCAGCGCCAAAGGTTTCACTGATAAATCTCAGCGGCACCATTGTTGTTCCGTTATGCAGCTCCGCCGCTTCCTCAAGCTCCTCAGTGTGTGTATTCACCAGCACGGATTTAGAGCCTATTCTGAGAAGCATATCAACATCAGGATATGACAGCGCAATACTCTGCGTATCGGCATCCCATTCAACCTCTGCGCCAAACGCTTCTGTTATAACCCTCAGCGGCACAAGCGTTACACCCTCGCCGACAATGTACGGCGCCGCTACCTCAATTTCCTCACCGTTAACCGAAATTATACTCTCACCAACTTTCAGTTCAATTTCAACATGCGCCGGAATCATCATATTCTCATTCGGTCCAGATGCGGCCGCAGGCAAAGCCGAAGCCGCCGAGAGTGACGCTGCGCAAAGCATAGCTGTTAACGTTATGTTTGTCTTCATCCCTTATCCTCCTCCGGAGTTTATTTTTTGTATAATAATATTACCATATCCCCAACGGAAAATCAATCCTATTTTCCAACTTTCTTCATTTGAACATATTTATCTGTTTGAAGGGAATGCTCTGAGCAGGTCGTGCGGGTGTGCGAACGCCGTGTACATTGGTACTCAAGTGAGCGCAAACGCGCGCGATGCAACGAGCATTTCCTTCAAATTATGGCTCGCCTACGTTATATATATGTATAGGTCTTATATCTATATAATTATATGTTGATATGGGACGGCAGTCGCTGTCCTTGCTGTGAGCCGCTATCAGAACCGTATCGGGCGTACCGTTTCCGGAATCCACCACAACCGGTGAATGGTCAAAACGATCCCCTTCATAGAATTTAAGCTGAACTATATCCCCAAGATCAATTCGCATAAGCGGCACCACAATGCCCTGCGGTCCGGGGCCTTTATTACTTACAAGAAAGTTATACAGCTCATCCACTCCTGTCCATGACGCTGTGCGGTCGTTCGTGCTTATATAGAACCAGCCGTAAACCGGAGTGTAATTCATTACGCCCGCACCGGCATAAAGGCATTGCGAAGCGAAATTTGTGCAGTCCCCGCCAAGCTCCGAAAAATCATAAAACCGCGGGTTGCGCCGGTATGCCCAATAGCTTGCATATGCCGCCGCCTGCTCTCTGTTATATACCATACGCTCACTCTCCCCTCCGCGCAGTTTGCATGATATATATACTATGCGGTATTTATTTTTTCGTGTTTATCGACTGCAAAAACAAAGAACGGTTCCGGCTCACGTCAAAACCGTCCTATGCTCTTAGCTTATTTCAGTGTATAGCTGACATTAAGGCTTATTTCTGCGCCACCGCGTGTTACGGTCATTGTAAGAGTATCGGTAAATGTATCGCGCACAGCCTTGTTATAGTCAATTATGCTGTGAACCGCAGCGCCGTTTACCGCCGTTACAATATCTCCGTTCTGAAGCTCGGACGAGGTTGAATTTTTAACCGTTATTCCTTTTGTTGTGGGAAGTCCTATTCTCGCCTCCCATGATTCATCAAATGACGCTGAAATATCAGGTCTTAAAACCGCTCCGTTCTTTTCAAATTGATTCAGTACATAATTAATTGTTTCAACCGGAATTGAAAATGCCATGCCCTCAATCGACGTGGCGGTATACTTTGATGAATTTATACCTACAACCGCGCCGGTAAGGTCAATAAGAGGACCGCCGCTGTTTCCGGGGTTGATCGCCGCGTCTGTCTGGAGCAGAGGATAATATGAATCCGTTGTCTTAACGTCAATTCCGCTTATAATTCCCTTAGTTGCCGAATTTCTCATATTAAGCGAAACCGGCGTGCCTATCGCAATAACCGTATTGCCCGGCTTCAGCTCCGCGCTTGACCCCTTAAAGCTAACAGGCTTTAAGCCCAGTCTGTTTATCCTCACCGTGGCGAGATCGGCGTTTTTGTCTATACCCTCAACCGTACCGGCATAGCTCGTTCCGTCATTAAATACAACGGTTATATTCTCAATATCCGATACAACGTGCGCGTTTGTAAGTATCAGACCGTTGGACTTTATAACAACACCCGTTCCGTGAGCGGTAAGCTCATTATAGTCGGATGCCGCAGAGCTTGTTTTGCCCTTATAGTTTCCCACTATAGCAACCACACTTTCGCTTACACTCTCAATAAGTGATGATACAAGCTCATCCTCACTCTGAGCCACATGCACACTCTGTCCGTCCCAGTCAACCGCCGCGCCCAAAGCCTCACTTACGGCTCTGAGCGGCACATACGTTGTCCCATCCGCAAGGTACCCCTGCTGACCTATTATTCTGCCGTTTACATATATATCAACATTCTGCGCAAACGCGGTCTGTGATAAAGTGACTGCGCAGAGCAGCGCTGCCAAAACAAATATTTTCTTCATTTACTATCTTCCTCCGAGCTTTATTTTCATATAATATATTACCATATCTGCCCTATAAAGTCAATTATAATTGTAGAATTAAAGGTGATAACCGAAAAACAGCTATTGAATTACCGGCAATAATCTGATATAATAAGCTAAAGAATTTGTTTTTCAGAGGTAAACCGAAATGAATAAAAAGGGCTATGCGCTCCCTGAGCGCGCGGAGCAGGACATTATAGCGCTTGCAAAAAACACGGACTTGACAAGGTTATACTTTTCGGCTCGCGTGCCCGCGGCGATAACAGGGAGCGAAGCGATATTGATCTTGCCGTATCAGGCGGCAATACAAGCGGCTTCAGCTGCGATGTTGACGATGAGGTATACACGCTGCTGATGTTTGACGTTGTGCGGCTTGATAAGCCGGTTCAGCCGGAGCTGCTGGAGTCAATACAAAAAGAAGGGATTGTTATTTATGAAAAAGCTTGAAAACTTTATAAGAGCGCTGAACAATCTCCAAGCATTATAAATGACACCAAAAACAAATTCTACGATATGTTCTTACGATTAAAAAATGAAATTGAACGCGCATGGATATGAAAATAAAAGCAGTAATCGGGTTCCATACAATGCCCGATTACTGCTTCATTTTTATTCAGGTCTCTTTTTTCTTGTCATAAGGCTGTTTACCGCATCGCGCGGACTTTTGCCGTTATAGAGCAGATTATATGCCTCATCTATAATCGGTGTTTCAACACCGTATTTTTTTCCGAGATTGTATGCCGCCATTGCAGTGTTTACGCCCTCAACGACCATATGTACCTTTTCAAGCGTATCCTTCAATGACATTCCCTGTCCCAGAAGCTCGCCCGCTGTGTGGTTGCGTGACAGCTTGCTTGTTCCTGTCACAATCAAGTCGCCAAGTCCCGAAAGACCGGAAAATGTCGCCGCCTTTGCGCCCATTGCAACGCCCAGCCTTGTGATTTCAGCGCAGCCGCGTGTTATAAGCGCCGCCTTTGTGTTATCGCCGTAGCCCAGGCCGTCAGAAATTCCCGCGCACAGCGCGATTACATTCTTTAACGCCCCGCCAAGCTCCACACCGATTACATCATTTGATGTATACACTCTGAAGGTATCCGTCATAAATACGTCCTGTAAAAGTTCCGCCGTTTCGGCACTGTCCGATGCTACAACAACCGTTGTAGGTATTCCGCGTCCTACCTCCTCGGCATGGGAGGGACCGCTTAATACCGAAATATCCGCCTGCGGAATTTCGTCCTTATACACCTGCGAGAGTCTCAGCTCACCCTCAAGTCCCTTTGAGATGTTTACTATCTTCTGCCCCTCCTTAACGAATGGAGCCATCTGCTTTGCCGTCACTCTCGTTGCCGGAGACGGCGCGGCAGTAACAATTACCTCCGCGCCCTCTATGCAGCTTTGCATATCGTGAGTGCAGATTATATTGTCAAGCAGCTTTACATCCGGCAGAAATTCCTTGTTCTCACGATCAGCGTTAAGCCTGTCGGTTTCCTCCTGAATCCATGACCAAAGATATACGTCATTCCCCTTGCCCGCAAGGAGCATCGCAACCGCCGTGCCCCAGCCGCCGGAGCCTATTACCGCAATTTTCATGATCAATTCTCCTTCCGCCTTTTTGAACCCAACTTATTCTCCGTGCCGTGAATAAGTCTGCCGATGTTCGCGTGATGTCTGATAATCAAAAGACCTGCGAGAATTATCACGCATATGAACCGAACCGCGTTAAATTCATTATGTACTGCCATCATTACTGTTTCAAGGACGGCAAATATAACCGCCGCCATAATCGAGCCGAGAGATACATATCTCGTTAATGCCATAATTGCAAGCGCGGCTGCAAGCGCGACAAGACCGATTTTCCAGTCGAGCATAAGCACAACACCAAGTGATGTGGCAACACCCTTGCCGCCCTTAAAGCCGAAAAATACCGGGAAATTATGTCCGAGTACAACGCATACACCGGCTATATACTGCGGCTGGAGAATATCCATCCCCCTCTGCAGCATATTAAGATCAGAACGCCCGTGGATTTCCGAAACATGAGTTGAATAGATATACTTTACCATCAGCATCGCAATCAATACAGCTATGACACCTTTTAAAATATCAATTATCAGAGTAATAGCAGCATATTTCTTACCCATTGTGCGGAGCATATTTGTCGCGCCCGCATTGCCGGAGCCGCTTTCGCGTATGTCCTTTCCGGCAACCATACGCGAAATCAATATTGATGAGTTGATA
>JBJEIW010000264.1:0-4901 GCA_051877435.1 Candidatus Ornithomonoglobus sp.
CCGTTTTGTCATACGGTTTACATTATCATACTCATACTGCGTTACAAGGTCTGTTTCGCCGTTATTCGCTATTACTCCAAGCAGATTTCCCATAACGTCATACTTGTATTCTTCTGTCTGATACAGATCATTACTGCGCTTTACCGCTGTTTTTACAACATTTGAATTCTTATCGTAGTATGTTTTTGTTTCCGCTTCCGAATTACTGTCAAAGGGAGTCGTGGACTTTATCACACGTCCGAGCTTATCATAATCGGTATATGATGTGTTTCCTTCCGCATCCGTTACGGAATATACTCTTCCCGCAAGATCGTATTCCGTTAAGGTTTCGTTCCCTGCAGCATCGGTTACCTTTGTCACATTTCCGTTACAGTCATATTCATATGCTGTGGTATCGCCGTTCGGATTCGTTGAGCTTATCATTCGGTCAAAAGCATCGTATGTGTATTTTGACGTAATTGTAATTCCGTCCGATGTGCTTGTTGTCTGCGTCAGTCTGTCATATGCATCATAAATTTGCTCCACTTCTGCCGCTGCCGTTCCATCCGCCGCAGTTGTTGAAACGGTAACGTCATTGCCGCTGTATGAATAGCTTTCCGTATAAAGCAGGGGCGTGCCTGACGACAAAGAATATACTTTTTTCTCAGTCATACGGCTTAACGCGTCATAGGAATATTCCTCCTTTGTTCCTGTGTTTGAATCTGTATACGCAGCTTTCGTTTTTACTCTTCCGGCTGCATCATATGTATATTTCTCCAATACATTTGAAATAGCTCCATATATGCGCTCCACCTTTATGAGCCTTCCAAGCTTATCATAGGTATTCTTTTTGCTTATTCCGTCAGGAGTAGTTATAAGCGTATAAAGCTTTTCAAGATTATATTCAACCGTTGTTACCGAGCCGTTGGCATAAGTATATTTTACCGGGCGGTTTATATCATCATACTCTATATATGCCTCTGTCCCGTAGGGATCCGTTTTTGACACGGGATTGCCGAACATATTCAGCCAGTATGAGTTTGATATGCTCCCCTCGTTTTCTCCGTCCGCATTGAGTATGTTCTCCATACTTGATGTAAGCTTAAGATTTTTTGCCGCGTTTGTTTCATATTCCCTTTCAGCCGTTATTATATCATCATTCTCATCCAAAACCCCGTCCCCGTTGGTATCGTTTGTCCAGGTTTTTACCGCCGATGTTTCACCGTTATCCATATATTCATACTTTACCTGTGATATTATCTGCGTGTTGTCTATCATCTGAGCATACTCCGGCTTATTTCCGACAGAATTCGGAGTCGTAATATATTTAAATTTATAATGATCATCACTTCCTTCCTTTTCATAGCTTACAGCACTTTTGACGGGTCCGTCGTAATAATATTCATATACCGTTTTTCTCAGTCCTAAAATTTCTTCTTCGGAAACCTTTCCCGACTCTTTATTTGTTCTCTTTATTGTTTTTAACGAGCCGTTATTATCCACTATAATTCTGTTCGGATAACCGTAATCATCATAATAATATGATGTTTGTATATACGGTCTTGTATTGCCCGCCGGTGTCTGAATACAATTCTTCATCTGATGTTTATTGTTATATTCGGATACCGTCTCGGACCCCGCTGATAGATTCTCCTCTGTTTTTGTTATTTCCAATAAATCATTTGTAAAGCTGTACCGTATATCATTCTCCACGGTGCCGTTCACAATATCCTTTGAACCTGCCACAGCATATACCTGTTTCATGATTTTACTGCTATCCAATATGCCTAACTGCATATATCTGTATTCGGTTTCCGCCTCTGTCGGATATATTATTTTTTCTATAATATACGGCGATGCAAGATATACCGTATGATCGTTTGAAAAAGGTTCCTCGGTTACATCCAGATTATTATATGATGAATAGAAATTCATAACCTGACCCTTACGGGAATAGTATTTTGTCTCCTCGCCGAGCTGATTTGTTACTGTAAATAAATGTACATCCTTATATTTCAGCGGACTGTTATTATCAAGAGCATTGCAGGCAAGCGTTTCTTCTTTATATGTTATTGTCTTTTCTTCTCCGCTCTCTTCATCGGTATAAGAAACTATGCACTCTCCGCCGGACGTTCTGTTAATATATACATGCCTTCCGTATGTATCTTCTATCTCGGTCACCGCACCGTACTCATTTTCATTCTCATGAAAATACTGAATAAAGTTGCCATATTTATCCTCGACCGCAATTATATTTGTATGGAACCTATTCCCCGGATCTCCATTGGCGAGCGCATATTCAAATGCGGGACTGTAGAAATAATATGTATATTCTCCCTGTACGGTAGCTTTAAAATTATATTTTCTTCCAGTATCTCTGAATGTATGTTCATCGTCATAATAAAGCTCATATCTGTTCGATTTTCCTATTGTTCCATTAATAAGACGGCTGTTGCTTGACTGCAAATCATCAAAAATTACACTGTCTGAGCCGGAAAAATGACTGACATTTCCGTTTATATCCGTGAATGAAGCCTGAAATTCTCTGAATACTTTTGTATTGGCAGTATTATAATAACTGCTTGTAACATGAATCGTTGCGTCCGGCATTACAAATTTCCAGCCGTCATAAATGTCACAGCTTCCTCCCGTTATCTGATAATCCTCAATCCCTCCGAATTCACTGCCGCTTATAGTGATTGTCTGAGGCTCAATATTCTTTTGCAGACTGATTCTAATACCGGAATCGGATATCAAATTATATATATCATCAAATCTATAATAATAAATATATGTTCCGTCCGACGATTTATATGTCTTAATTTCTGCACTATCAAACGATGCTATATAAAAATCATCGTACAAATATGCATAAATCTGATCCTCCGTCTGCACTCCTATCTTAATTACTTCATTTGTATCGTTTCTTATAAACGAATAGAGCTTATATCTAACCTGCTGTGAAGAAACGCTTGGTATCGGATAATACATAATATTATAATTCTGACTATCGTATTTACGCTTCAGATTAAGGTCCAACCCATTCCTACCCGGCAGACTTAGATCCGTTTCTTCAATAACCAGCCTGTTCGAAGCGCCGGTTACGGTCTGCGAGCTGCCGCTGTGCCGATACGGCTTGCTGTAGGCGTCGCCGTAGGTTAGCCTGAACGCCGAATCCCATTCTGCCGCAGCATCATCGGCTGATAAAGGGGCAATACCGTAATCATCGGACTCCGGCTCCTCCGTTTCCTCCTCCGGCTCGGCATATACCGGATTCATCGGCATATGCGTTGATATACCGTCAATTTCTTCTATCTCCCAAGGCGGCTCCGCCGTTATCTCCTCCGGCTCTGCCACTGTTTCCAAAGCCGCCGCCATGCTGCCGCACAGAGTAACGACCGCCAATATTATACTTACGCTCTTTTTCTTCATTTGTATTCTTCCTTTAATTCTTTATCATGGTATATTTTATACTGAAAATTCCGGATTGCTTTGCATTCAATATAACGGTATTAATCGTGCCGCTTACTTTCATCCCCGCCGGAACTTCTTCCGTTGTTGTAAACTCCACGCTCCCGTCTGCTATCTCGCCCATTCTTATGCTTGTGCCTGTGCTTCTGTTTGAAGTCTTGTCCCACTCCGAGGTTGCTCCGCAGCCGTCCTTCAATTCAAAAGCATCGGGAGAATATTCAAGCTTGTATGTATAGCCCGATAAGCCGACTGAATCAATAACATTTACGTTCACAACATATTCCTTGTCCTCCTCAGCTCTGAAAGTCAGGACATTTCCGGTATCGGCTATTTCTCCGGTTATATAACCGTTCATATCGGTATATTCACCGTAATATTCGTTATAACGGTATACCGTATTAAGATATTCTTCTCCGCTGTAGCCTCCCATACAATATATATATCCGTTATATATCACATAATCAGCATACTTTACCGTATTGCTATAAGCTGCCGGAATTGCGTCGGTTATCTCAACACTGTTATCCGCTATATATGCCTCCTTCACCTCATATTCCATGCTATTTTCTGGCGCCGCAAAAATTATAGCTTTTGCATCTGTAACACCTACAGATATATCTTCATATCCCTCAAACACCGTTTCTCTTACATCGTTTAAATCAAACGCACTTATAAAGCTTACACCGGCGTATTCAAAATCGGTATTCATGCCGCCGCTTATGCAAAGCATTCCGTTTACATACTGAATCTGCGCGCCTGCTCTAATTAAAGGAGAATTTTCCGATATGTTTACATATGACCATGTGTTTGTAGCAAAGTCATACTGCTCACCAAAATCACTGAGAAACCCGAACTTATTTCTGCCGCCGAATACATATAGCTTATTATCAAGACATACCGCAGCAGCCTGAGCGCGTTTTTTGTTAAGTGGTGTTCCCGTACTCCACTCTCCTGCCGACAAATCATATATATTTACCTCGTCTATATATTGTCCGTCTCTATAGCCGCCGATAATGTAAATACAGTTATTTGCCGCGGCTGAGGCATACCCCTTTATATCCCCGGGAATTGCAGTAATGTAAGCTCCAGTACCTCTGCGGCATGTACGGCATCATCGCCGAACATTTCATAAAAATCACCGACACGGTAAAATACGATTTCTTCTCCGTATTCTGACTTGATGTTTGAATACTCATTATACCAAGGCAGATATGCAGGTTCAGATGTTTGCAGCTCCGGCACTACATTAAGCTCTTCTCTGAAGCGATAGGCATTGTTTCTCGTGTATACGTCCGTTGTGCTCATCTGTATGCGCTCCAGGCAATCCATAAGTGCGTCACGTTCTGAAGAATCATTTATAATCTCTGCTATATATTCCTCTGATGAGTCTATCATATCGGATAAACCGAACTGTTCAAATTTATTTCTGTCCGATATATCTATCGTTTCGA
>JBJEIW010000265.1:0-4900 GCA_051877435.1 Candidatus Ornithomonoglobus sp.
CCTTTTTGATAATTGCCTACGGCAATTCTAAAAAAGGGGGGCAAGGATAATGCGCTAAACAATAATTTGGTTTTGATACAGTCCCGCGAATAATTAATCTAACGGACTGAAAAGTCTTTCCGGCGCGATGATCTTTCGCTCCGGCTTAATGGGATTGGCCATAAAAAAGTACCGCATCGCGTCATAGTCGTGATCCTCGCACATAGTATTGACGTCCTCGGTATTCACCTCGTCATAGGTCAGGTTGGGTATTGTTCTTAAAAACGGCTTGCAGGTATTGAATATATATGCCATGGGTCTGCCCTCATCATCAAAGGCAAAGCGATAGTGGCACTGCATCTTTCCGCTCAGGCGGTCATGCTTGCCCTTCTCAAAGAACACGCCCTCCTCCTCGAACATGCTGATTATGGTTCCGTCCTTACCCCTTGATTCGTCCCAGATTGCCGGGTCAGCGATACCGGTTATGGCGCAGCCCTGCTCTGTTTCGTCCTCTATCTCGCGAATCCTTCTGGCAATTTCTCTGGGCTGCCATCTGAGTCCGGTGTTCGGATTTTCCGTGCAGCCGTAAAGCTGACGGTAGAGATATGCTCGCCCGTCATAGTCCACCGCCCACCACTGTACCGCGAAGGGTCTTGAATAGCCGAAGTCGAAGCTGCGGTAGCGGCGCCAGGTGCGCGGGATCGGAAACGGATTTATAACATGGGTATAAAGATGCGTGTCATAGCCCTCGCTGTTGTTACGGAACTCCGTAAACACCTGTCCCTCATAGCTGTCCCAGTCGCCGTACAGGAGCGCCTTTTTCTGCGCCTCGGGGAGCATCGCGAGATTTGCGAGGTAGTCGGGGTCGTTTGCGAGAAGCGCCGCGTTGTCAAACACGGACGAGGGTATGAACACCCTTGACCTGCTCACCTCGATTTTCTGTCCCTTATTATCTGTCACATATGACTTTACGCTGTAGGGAACGTTCGGCTCCGACGCGGTTATAAAGCGCTGCTTTACCCAGCCGTGTCCGATACCGCCGGGGTTGGCGGTTGCGCGGATATATACGCGCAGCCCCGCTCCGTCGGCGCGGTTACGGGAAATCATGTATTCATATTCCTCCTGGGTAAAATGAGTCAGCTCGTCAAAGGCAATGTAGCTGTAGGATAAGCCCTGATACTGCAGATAGCTTGTCGCGTTCGGCATTGAGCCGAAATATATCTTTGCGCCGCTTGGAAATCTCCAGTAGTGCTCGGAGCCGTTATAGACAGCCTCAGGATATGCGGCGCTGTATATCCTGTTGGATTTTATAATCAGCTCCCGGCACTGCGGATAGGTCTTACGGAATATTATCGCCCTGTAATTGGGATTGTCCACCTGCCGCAGCGCCTCGGCAATAATCGCGTCAGACTTCCCTCCGCCCGCCGCGCCGCCGTAGAGCACCTCGTACTCCGGGCGGCTCATAAACTCAACCTGTCGCGGCTGTGGACTCCAAACGACCGGCATTTCCTTCATCACGCAACAGATGCAAGCGACTCAATCCTGCACATCTTTGTCTGCTCGATGATTTTTGTAAAGTGGTAGCCCTTCCAGCCGACCGTGCCGCGCTGATTGAGCGGGTCGCCGGTACCGGCTGAGCCGAGACTCTTGTTGATGAGCTGAACGGTCTTGTCGCCGGCAGTACCGAAGGCGTTCTTACCGAGAATGATCGTGCTGTAAACAGGCTTTCCGCCCACAGCGCCGTCACCCGGATAAACCTTCATATCCGGCTCGATCATAGCTGCCGATATATTCTCTGATACCTGTATCCATGCGGAGCCGTTTGAGCCGCCGGCTGTCGCCGCTACGGTGTAATATTTATTATCAATACATATTTTTGTGTCCACAGCAGGCAAGCCCTCGGATGTGATTGTCTCGGCTACATAAATTTTCTGTGTACCGCTAACAACTTTTGCTACAGACAGCTCCCCGAACTCTCCCTTCTTACCGAACGGAGTACCTCTGAACACATACGCGTCCGGGTCCTCGATGAAGCGCACGCCGTAAAGTCTGCCTATCTCACCGTCATAGATTTCGGTAGTCGCGTTGTACTCCTGAACCTTCTGCCATGCCTCATCGTCCATGATATTGAACGCGGCATCGGGATGAATAAAGCAGATATAATATTTGCCGTCCGCAGGCTGAACCTTGTTGCGCTTGAGCGAGGTAACCGCGCGGCGCACATCCTTGACGGTAAGCACATCCGTAAGCTCGCTTCTTGACGCGGCCGTTCCTGCATAGAACACATTAAGACCCGAAGCAAGCTCCATAGCGTCGAGATGCTCAAAGGTTTCAAGCTGGTTCTCCGTAAGGAGGTCGGCGTACTTAAGGACCTCCGGCGACGGGTCGTTTGCGAAGAAGTCGAGCTGATCGGTATATGAAACATAGTTGCCGAACTGCTCCGGCTCGCCCTTGATTCTCGTGATGTTCACCGCCGCGCCTGTGGGAGTGATACCCTCTGTGAGCGGCTGTAAAGCCTTCGGGAGCGGTGAAAGCTTATCGAACGCGATAGTCTTTGTCTTACCCTGCGGGATATTCACCTGCTGACCGAACTTTGTATACTTGCGCTTTGTTTTGTTTGCCTCCAGCACATAGCGGTTAAGTATCGACTCCATAAGCGGAGACATACCCGCCGAGCCTGTGCCGTTAAGATTAAGATTTGTTTCAAAATCAGTTGCCATATGTTTTTCCCCCTTTGATTACGCATTTTTTCTGCTCTCGATATACTTTTTAAAATCCTCCGATGAGAGCCTTGAAGGATTCACGGTAGCCTCTCCGGTGCCGCGGCGGGCATACTGCGCATTCTGGGTAATTCCCGCGCGGCCTGCCGAACCGGGAACCTTAACCATCTCCGCATACGCCTCGAAGATATTCTTCCCGCTTGTGAGCGCGGTTCTGAAGGTATTGTTTCTGAGCGCCGACTGAAAATCAAAGTCCGGCACAACGATCGCAAGCTTCTGCGCGTCACTCTGCCACTGCTCAACAATGCCGTCGCTGCCCGCAGGGCGTCCAAGGCTCTGCTGCTGCGCTCTGACGTTTACGGTATATGGGCTGCCCGGGTTATAACCGTTATCTGCAGCATACGCCGCGCCCATTCCGCCGCCTGACGGATTGTAATACGGAGTAATCGTACCCGTCATACCGCCGTTGGGCTGTGAATTAACAATCCGGGCGATCTCCGCGTCAAATTCCTCCTTTGTGTTAAATACCTTAAACGGCTCATCCGCGCCGCCTGCGGCATTTTCCTCAGGCTCATTCTGCATATCGACAGGAATATTGCCTCTGTTTTTCTTGTCCTTTAATGCCATTTTTTATCGCTCCTTTCCTTTTTGTGCATACATCATATCACAATTTATTGCATTTTTCAACCGGGAATAATTAGCCATAATTTACAGAAAAGTCATTTTTATATGGAAATTCAGTCTGTTTTGTGGTATAATAGATATAAAATTAGCACAAAAAGGAGGTTAGTTATGTCAAGACAGAGAAGAATAGCCACTCACACCGAGGTGCTGGAGTTTCTTACAGACGTTATGCGGCGCGACATTGAAGACGGTGTAAAGCTTTCGGACGCTATGAGCGCGGCGGACAAGCTCCACAAGTATTACATGCAGGAAAAGGATAATGAAAAGGACATACGTCAGACGGGAGTTGTCATACTTCCTGAAATCAGAAATGAGAACGAAAAGGAGGAAAAAGAGGAATGATATTACAAACACCCAACCCGCCGGAGCTTACAGGAAACGCAGCTGCGGATGTTGCTTTGCTCAGGGAATGGTGCTGCGCCCTGAACAGACAGCTCAGATACGTTATAGCCGAGCACGATGAGGGCATACGCGCTTCACAACAGGCAGACACAGACAATATATCAGATTCCTATGAAACAGAGGCAAGTGAAGAATGAAGTACAGAATCAGCAATAAGGGAAGCTACACGGTGATATCAAACACCTGCATAAGGGATAAAAATCTGAGTCTCAAAGCAAAGGGACTCCACACGCTTATGATGTCCCTGCCGGATAACTGGGAGTACTCAATAAGCGGTCTTGCGGCGATATGCAAGGAAAGCGAAACGGCTGTCCGCACGGCGGTAAGGGAGCTGATTTCTGCCGGGTACATAAGACGTGAAAAGGTACAGAACAGAGAAACCGGTTTTCACGGATGGATATATAACATATACGAGGAGCCGCAGGACTGCAATCCTGACTCAGAAAATCCGACCTCGGAAAATCCGACCTTGGAAAATCCGACCTCGGAAAATCCGACCTCGGAAAATCGAAGGCAAATAAATAAAGATAAACTAAATAAAGATATAATAAATAAAGACGAACAAAATATAAGCGCGATTCTGTCAAAAATACAGAATGAAAGGCTGAAAGCCGCGTTAAGGGAATTTCTCGGAATGCGCAGGGAAATGAAAAGACCGTTAGGAGCAGCCGCGCTTAAAATGCTGATAAAGAATCTGTACGAAATGTCGGACAGCACAGAAACCCGTATAGGAATAATCGAGCAGAGCGTACGCAACAACTGGCGGGACATCTACGCCCTTAAGGAGGACTACGGCGCCGCCGGAGCCGTCACATCCATGTCCCCCACTGCCGATCCCGACGCGATCGAGGCAAAATTCATGGAGCGTGTGGCGGTGTAGAAATACGCTGATATATTCCGTTGTCTTTTTAACTTCGTCTGTATCAATGCTTTTCTTTGCCATGGTAATAGATCCTTATCTTTATATTTTCGCTTTATTATACCATATAATCCATATAAAAACAACAATAATGGACTTTTGATACTAAAAAACTAAAAAACGCAACTATTGGTTCTTTACTTTGAGTTTCCCCAAAAAACAAAACAAAAAAGCCTACAATCTG
Source organism: Candidatus Ornithomonoglobus sp. (assembly GCA_051877435.1). Taxonomy (GTDB): domain Bacteria; phylum Bacillota; class Clostridia; order UBA1381; family UBA1381; genus Ornithomonoglobus. The sequence continues at coordinate 4,889 of JBJEIW010000265.1, forward strand.
CATAACTATGGA
>JBJEIW010000266.1:0-4894 GCA_051877435.1 Candidatus Ornithomonoglobus sp.
TTATGATATGAGGAAAGGTATAGCCTAATAAAGGCTTTTTTTATTGCCCATTTTTTCGGAAATAAGCCTGAATTAGCTTGAAAAGATTGAAAAAGGTATCTGCACCGAAGTGGAGATACCTTTTGTCTACAGTCTGCGAAAATCGCTTTGCGATTTTCTCCCTCCCCCCTTTTTGATACCGCCTTTGGCGGTCTAAAAAAGGGAGGCAAGAATTAGCCGCTAAACAACAATTTATATCTCAATACAATTACATCTTTTTATTCCCATGCGTGGTTTTATATTCGGACGGTGAAAGCCCTGTGCTGAGCTTAAATGCACGCGTGAATGCGCTTCTGTTTGCAAAGCCTACGGCAGAGTACAGCTCGTTTATCGTTATGTCAGTGTTCTCTAAAAGCTCCTTTGCTCTATCCATTCGCAGTCTTGTTAAGTACTCCTTGTACGGCACTCCCAAATGCTGCTTTATTCGCTTTGATAGATATTTTGATGATGTTTCAAACTTGTCGGCTATATCATCAAGAACAATATCATCGCAGAAATGCTCGTTTATGTAGTCGACAACAGCATTTATATCAAGCTTTGATGAATATGTCTGCATTATCTCCGCAATATGCTCAATCATGCCAGATATATAACTTTGAACAACCGATTCGTCAAGAATTTGATATGATTTCAGCATATCCGTTACAGAGCCTCTGATGCCGGAGTCGATGTGTATGTTCTTTTGATGCACTACCTTTTCAACGGTATTTACTATTTCAAAATATGTATTCTTCTTGTTTTCCGCCGCTGAGTCGGATATCTTCTGATATATGTTATCTAAAAGGTCATAAGCCTTGTCGATATATCCGGCAGTGAGGTAATTCGACAACATATTTTCATGCTCCGGAGTTATTCCCGAATGATAATATGACGGCGAAAACTTTATCTTTGTCGAATTAAGCTCCTCCGCAAGCGATGAAAGCGCCTCGTGGTGCGTCATCTTGATCCCGCTGCAGCCGGAATAAATATTTCCGATTCCGAATATAATCGATAAATCATCCATATCGATTGCAAGCATATCATTAATATCATTGATTGTGCCGGCAATATCATCCATGCATTCATCATCCTTTAGGTTTAGCAGAAGATACAGATTATTTGACGATATGGGCAGTCGATATGTAATATACGAATCAGAAAATATGTTGTATATGACGTCCGCAACTCTTTGCTTAAGCTTGTCAAGATTAATTTCATCGTTGTTAGTCTCAAACTTCGGATTGATTGTGACATTTATGCACAGTGCCATAAAGTAATCATATTTAAAGGACAGCGTTTCAAAATCCGCATCATCTGTCGTGTTGTTCAGTATTTTTATCAAATACCGTTCCTGACTCAGAGGCAGTATTCGTGAGTAGTCGTGTGTAATCTTCTTTTGGGCGAGAGCTATGTTTGTAAAACACCGCTCTATAAAGCTTTCGCAGTCATTGTCGGTCAGGTTATCCCCTGTGCCGGGAACTGCCGTTTTGGCAACCTTTACAAGCTTTTTCCACGGATCGTATAGTGTTTTTGAACCGAACATAATATACAGCATAAGAACAATGCACAATGCCGTAATGGAGAGTACGGATATAAGAAGTATATGATACGTCTGCCGTGTGATGTCGTAGTACGGCACGATGCAGCTGTATGAATAGCCCCATACGCCCGAACGCTTTGTCGACTCTATAATAAGAACCTTTTCAGAGTTGATATATGATATTTTCGAATTGCTCCTAAGCGTTTTAAAAAGCGTTTTTGAGCGGTTTCCGAGAGCCTCGGTCAGCTCCGTGTTGCCGTCCAAACCAACAATTTCCGTGCCGTCGCGTGATGTCATAAATACCCGCGTATCCCGAGTGAATTTACACATTTCAAAGTTTTGCAGGATTTTATTTGCACTGATATTGTATATTATAAGATTCTGCGATGCGCTTCCGTTCGGACTGTACACGAACGGAATGATTGTATTGGCACTGTCGGTATATGATGATACCGCTGAGGAATCAAGCATTTTTATATGGTTTCCCATGGATTTATAATCTTTCCAATATGAATACGGGTACTTATCATAAACCGAAATTGATTGGAAGTAATCATTAGCATCGTATACGGAGTTCTGTGTAACGACAAAATTTCCTTTCTTATTATATATGACAACAGAGTCTATGAGCAGTGACGAGTTCTTTGCGTTTTTAAGTGAATACATAGCGTTGTATGCATCATAGATAGTCGGTTTTGTATCAAGCGAGAAAATGTATTGCGAGGCGGTGCGGTCAGGGTAGAGAGATACACCGCTTATTATCGAGTCAAAATCAGCCTCTGTATCGTTTAAAAATTTGTTCAGCTGACTCGTATAGTTTTCTATTATAAGTGATTTATAACTGTTTAAGTGATATATATTGTTGATTGTCATAGCTGCCAACAATATCACAACGGGCATAAACATAATGAGCATAATCTTTTGAAACGTACCTTTAAACATAGTCCCGAAGAACTGCAAAAGCTTTTTTTTCATATAAATATCCTCCATAATTCCATTGGTAGTGTAAAGTATTTTTCTGTATTACTACGAAAACCTTAGCAATCATGCGGTTTGTAGCATCAATTTGTGCAAAATGACGATTACCTCCCCTTATTTTCCTTTGTAACTACTACTAATCATGCTTCGGAATGCTTGTCAAGCCCGGGCTGAAAGCCCGTTCATTTCAGGCTTTACAAGCATTTTGGAGCATGATAAAATGTTGCACAAAGGAAATAAGGTTTCCTATAGTTTTTCATATTCTACTTTACACTATCATTCCATTGTGCTTTTCGGTATTACCAATATATCAGATTATTTTATGAAAGTCAAGCATTTGCGAAAAATTAATAGCAGAGGTGGTTTTTTAATACATTTTTCTCTGTATAACTATTACTGTTTTTGGACACACATATATAAAACAGATGAATTTTATGTCAAAAAAGTTTTTTGTGCAGTTGCTTTGCTGTTATGAATGTGCTAATATAAGAATATGGAAAAATGTGCAGGAATGTGGAATTGTTCATTCATTGCATACGAAAATAATTCATCATGCGGTATCAATCCGCCATTAAAAAATACAATATGAAAGGAATGAATTTTTATGAAGAGAACTTTTGCAAAAATTACTGCGGCAGCGCTTGCGTGCATGATGCTGGCATCGTGCGGCGCTCAGAACAACGCCGGCTCCGGAAAGATTGAGCTGTCTGTCGGCAACTGGCCGTCAACTGAGGGTAAGGACCTCGACACGATGAATGCGAGAAAGGATGCGTTTGAGAAGGAGTATACCGATATTGCGATAGTGCCGGATACATGGTCATTCGATTTGCAGACATTTTATCCTAAGGCTGAGGCAGGTCTTTTGCCCAATTATTACACGGCGCATTTCTCTGAGATGCCGAAGCTTATAGACGGCGAATATGTGTATGACATAACAAAGGCTCTCGATGATAACGGTTACAGCGGAATGAATGAGAACATAAGGAAGATTGTTTCAAAAGACGATGCAATTTACGCACTCCCGACACTTGTGTACACATTGGGTATTGCGTATAATACCGATATGTTTGAGGCTGCGGGTCTGGTTGATGAAGACGGAACTCCGCATCAGCCGAAGGATTGGAACGAGATGGCTGAGATGGCTGTTAAGATTAAGGAAGCGACAGGCAAGCCCGGTATGGCGATAACCACATCAAACAACACCGGCGGCTGGATATTTACGAATATAGCATGGTCATACGGTGTAGACTTTATGGAGCAGGATGCGGAAGGAAAGTGGAAGGCTACATTTAATACTCCCGAGATGGAAGAAGCTTTACAGTTTATAAGCGATCTGAGGTGGAAGTATGATGTGCTTCCGGCAAACGTTCTCGTTGACCAGGATGAGCTTAGAAAGACATTTGCAACAGGCGGTGCGGGAATGATAATAAGCGCGCCTGACGCTGCGGCTGTTTTCAGTAAGTTCGACATGGATCCTAAAATGTTCGGCATGATGGCTATTCCGTCAGGACCTAAGAGACGCGTATCGCTCATGGGCGGAACTCTTAACTGCGTTTCAAATACTTCAACCCCTGAACAGGCAGATGCATTTGTAAAATGGATGGACTTCGGCGGCAACGGACTCCGTTTTGATGATACGGTTAAGTCCAATATGGAATCAACATATCAGGTAAATGCCGAGAACGGTCAGGCAATAGGAGTAAAATCATTCCGTATATGGGGCGATGATTCCGAGAAGGTTAAGTGCGAGGACGAGATTATCGACAAGTACTACAACATGAAACCGAATGCCGCAAAGCTTTACAACGAATCATTCAGCGATCCGTCAATAGAACTCCAGGCGGAAGAACCGGTATGCGCTCAGGATTTGTACGGAATTCTCGATACTTGCATACAGCAGGTACTCAACAACAAGGATGCCGATATCAAAACCATTATCGAGAAAGCCAATTCAGATTTCCAGACAAACTATCTCGATAATATAGATTATTGATAACATAACCCGTAAAATATTTGTACATCGGAAAGAGGTTTACAGTGAAACAGAGAGTTAAGTCAAACAGCTCTGCCGCCTTAAAAACTAAAAGGCGGCAGAGATTAAAAAATAATATCGGCGCATGGACGCTCATGCTGCCGGTGCTTATCGTGCTGTATCTTATGATATGGCGTCCTACGGTAATGGGCGGAGTATGGTCTTTCTTTAAAATGAAAGGATATTCGGCTGTTAATTTTATAGGATTGAAAAATTATTATGAGGTCATAAAGGATACTCAATTTATACCCGTTCTTTTAAATACGGTTAAGTACGTTCTTTGGTCGCTTGTCGTAGGCTACATACCGCCCATTATAATTGCGGTG
>JBJEIW010000267.1:0-22095 GCA_051877435.1 Candidatus Ornithomonoglobus sp.
TGCCGCAGCCTCAAGCTCGACCTTCCGGTCATTTACAAATGCCTCGTTCTTGCCAATCTGCAATACGATGCTTATGCAGTCCTCCCCGCTGCCCTTTACGGCAATAACGGTTTTCGTCTCATCATCCCACATAACATCAGCGTCCGCCGCCTCGAAAACAGCTCTGAACGGGATCATTGTATTTCCGGTTTCTGTAATATACGGATCAACATCAAATGTCATCGTCTCGCCGTTAAAATTTATTGTAGGAGCCTCTGCAAACGCGGCTACAGCGCTTATAAGCGCCGCTGCCGCAGCAGCTCCTGCGATGATCTTTTTCATAATTTATCAACCTCCTGTGCAATCCGGCGCAAGGACCGTGACTGCAAACTATAAGCTTATTATCTTATGTTATTTTATCACATATACTTCAGGATGTCAAGAATATATTTGTCCGCGTCATGGGAAAATCGAAGTATTAATAGTAACGTTTCTTAATGTAAATGCAAGAACAATCCATGTGATATACATCGACAAATCAATCATTTTATGGTAAAGTATATATAATTTATATATTTTACCAAACAGCTTTATTTATACGAAATCAAAGGAGTTGATGTTCCTAAATTATGAAAAACTTTTTACGAAAAATTGCGGGACTTCTGTCAGCTGCTGCAATTTTTACCACAGCAGCGCCGCCGCGCGTTTCGGCGGAAACAGAGGATTAGCCGGAGGTTAACATAGCCGTGCTCGACTGCCTGTTAACAAATCGCTCATGGGTGCTTGACACAATTGTCGCGGACGATTTGAGTAGCAATAAATATGTGCAGTATGCCGATGATATGTATTCCGCATACGCAGCCAACGGCTACAGAGCTATAAACAGGGTTATTTCCGAGGAATTAATCGGCAACGCGCTTGTAATGGCGATCGTAGACGCCTATGATAAGCTTGCCAACATTGGAGACTTGACAGGAGACGCGCTCAGCTCCTCGCTTGAATCCATCGCATCGGGTTTCATGGGTCTGATAGGTGAGGATGACGCAGCGGCGCTTGTGAAGGATATGCACGACAGTTTCTCCGAGAAGGATATAAAGGGCATGCTCAACAATGTTCTGCAAACGGAATATGTCTCGAAGGCGCTGGGGGTATCGCTCTCCGCAGAGGACAGCAGGAACGCGGAAATCACCCAATATACCAAAATGCTTAAGGAGCTAAAAGACGCGCCGGACAAGGTAATGAAGCATGCCGATACGATCAAGCTTCTGAGTGAGGCTGCGAACATCGGCAAGACTGAGGAATACACCGAATTGGTGCATATTTTAACGAACGAGCAGCTGCCGGGGCTGTATATTGATATGCAGAAATATCTGACAAAGCTAGAGGAAAGTTATTTGATATACAAGACGCCCGGACACAGGGAGCTGCTGATAGACAATTACTATTGCTATATGCAGAGTCTGGCAAAACGCTCGTCTTTCATATATTACGATGAATTCGCTGATCAATGGCGGCGGCGTATGGATATATATCTTGTGGCAAGCGAGGTCAGCGACGCGCTCTCTACGGCGCTGAAAACGGGAACGGATCTTTTGTCCGAGTACAATGCCTGCATTAACACATATGCGGACCTGCAGAATATGCACACCACATCCGAAAAAATATGCGGCACATTTTCAAGGCTTGAGCAGTACACCGACGATGATAAGCTCATAAACGTCATAGAGGGCTATAACAATATACTGAAGCGCGAAACCGCAAATCAGGAGCTTTCGAGCATCGACAAGCTTATCATCATGAACAATAACAAATTGTTCTCCGTTGCTCAGTCGGCAATTAAAGATAAGATTTCCGAAAAATTAAAGGATTACATAGAGGAGCGCACCAGTATTAATACACAATACGTTGCCTTCGGAGCGAAGGCGGGGTATATGGCGGTGAAAGCCAGCGCGGATTTAGGCTCATGGATAGCTAACGGCACAATGAACACGCAGAAGGTCGTTGATAAAATTATCGAGTACAAATACACCGATGAGCTTCTCGCCTGCGCGTACGGCGCGTACAGCGCTGACCTTGAAAGCTATATGAGCGGCAAGACCGAGGAAAAGGCGGAGCTTGTGATTGAGGACCTACGGCTTCTTAAGCGCATAAAGCTGCACGAGATAGACCTTATAAACGACTACAACAAAGCGCTTCTGGATAAGGAGATAGGCGGTAAGCTCGCCAATTTGCCGAATTTGATCAACGGAAACGAGGAGGTAAGCTCTGAGGATATAGACGCGGTTTGCGATATGTATCGGGACGCGCTGCTTGCCGCTACGATTTACGATACGGAGTATTCCTCAAGCTCTATTCTTACGCTCGAATCGGACGAGGTGTATACTACAAGCTCGGGCTATAACAAGGTGGGCAGAATGACCGGCGGAGTGGTATGCTCCGGCGGGAACACGATTTCACTCGGAACGGAGGATGATATCTATATCCCGTTCCTTATAGCGAACGGGGATACAAACATTCTCGTCACAAACGGCTCTCTTACCATCGGCGTTATGAGCGCGTCGGGCGGCAAGGTCACCGTCTACGGCGATGTAACGGTACAAAGCGACCTTACCTTAAACAATGCGCCGTTTAATATCACTGTCGGCAACGGCGCCTGCATGAGGATTGAGGGCGGCATTTCCGCATTGAATTCGGATATAAAGCTTTCAGACAACATTGATCTCACAGTTGAGGACGGTCTTTCGGCGACCGGGGGAAGCCTCATCATAGACAACGGGACGCTGCGCGTGAACGGCGACTTCTCCGTCGAAAACACCGCCATAACTCTCGGCACGCTCGGACGGCTCACAGCAGAGAGCATTACTTTAGGCAAAAATTCATCGGCAGCGGGAGGCGTCTTAGACTCCGCGGGGAGCATTTCCGTTGCGGACGGCGTTACCGCTTCGGGAGTAAGCTTAAACGCGATAGACGGATTTTCACTCGCAAGCGGTGCGAAGCTTTCGAGCTGCGCGGTAAATGTCGTGGGCAATGCGGAGGTACACGGCGTTCTCGGCGGCACGCTTACGGCGCAGGGCGATGTTTGCGGCAGCGGAAGCATCACAAGCCTTCGCATTATCGGAACAAGAAATCAGACGATAAACGGTATTTCCTCAGTTGAGACTCTGGAGCTTTCAAAGGGAGCGGGAGCCTTAACACTGGGGAATGCCATCAGCATCACAAAGAGCGTCAAGAACCCCGACACCCGTGTGATTAACGGCAAAAACGCGGTATTGCAGCCGGGCGGAGACATAATCGGCTCAAAGTACAACAGCGACCTCACCGTCAACGGCGTTACGCTGAATAAGGACATGACGTTTGCAGGATCGCTTTATGCCGACGGGGATGTTTCCCTGTGCGCCGCCGATATTCAAGGGACATTCACACAAAGGAGCGGAACGCTTCTTAAGGGAGCGCTGACTGTCGCGGGCGACGCGTGTTTCAGCGGAGGTATGCAGTCCGGAGCGGTGTCGCTTACCGTTTCGGGGGATGTTTCCTCCTCGGACGGCAATGAAGCGGTAAATATAGAGCTTTGCGGAAAAATGCCGCAGAGTCTTTCGGGCAAGCTGAAATGCTCCGGCTTTACGAATAACAACACATCCCCCGCGGGCGCGGCGATAAACAGCGAGCTTACCGTAACCGGTACTCTTAATGGCGCGGGAAAAATAACGAACGGCAAAAATATAATTATGGACGGCGCCTCATTCGGCATAGACACGCTTAACGGAGATGTGACGATAAAGAGCCTTTCGGGAAATATGGCAAATATCAACGGAACGGCATACATAACGGGCGAGGTCTCGGCGCAAAACAGCTTCACGGCGCGGGGCTTGGAAATAAGCTCTGCCGGAAGTCTCGCGCTTTCCGAAGCCTCGGCGGACATAGGCGGCTCTCTTAAAGCCGCCGGCAATATCACGCTCTCAGGCTCCGGTCTGAAAACCTACGGAACGGCGATAATCGACGCGGCATTAACGGCGGACGATAAAAGCAGTCTGGAATTTTTGGGCGATGTTCTTAATAATGGAACGATAAGCTCCGATGGCGCGGCGGCGCATTTCGGCGACATATCCGGCGGCGGCGCGTACTCGGCAAAAACGCTTACGCTCTGCGGAAACGTCACGCAGGAGACGGACGGCGACATATACGCCGACAGGCTTCTCCTTTCAGGAAAGGGCGCTTTGAATATCAAGGGAAAGCTTTATTATAAAACGTATGAAAACAGCGGCAAGCCTATAATAAACGCGTCCTCGATGCTCGAGAGCGCGGCAGCGCGGCTCACAAGCGACGCGGCATATACCGACGGCTTTATTACCGATGCCGATGTTATAATAGACGGCGCGGACATTACTGCAAATAAATTCTTTACGACCTCCACGGGCAATATCTCCGTCATAAATGGAGGCAGCCTTACGGTTGACGGAAAGCTCACGATAACTGACGGCGGAACGATAAATATCGGCGAAGGCTCGCAGATAAGCGTAAAGGGCGCGGCGGTCATAGGAGATATGAGCGAGATAATAATTGACGGAAGACTTACGCTCTGGAGCGACACCTCGATAGTTTCGGGAACGATCTCGGGCAAGGGGGAGCTTGCCGCAAACGGCGACCTGTATTCAGAAAACGCGGTCATCTCCGGACTTAACACGCTGTCGGTAACCGGACTTGTTCCGCAGGAAATAAACCTGCCGTCTGTTTCATGCGTGAATGTTACGGTAAAAAACAAAAGCAGAGACGGCGTTAAGCTCAGAAACGCGATCCGTTACAGCGGCAGCGCGTCGGTTTCGGGTTCGAATATCACGGGCATAATAGAACAAGAACAGAAGGGGGATATATAAACCATGAAAAAGAAGGGATTATCATTACTAACCGTCCTCGCGCTTGCAATGGGGCTTGTTCCCTCGGCGGCGGCGTCCGGCGACGGAACTCCGCAGAACCCATATATAATTACCACCGCGGCGGAGCTTAACGACGTGCGGAGCAATCTCGGCGCAGCATATAAGCTCGGCGCGGATATTGATATGGCGGGCGTGTCAATCGCGCCCATAGGCAACGAAACGGAGGGCGCCTTCACCGGCGCGCTTGACGGCGCGGGCTTTGTAATAAAGAATTTATCCATGGACTTAAGCTATAAAAGCGTGGGGCTTATAGGCTACCTCGAGGGTACCCTGACAAACCTCAAACTCGAAAACGTCAGCATCAAAGGCTCGCGCTACACCGGCGCGTTAACAGGCTATGCCGAGACCGGCTCCTCAATAATCTCATGCGCTGTGAGCGGCACGGTGGACGGCGGCTACTCGGAGGCATTCACACCCTATACGGGAGGAATTGCCGGCTACAGCTGCGCTAAAGAGATCCGGAGCTGCATAAACAGCGCAAAGGTAACAAGCGCCGCGAACAATGCCGGAGGTATCGCGGGGTACAGCACAGGCGAAATAACAGACTGCGATAACAGCGGAGATGTGACTGCAAAAGCGCGCTGCGCCGGAGGTATAATTGCCGAAAATAACGGCAATATAACAGGCTGCGATAACAGCGGCGACGTGACAGCTTCCACAGATGACGCCGGCAGTATTGCGGGTTATAGCTCCGGATGTGTACAAAACTGCGGCAACAGCGGAACGATTCGCGCATCCGGTTATAACACAGGCGGCATTACAGGAACCAGCGTTAACCTTATAACGGATTGTGCAAATACCGGATATGTCTCTGGGAAATATAGATCAGGAGGTATATCGGGATATAACACCGGAACGATAACAAACAGCAACAACAGCGGAACTATTACGGCATCAGCTGATCACTGTGGAGGTATATCGGGATCAAGCAGCAGCGGTGCAATAACAAATTGTATAAACAGCGGTACTGTTTCGTCTTCCGATAATGGGGTCGGCGGTATAATTGGAGACTGCAGTGGAGGTACAATAACAGGCTGCATAAATGACGGAAATGTTTCAGGAAGTTATGAGGTTGGTGGAATATCGGGATCATACGGAATAATTAAAAATTCTGTCAATACGGCAAATGTAACTTCTTGTAGGGTTTATTACGATAGTATAGGGGGAATATGCGGATATTACGGCTCCACATATAACTGTTTAAACACCGGAACAATTACAAGTGCTGGCGATGCTTATGGCATAGGCGGCAACCGTAATCATTCTTACAATTGCGTCAACAAAGGAACTCTTTTATGCAGCAACGGAGGCTCAACACATCAAATATCAGGCTATGCATACTACCTCTACCCCCGCAACTCCTCCATCAGCCTTGCCAAGGGCGAAACAGCGGCGGTGGCTATGGAGCTTTACGGCTATGACCGAGAGCTTACATGGACATCGAGCGACGACTCTGTCGCCGCGGTTGACTCCTGTGGAAACGTTACCGGAACAGGCGCGGGTACGGCTCTCGTAACGGTCACGACGGAGCTTGGAGTTTCGGCATCGGTTACGGTAACCGTAAGCGGAACGGATGCGGCGGCGGAGATTACCGCGCTTAATAAAACCTCGGCAAGTCTCACAGCCGGCGAGACCCTGCAGCTTTCCGCCGAGCTTTCCCCTGAGGGAGCGTCGGCAAATATAACATGGTCGTCGACAAACACCAACGTTGCGACCGTCGACGGGACGGGGCTTGTTACCGCGGTCAAAACCGGCGCGGCGCTTATCAAGGCGAGAATAGGCTCCGGCCGCGAGTTTGCCTGCGCGATAAACGTAATATCCGATACCGAGCGCGTCAACACGCTTTCTGTTTCCATTCCGCAAAGCAGCATCACCCTCGCACCCGGCGACGCCGCCGCGCTTAACGCGTCGGTCATGCCGGAAAACGCTACGGACAAGAGCTTGATATATTCCTCTGACAACGAGACTGCGGCTTCCGTGAACGCTCAGGGAATAGTGACCGCCCGCGCCCCCGGCTCGGCGGTTGTAAGAGCGCAGAGCGCGAACGGCTGCTATGACGAATGTGTGATACTTGTCGCGGACGCGTCGGGTCCATCCGTGGTGATGCCCGAGGTTAAAGCGTTCCCGGGCGGCACGGCGGATATGAAATTCAATATCGTGGCAAATCCCGGCATAGCGGCATACAAGCTTACCGTCAATTACGATAAGGAGCTTTTGACGCCGGAGGAGATCATTCCGAACTCCGGCTTCGGCGGAAGCTTTGAAACCAACCTTGATGACACGGACAGAGACGAGCTTTACGTCTTGTGCTACAGCAACAGCGACACTGATATGAACGGTGAGCTTTTTACAGTGCGGTTCAGATTGAGCGACGACGCCGTGACGGGAGATACTGCGGCGGTATCCGTTTCGTACGGCGGCAAGGATGTATGCAATTCCGCCGGCAGGAGCATAGCGCTCTACACAACCTCCTCCTCGGTGACTGCGGCTGAGACAATCCCCGGCGACGTGTATGAGGACGGAGACATCACGGTTTACGACCTCACGCTGCTCGCGCGGTATGTTACAAGGCTCGAAACTCTGACTGAGCGGCAGCTAACGGCGGCGAATGTAAACGATGATGAAAAGGTTGACATAAAGGATGTTGTAAAGCTTGCCCAATACCTCGTAGGCAGTTCCGAAGTGACGCTTTTTGAAGTGTCGGATGTGATTGAAAATCTGCGCGTAAAGATAGAGTCAGCAGCGGTAGACGAGAACGGCGAGGCGTACATCCCCGTTGTGCTTGAAAACAACAGCGGCATCGCGGGCTTCTGCTTTAATATTGAGTACGATAAAAACGAGGTTGAAATTCTTGATATAATCCCCAACACGGATATGCTTTCCGAGAATTTGAACACAAACCTCGGCGAGGAAACCGAGGAGGGCTTATTCGTCACCTGGTACAACACCGACAACATCACGGCGGACGGCATGCTGTTTACGCTTAAAGTGCGCTACAGCGGCGACGCGTCCTCCGAAATAGGAATAAAAGCAGACGCCGATAATATCTGCGATGAACAGCTTGAAAACGTTTTGGGAATTTACGACACAGGAGAAGTATTCGCGGCTCCGGAGGGAACAGATCCTCCGGATGAGAGCTGCGGAATTGAAAGTGTGACGCTGAATGATGGCGGAATAAGCGTAGCCCTGAAAGGCGCCATAGACGGCGCAAAGCTTATTACAGCTGCCTATGCCGCAGACGGCATACTGTTGAGCGCAGCTATAACAGATGTCTCGGAGGGAGACGCGTCGGTATCTATGCCCCTAAACGCTGCGGAGGCGGCATATGTAAAGGTATATCTCATGGAAAGTATGGAAACCTTGAAGCCTTTATGCGCTTGCTTCACAAAAGAATTATAAAGCACGGCAGACCCGGTCTGCCAAACAAACAAGAGCTTAGAAATCGCGTGGTAACGATTTCTAAGCTCTTTGTCGTCTAAGTTATATTGATTAAAATCCTGTCAGCGTAAAGAATGCGATAACCACAATGCCGACAAGGATTCTGTACCAGCCGAATGCCGTAAAGCTGTGCTTCTTTACAAAGTTCATAAGGAACCTTATGATTGGCAGCGATACAAGATACGATACCAGAAAGCCGGTAATGAGAATACCCCACTGGTTTGATGTGATGACCCCGTCATATTTTACAAGCTTTATAAGGGTCGTTCCGAACATGATTGGGATCGCGAGAAAGAACGAAAATTCCGCCGCAACAGCTCTTTCACATCCCGCGATTCTTCCTCCCAGAATTGTTGAGCCTGAACGCGATGTGCCGGGTACGATGGATAAGACCTGAAACAGTCCGATTATAAACGCGGTTTTATAGCTCATACTGTTTATATCCGTAACCTTTGTTTTAAGATTTATACGCTCTACTATTATGAACGCGATACCGTATAGGATAAGCATTGCCGAAACGACCTGCCATGTTTCAATCGTATCCATAAAATCGTTTAAAAGCAGACCGATAACTCCCGCCGGAATCACGCCCACAATCACCTTGAACCACATCTGCCATGTGTCGCTTTTTTCCGTTTTTGATTTCTTTGGCGAAAACGGATTCAACTTATGAAAGAACAGCGTACATACCGCCAGTATTGCGCCAAGCTGTATCACATACAGATACATCGGGAAAAAGTCCTCTGTTACCGTAAACGAACCCGGCGACTTCATCAGCTCGTTTACAATTATAAGATGCCCGGTGGAGCTTATCGGCAGCCATTCGGTTATACCTTCAACAATTCCGAGAATAACGGATTTTATATACTCAATAACAATCATTAATCCTCAAGTCCCCTTATGTAATCAATTATTAATTTGGCGCCGCGCTCAATTCCCAGCTTTTCTGAATTGATGCAGATATCGTAATTCTGCATATTGCCCCAATCGCGGTTTGCATAGTAGCTGTAATATGTCTTACGCTGCTTATCGGTCTTTACAACTCTTTCTTTTGCTTTCTTCTGAGGAATTTTAAACGCTTCCATAACCCTTCCTATTCTGAAGTCCAGCGGAGCGTGAACGAATACGTTAAGAAGATCGATATTCTCCTCCTCCTCGAGCACATAATCCGCGCAGCGTCCGACTATCACACAGTTATCCTCTGATGCAACCTTCTTTATAACATTTGACTGGGCAATGAAAAGCTTGTCATTAAGAGGCATTTCATAGTAAAGCGGTCCCGCAATACCTCTCACCGAATAACTGCCGCTTGCCAGTGAATATAAAAGACTTGACGACGCTCTCTCGTCAATATGCTTCACAGCCTCGCTTGAAATATTACTCTCCTTAGCAGCCATCTCCACAAGCTCCTTATCATAGAACTTATATCCAAGCTCCTTTGCGATAAGCTCGCCTATATCGTGACCTGCCGAGCCGTACTGTCTTCCGATTGTAATTACTTTTTTCATAAATTGTTCATTCCTTTCCTTTATTTCAGCAGAGCCGCTCGGCTCTGTTACAGTTCAGCATTATTTCTGTATTCTTCCATATAGTAATTGATTTTGTCTACATAATTACGCGTTTCTGTGAACGGTATATATGTAAGCGTCATTCCGTCAGCGCTGCATCCCGGGTCAGACAGCCATTTATCCACGTTCCCGGCTCCCGCGTTATATGCGGCAAGAGCGGTATTTACAACGCCATAGCGGTCTATCAGGTTTCTCAGCACAAAGCAGCCTATTCTTATATTTGTTTCCGGATCCATATAATTGTAATATTCAAGCCCCATTTTTTCCGCGTATTCCATCGCTGTTTCCTCTGTGAGCTGCATAAGCCCTCCGGCATACGGTGAACGCGCATCCGCCACAAAGTTGCTTTCCTGCTTTATTACCGCTATTACAAGATACGGATCAAGCTCATTTTCCCTCGCATAGCGTACAATATAGCCGCTGTACTGCACAGGATATTTGACCTGTCTGCTGAGCCTCAGTCCGCCGCGTATTCCCAAAACAGAGGCGACAGTTACAACCGCTATGCACAGCAGTATAAAAAGATTTCTCTGTGCCCTCTTTTTTCTCGCCTTACGGCGCTGATTCTTTTTCTGCTGCAGCCTTGATCTCGTTGTAGATGTGCTCAATTTGCTCTCCTAATTCATCATTTTTATTATTTTTTATAATATAGTCCGCATGACTGATATATTCAGCATCGGACATCTGCGCGTCAATCCGCTTTTCCGCATCGGCGCGGCTCAGTCCGTCCCGCGCCGTTATCCTGTCTGCTCTTACGCCGCTGTCAGCCGTAACCACCGCCAGCCTGCGGCACATGCTCTGTACCGGGCTGCCTATTATTACGGCGCCGTCAATCGCGCCTATCGCCGCGCCGGAAGCGTCAAGCTCCCTCTCAAGATACTTCTTTATATATTTATGCGTTATCCCGTTCAATAACGACAGTTTATTTTCATCCGCGAAAACAATTTCGCCAAGCATCCTGCGGTTCAATTCACCGTCACTGTTTATAATTCCGCTGCCAAAGGCTTTTTGCAGCTCGTCAAGGCACGGCGTTCCTTTCCCGACAACCGCCCGCGCCGCTTTATCCGCATCCGCCACATACACTCCAAGCTCTCTGAAATAATCGCTCACTGTGGACTTTCCCGCGCCCGTAGGACCTGTAATTCCGAATATATACATCACTTTTCACCGATATTTTCTATCTGCCAGTCGATAGGCTCCTTGCCGTTGCGCGCGAGCACCTTGTTTGCCAGCTTAAAGTGTCCGCAGCCGAAAAAGCCGCGGCTTGCAGATAACGGGCTTGGATGCGCCGCGGTGAGGATCAAATGCTGCGGATTTGTGATCTGCTTCATTTTTTCTTTGGCGTTATTGCCCCAGAGCATGAATATTACCGGGTCCTCACGCTCGTTTAAAAGCTCTGTAATTCTGCCGGTAAACTGTTCCCAGCCCTTGCTGCGGTGTGAGTTTGCCATGCCGCTGCGTACTGTCAGAGAAGAATTTAAAAGCAATACTCCCTGCCTCGCCCACTTTTCAAGATAGCCGTTATCCGGTATATAGCATCCCAGCTCATCGTGAAGCTCCTTATAAATATTAATAAGCGACGGAGGAATTTTAACTCCCCGCTTAACCGAAAACGCAAGCCCGTGAGCCTGTCCCGGCTCATGATACGGATCCTGACCGAGTATCACGACCTTGGTATCCTTGTATGAAGTCCATTTCAGCGCGTTAAAAATATCGTACATATCGGGATGGATTGTATGGGTTTTATACTCCTGCGCCAGAAATGCGCGGAGCTTTTTATAATAGTCCTTTTCAAATTGATCCTTTAACAGATTATCCCAGTCATTTCCGATAGATACCATTTAAAAGCCTCCGACATTTAATATTATAGATAGTATATCATAATTTTCACTAAATATCAAGTGAATTTATTTTAATTTTTATGCGACTTTAGCAGCAGGGCTATCTTGCTGTTTTTTTGCAAAAAAACAGCGCTCACCTTATTAAGTGAACGCTGTTTACGCTATGTATTTTACTGTTTAAAATTTAATTTTCACACAACGAAGAAGCAGAACACTACCGCGCGATGTACACCCTCGTTGCTGTATATATGGGTATTCTCGCTGTTAAAGCGCAGAAGATCATCCTTTTTCACGGTCTTTATTTCGTGACCGGTATCTATTGTTATCTCACCCTCCAGCATTACGAGATATTCCTTTGTTCCGGCTCCGTGGCCGCCGCTGACATATCTTCCGCCCGGCTCCACGTCTATACGATATATCTCAAGCTTGTGGCTGTCCTCATACGGGAAACAGGTACGCACCGCATACTGCCCCTCAACCTCTTTTACGGGATATAAGTCCTCTGCCTTTATGAGCAGCGATTCCTCCGGCGGCGGACCGAGCAGAGAATTGAGGTCGACCCTCAATCCGCTTGCTATCCTCCCCACCACGTTAATTGACGGGCTGCCGTTGCCGTGCTCTATCCGGTGCAGCATGCTCTTGCTGACTCCAGTCTGCTCCGAAACCTCGTCAAGACTCATGCCGCGGGTTCTGCGTATGCGTCTGAGGTTTACCGATATGTTGTATGATAAATAATCCATCAGTGTCCCTTGATTACAGAAGCTGCGCTCTTAATTCCTCGCCGGATTTTGCCGAAAGGTATGCCGGAGCAATATCAAATACTGTCTTTGCGCCGCTTACGCCTTCCTTGTTAAGTCTGTATGCCGCTCTTGCATATGCGACAAGGACGCAGGTTGTGAACTCAGGATTTGAATCAAGCTTTAAGCTGTATTCGATTATGTGGTTGTTCTCGCCGTTCCATCCGGTCTTTCCGCTTCGGATAACAAAGCCGCCGTGGGGTATTCCGCTGTGGTCTCTCGCAAGCTCTTCTTCTGATATGAAGTTTACCGTTGTGTCATAGTCCGAGAAGTAATTCGGCATTGTAACGATGTCTTTTACGATCTGCTCTCTGTCCGCGCCGTCCTCTGCTACTACATAGCATTCTCTTGTGTGCTTCTGGCGTGTTGTAAGCTCCGGATTTTCGCCGTTTCTTACAGCCTCAAGAGCCTCGGGAACGGGTACTGTGTACTGCTTTGCGTTCTTAACACCTTTAACCCGTCTTACCGCGTCCGAATGACCCTGGCTTACGCCCTTGCCCCAGAAGGTATAGTCAACGCCGTCAACAAGAATGCAGTTTGCGTATAATCTGTTGAGTGAGAACATACCCGGGTCCCAACCTACGGATATTATTCCTACCTTGCCCGCCGCCTTTGCAGCCGCGTCAACGTTTGCAAAGTGTGTAGGTATATTTGCGTGGGTGTCGAAGCTGTCCACTACGTTGAAATACTTCGCGTATTCCGGTGTCTGCTCAGGAAGGTCAGTAGCCGAGCCGCCGCAGAGAATGAGAACGTCTATCTCGTCCTTATGCGCAATCGCGTCTGCCGCCGGATATACCGGAACTCCCTCTGTCTGTATCTTTACCTCTGCAGGGTCACGGCGCGTAAATACCGCCGCAAGCTCCATATCGTCATTCTGCTTTATTGCGCACTCAATGCCGCGGCCAAGATTGCCGTAGCCCATAATTCCAATTCTTATTGCCATTGTAGTTTACTCCTTTTCTGTTGTTGTTTGTTATCCGACGCGGTTTAATACAAAAATTCAAACTCAAGGTCACCGATTGAGACAATGTCTCCCTCGTTGATGCCCATATTCATAAGCTCCTCGATTACGCCGCGGTTTAAAAGCGCTCTCTGGAAATATGCCAGCGACTCGTTATCGTCAAAGGTAACGGAATTTCCCACAGCCTCAATCCATGAGCCTGTGATGACATACTTTCCGCCCTCTTTTGTTATCTCATAGCCCTTGCCGCTCTTGTCCGGCACACGCTCAGCCTCCAAGTCCATCTGCGGCTCATAGGTCACGATCGGCGGAAGCTTTGCAAGCTCCTCATAGGTCTTATTCATAAGCTCCTTAACGCCCTGTCCTGTCGCCGCCGAGATTGTGAACACCTCAAGACCTCGTTTTTCCATTTCGTCAAGGAACGCCTTATACGCGTCCTCGTCCTGAATTATATCGGTCTTGTTCGCAACGACAATCTGGGGACGCTCCTCAAGCTCCATGTCATACTCCGCAAGCTCCTTATTGATTATATCAAAATCCTCAATCGGGTTCCTGTACTCAATTGACGAAACGTCTACAACATGGAGCAGCAGTCTTGTCCTCTCAATATGGCGGAGGAATTCATGTCCGAGGCCCACGCCCTCGCTCGCGCCCTCAATAATTCCCGGAATATCCGCCATTACAAAGCTGCGGTGATCTCCGAGGTCTACAACTCCGAGATTAGGCTCCAGAGTAGTGAAATGATAATTTGCGATCTTAGGCTGCGCCTTCGTTGTCATTGAAAGCAGCGTTGACTTTCCGACGTTCGGGAAGCCTACAAGCCCCACATCTGCAAGCAGCTTTAATTCCAGAATTACCTCTCTCTCCTCGCCCGGCTGTCCATTTCTCGCAAAGTTCGGCGCGCGTCTTGTTGAGGTCGCAAAGCGTGAGTTGCCCCAGCCGCCGTTTCCGCCCCGCGCGATTACCGCGGTCTTTTCGGGGTCTGACATATCCGCGATTATAAGGTTCGACTCCGCGTCCCTTACAAGCGTGCCCTGCGGAACGTCAAGGATTATATCCTCGCCGCTCTTTCCCTTGCGGTGATTGCCCTCGCCGTCCATGCCGGTTCCCGCTACATACTTGCGCTTATAGCGGAAGTCCATGAGCGTCGTCATGCCGGTATCTACTCTGAATATAACATTGCCGCCGTTTCCGCCGTCACCGCCGTTGGGGCCGCCCGCCGGAATATACTTTTCGCGGCGCCATGAGATTGCGCCGTTGCCGCCTTTGCCCGCCTTTATATATATTTTCGCCTTGTCTGTAAACATCCGGTTGTTTCCTCCTCCCTGTAACAAAAAGAAAATCCCGGAAACATTCCTGCTTCCGGGATTGATAGTCATCTGTCAGTACCGACCGATAAACAGGAATTAGTCAGCATATACGCTGCACTGCTTCTTGTCTCTGCCAAGTCTTTCAAACTTAACCTTGCCGTCGATCAAAGCAAACAATGTATCATCCTTGCCTCTGCCAACATTTTTGCCCGGATGAATCTTTGTTCCTCTCTGTCTTACGAGAATGTTGCCCGCGAGAACGAACTGACCGTCAGCTCTCTTGACGCCAAGTCTCTTTGACTCTGAATCACGACCGTTTTTGGTACTACCAACACCTTTTTTATGTGCCATGTTGTGTTACACCTCCCGTGAATGTGTATTACTTAGATTTCTGTTTTAACGAACTGCGATTAAGCGTTAACAGCTGTAATCTCTACCTTTGTGAAAGGCTGTCTGTGACCCTTCTTCTTGCGCTCGTTCTTCTTGCTCTTCATCTTGAAGACAATGACCTTCTTAGCCTTGCCGTTCTTAAGAACCTTTGCTGTTACTGTCGCGCCCTCAACTACCGGAGTTCCGACCTTAACATCATCGCCGTCTGCAGCCAAAAGAACCTTGTCAAATGTGATCTCTGCGCCTTCTTCAACATCAAGCTTCTCTACGAAAACCACATCGCCCTCGGCTACCTTATACTGCTTACCGCCTGTTTCGATTATTGCGTACATCTGTATTACACCTCCTGTATAAAAATAATTATTTTATCTGGAGACTCGCTAATTACGGTAACGCGCCTTAAACGCATTTTAACAGAACCGTTTCTATGCGGTCACGCATAGTATTTTAACAGATTGATCCGTACTTGTCAAGTATTTTTTATAAATTTCCCGAATTTTTTACGTTTTTTATTCAAACCAAAGCCGCTCCATATCCGATAGCGGTATCATTGTATCATTTTCAAAGATAAACACCTTCAGCTCCATCCGATCTTTGATTTTTAACGGCAGATATATCTCGCCCTCATAATCCTCAATATCCAGTAAGGATTTCAGCATTCCGTCCTCATCATACAGAACAATGAACATTCTGCTGCCCTGCTTATAATTATCCGGTATTATTGTTACTCCATAGTAAGGATATTCGAATGCTTCCTTTTCCACAGTCACCTTAATCGGCTTCGGAACAGGTGGTGTCTGGGTCGGCTCATCTGTCGGCTTTACAGTGGGTGTCTCTGTGGGCTCTACAGTCGGTATGTCTGTCGACGTTTCTGTCGGTGTCTCTGTCGGCATTGCAGTCGGTGCCGCTGTCGGCGTCGCAGTCGGTGTCGTGGTCGGCGTTGCAGTCGGTGTCGTGGTCGGCGTTGCCGTTGGTGTTGCAGTCGGTGTCGCGGTCGGCTTCGCCGTCGGGGTTGCGGTCGGTGTCTCTGTCGGCTTTACCGTCGGTGTTGCAGTCGGTGTTTCTGTCGGCTTTGCCGTCGGGGTTGCGGTCTGGGTTTCTGTCGGAGCTTCCGTTGGTGCGGACGTTGCCCTTACTATTGATGACGGATCAAAATCCTTATTCGGCACTTCCGGCAGCTCATACAGAAAATATTTCCCTGTATTTATCGAAGCAAAAGCCGCGTGTAAATCAAAATTCATCGTTCCTTTTGCAAAATAGTTATATGTCAGACCCCATGACTGATCATCCCATGTCAGATCAAACCAATAGTATTCCCCGTCATCAAGTCTTGCCATGTTCCACACATGGTTGCCTCCGTTGCCCAATCCGACAACATATATATTGTCAATTTCAAGAGCGTTAAGCACAAGCTGAAAAGACTTTGCATAGCCCTCGCAGACAGAATCTGTAGAGCTGTCGCCGTCCATTACTCCCACTATGGAGTGAGCATAGGCGGTATCAAGCGGAACATGATTTTCGCCATAGCCGTAATTTACGGAAGCGGCAATATCATCATGCACCTGCTTCGCCATATCATAAGGACTGTTAAACGCCTTTGCGCGGCTTATAAAATTCTCAGCGTTGCTCTCAATTGCATCATCTAATCTGTCTCTTTCGCTGCCCTTTGCGTAATCACCGAAAACACAGGGCTTGGGAATCGTTTTCTCCGAGATAACTGCGCCGGTAACGGAATTAATAACTCTTTGAGTTGAGAAAAGCACCTCTGTAGACAGCCAGTAATATTCCGGATGATCATTACGGAAGGTATAGTAGACCTCAGTCAGCTCCGTTGCCGTCAGATCATAATCATGTGCGGTGCTCTTCAGCTCAGGCAGAAAATATACGCGCTCAATCACTGTATTCCCTGTTTCTGCGTCCGTAGCCTTAATATCGGTTGCCTGTATATCTTCGGTATATGATACAAACCACTCGCACCTTTCCAGCAGCTCTTCATAGCATTTTCTGCGGTCGTCGCCGTTGCTCCGCTTCTCCATATCCCTGTAGCCGTAATCGGAGCCATAGCTGTAAAACCTTGGAGTATCCTCCATAAGTCCCATTTCATAATCAGGCATAACCTCCGGCTCATTATCGCAGCTTATGATCTCCATGACCCGTGGCCGCGCCGCGCCCGTCGGCATTTCTGTATTCTCCGCCGGAGTGTCCGCGGAATAAACAGATACGGCGCTCGCTGCCGCCGCAAGCATCGTTATAAACCCTATAAGCCTTTTATTCATATCATAAAGCCCCTCTTTTTATAAATTTCAATCCACTTTTACGTTTATAACAGTTCCGACTGTCGGCTTAGGATACGCGCTTATTGTGCCGAACGGCATCTTCTCGCCTGCCGCGGTAACGTTTTCGATCTGCTCGACCTTTACCGGGTTCATAACGACCATAACGTCCGCCTTGCCGTTCTTTACGGCATTGTAGCATTCGGTTGAGCTGTTTGTTGAGGAAACAAGGTCCTCGTAGTCCTCTTCTATGTTAAATATGTCATTAATTATAAGCTTCCGCAAAACTACCGTGTCAAGGCTGCAATATGCCTTTGACATCTCCGGCAGAAGCTCTTTTTTGATGTAATCGGGGTCCTTGAGCGTAAGACGGTAGAAATAATTCCCCTCATGATAGATACCGAATTTAGTTTCATTACGCTTTGTCTTTATCTGGTTCTTCATGGTCTGTGTAAGGCTGTCATCCTGAGTGTCCACGATAATCTTTTCAACCTTAAAATGATCCTGAACAGCAGCCACAAAGAACTCCTCCGAAAAACCCCGCGGAAGCTTTATCTTCCTGTGTGACGGCATTATAACGAAGCCGTCTGAGTTTGAGTTAAACAGCGCCACCATTGTGTAATTATACGGCTCTTTTCCGGTGTTAAGCGGGTTATTTGCGCGCATATAATTGCGGTATTCAACACATGTTGAGTATCTGGTCTGTCCGTCTGTAATATAAAGAGGCAGCTCTTTGAAGCTTTCAATAATATCTTCAATTATATCCTTGTCCGTTATTCTCCACAGGCGCTCACTCATGCCCTCCGCAGTCACAAACTCGACATCCGGCGTTCCCTCCTTCAGATCGTTCATAAGATTTAAGAGGTGCTTTCCCCGTTCGACATAAAGGCATGAAATGATACTCATATCCGTATTGGTCGCCTCAAGAAGGTCATAGCGGTCCTTCTTTGACAGCTCCCTTATTTCCTCGCATGAGCGGATATTCTCCTTGCCCAGCTCCTCAAGCTCCAGAAGTGCGACAAAGGTCAGATTTGAATAAATATTGCCGTTTACCTCGCTTGTCTCCTCCTGAAGATAAATTGCTTCCTCCTTGTCACGAACAAGAATATCGTTTGCAATCCAATCCTGAAGATATTTCTTCGCTCTCATATATTTATTATCATCAGCAGTATCGGTTTCCAAAGACTTTCCGTCAAAAACCCTCACTATATTATAGTCACTCATACCGTAAAGCCGCGCTTTTTCCTCATCTGTTATGTTGTATCTCATCGGTGCAACAACATTCCCGAGATCTCCGACCTTATCAACATTGTATATATATCCCCTGAACGGCTTGATATTTGCCATTAATTTCAACTCCTTAACTATGTTTAAAGGTATAAAAGTCCTATATATATAATATCACAAATTTGGAATTAGTCAATAGATTAATTTTGAAAAATGTATTTTTTTCTGATAAACGGCTGCAGTTTTGGTACAATATTTACATATATGCTATATAGCCTGCAGCCGTCACCGCAACATGATTTACAAGCTATGCTTATTTCTGTTATAATGAGAAGGTAATGTACTGACGATAGTTGTCTTGATCCCACAGTTATGTATACGGCTCTGTGCCGCCTCCTCGTGCCGGCGCCACCATTCCTGTTTGGTTAAATTATTTTTTGCAAGATATTTGTCAAACGGCACCATCTGCGGGGCGATCCGCTCCATGTACGTTTTGCCCTCGCTGTCCTCCGATACCGAAGTATCCTTCACAAAGCACCTTGTCGTGTACTCGCTGCCGTCAGCATATCGGTATCCTGTATATGCTCCGCGTTTATCTGTACCGTTGATTGTCTCTGTAATTTCATCGGACCGCCTTCTTGCCATTCCGCACCACTCCTTCCGTCAGAGTGTACTCCAATGGGGCAACGTCAGCGTTGCTGACGCTTGGAGCACCTCATATTCATTTTATTTTCTGTGTTGTATGTCCTATAACCTATTTTAATAATACTTAATGCATGCGGTTAATACCTCTTCACAAAGTTTTTTCATTATATTTACTATAGAAAACTTAGTAAAAAGCATATAATTACAATAATCAGTTGAACATTGAAAATTGCATGAATTATATAATACAAGGAGTGTGTTTTTATGTCGGACACAAGAACAGCTGCTGCATATATCCGTGTATCAACAGATGAGCAGATTGAATTCTCCCCTGATTCTCAGCTCGCCCGGATCCGCGAATATTCAAAACGAAATAATATAATTCTGCCGCAGGAATTCATTTTCATGGATGAGGGCATAAGCGGCAGGAAAGCCGAAAAGCGGCCGCAGTTTATGCGAATGATAGGACTTGCAAAGCAGAAGCCGAAGCCGTTCGATGTGATTCTGCTATGGAAATTCTCACGATTTGCCCGTAACCGTGAGGACAGTATTGTATATAAGTCCATGCTCCGTAAGCAGTGTGGTATTGATGTTGTATCAATCACTGAAAATATCGGGGACGATAAAATGTCAGTCCTCATTGAAGCTCTGATTGAGGCAATGGATGAATTTTATTCTGTCAATCTTTCCGAGGAAGTGAAGCGCGGCATGACCGAAAAGGCAAAGCGCGGTGGTGTTCTCTCAAGTCCTGCATACGGTTATAAGGTTGAGAACGGCCAATATGTTATTGTCCCCGAAGAAGCGGAGGTTATAAGAACGGTTTTCCGCCGTTATAATGAAGGCACCGGAATGCTCCGTATTGCAAAGGATCTTAATGCTATCGGTATACGGACACACCGCGGCAGCAGGATAGAAAACAGGACTGTTGAATACTGGCTTAATAATCCTGTTTACATCGGTAAAATACGCTGGACACCCTCCGGCAAAACCTCAAGGAATTACCATAATCCTGACAGTATGATTACAGACGGGGAGCACGAACCTATTATTGATAATGAGACATGGGAGTTGACACAAAAGCTTATGAAAGAACAAAAAGAAAAATACAGACCGTATTATAAACCTATGGGAAGCATCAGTCACTGGCTTGTGTCCCTTGCGCGGTGCGGAGTATGCGGCGGTCCGCTCGTTAACTGCTCCGGTTACTTCTACTGCAACAACCGTAATAAAGGAGTATGTCCCGGCAACGGCGGTATAAGTGTAAAGAAGCTTAATAATATTGTACTGGAACAGCTTCATCAAGTCATGGACTCCTCTACATATTTATCTGCCCCTATCAAAAAGGCAAAACCGCGGTATAAGGATAACAATTCTCTGATAGAGCAGCAAATTCAAAAAGCTTACACACGCCTTGAAAGAGTGAAGGAGGCTTATGAACATGGCATTGATACTATAGAGGAATACAAGATAAACAAGCAGAGGATAACCGCCGAAATAGCAAAAATGGAAGCAGAAACAAAAACGGAGTCTGAAACGACCCCAGAGGAAGATTTATATAAGCTTCAGAATTCAATACGCGCCGCAATTGACGCTCTCGAAAGTGATGCAGCATCTCCCAAAGAGAAAAATGAGATAGCAAACGGCTTTATAGCCGAAATTAACAAGACCGGACTTGACGGAAAAGAGTTCGATATTTTTTATAGAATATAACTTTAGCAAATGGAGTATGGCGGTCCGAACGGAGAATTGGGAGCTTCTCTCAGATACCTCTCGCAGCGCTACACAATGCCTGATGATGTAACAAAGGGGCTACTTACAGATATTGGTATTTATTATCCAAAATATACTCATTATCCGTAAAAAAAAATCCGTGTTCCTCATAACCCTTAATATATACTTCAATATTGGATTTGCTTATTATTACTATCTTATCAAGCACCTCTTTTGCTATGGAATCATCAAACACCTCAAAATTAACAAGCTGTGTGACAGTGCTACAGATTTTATCAATCAATTCATCTTTATTGTTTAATGCTTCGGTTTTTTGCCTTTCCTCTGATAGCTCCGATTTTAATCTGTCAATATCAGCCTGATACATATCCATCATCTTTTTAAAATCAGCTTCGTTTATCATGTTGTCATAATACATATCAATATTTTTCAGCTTTTTACCCTCAAGCTTTTCAATCATTTGCTCAGCCCGTTTGAAATCATATCGGCTGTCTTTCTGTCTGTCTATAACCTCATTAACAACTTTTGTCACTTTAGATATGACAGCCTGCTTATCATGCGATATTTCATTTAATGCCTGTAAAACTGCCGATTCCAGTACATCATTGCCTATAGCCTTATTATTACATCCTACAATCTCGCCGTTAACCTCATGTTCAGTTCCGTTTTTAACTCCATTATAACAATTCCATATTTTACGTTTACTGCCGTCTTTACGCTTTCTGAAATGTGCTACATATCTGCGTCCGCAGCAACCGCATTTTATTTTGCCCGAAAATGCGTATCTGTTTGAATGCTTGCTGTTGTCGCTTTTGTATACCTCTGACTTGCGTTTAAATTCAGCCTGAACAAAATCGAATGTTTCTCTGTCTATAATAGGCTCATGGTGATCTCTGATATATACCATTTCTTCTTCGCCCTTGTTATACTTTTTTTCGTGTGTTAAAAAGTTGGGTGTGATTGTTTTTTTCTGCAATAAGTCACCTGCATATTTTTCGTTCTGA
>JBJEIW010000268.1:0-64111 GCA_051877435.1 Candidatus Ornithomonoglobus sp.
GCGATTTTCTCCTTCCCCCCTTTTTGATAATTGCCTACGGCAATTCTAAAAAAGGAGGGCAAGGTGTACAAACAATAATTTATTGCTCTAATTTCAAATACATGAATTTCAGCTTAAACAAAGCTGAAAAAATCTGATAACAGAGCCGGTTCTGTTTTGATACAGCCTCTTTGATATTCAGTACAAAATATTCTGTATAATTCCAAAGCTGAGTATTGATATTATAAATCCCGCAGTAAGAACCCCTAAGAATATGAACATCAGACTCTTTACAGGCTTCAATCCGAACAGTACCGCAAGCAGACTGCCGGTCCACGCGCCTGTTCCCGGCAAAGGAATTGCAACAAACAGAAACAGGCCCAAATACCCGTATTTTTCAATCTGTGCAGATTTCTTCATTGCCTTTGCCTCAATCCAATCAGGAAATTTCTTAAGACCCCTTATCTTCTTCATCCACTCAAATATCTTCTCAATGAACAATAAAATAAACGGTATCGGGAGCATATTTCCGATTACAGCGGCGATAAACGTCTGAATAAACGGCAGCTTTAAAATCCCGCCCGCTACTATTATGCTTCCCCTCAGTTCAAGGAGCGGAATCATTGAAATAAGAAATGTAATTATCTGCGGCGAAACATTATGTGCTTGCAGCGCCCCCACTATTGATTGTACAATTGCCTCCATATTAATTAATATTCTCCCTTCCTCGGTTTAAAATAAATTCCACTGCATCATGCGCAACAGAAAAGCTTACACTGCCGGTTTCTCCGCCAAATTCTCCGTCAAGCGTCCATCTTACCGGTTTTTCCGTAATGATTTCCGCTCCTTTTGTGCTTATCACCTTAACACCGTCCGCGTCACGTTTTCCGTTCTTTATATCGCTGATTACAGCGGCGTAATCAATTATATTCGAGCTTTTTGGAATAAGAACCAGCTCAAACAACCCGTCATTTGTATCTATCTGGTAGAAATCACCTATTTCAAATCCTGCAACACTTGACGAGTTCATTATAAAGCACCAAAGCACCTCCTCCTCCAGCTCCTCGCCCTCCACGGTTTTTATTCGGACGTTAATTCCCTCTATCTGCGGGATTCGCTTTATACCCTCTATCAGATACGCTGCCGGGCCGAAAATATTTTTCTTTGTCTGCGGTGTATCATATGAAACATCCGTAAAAGCTCCGAACGCCGCAACATATATAAACGCGCATTCGTTAAACAAGCCTATATCGTACTTTACCGTTTCTCCGCGGACTATCGCTTCAGCAGCATCCTTCATCGCCTTTGGAATACCGTTGCCCGATGCGAAATCATTCATAGTTCCGGCGGGTATATAGCCTATTGGGAGACGCTTTTCCTCATCTGTTGAAAGCATTCCTCTTACCGCCTCATTAAGGGTCCCGTCGCCTCCGGAAACAACAATAAGATCATACTCTCCCGCCCTCTCGCTTACCTTGGCAGCGCAATCATCTTTTCCCTGTGTCGGATATGTCGTAACCTCATAATCTGCCTTTGTGAATATATCTACTATATCAAACAGAGTGTTTTTTATTTTTCCCTTGCCGGAACGCGGATTAAAGATAAACAAAAGCTTTTTCATACACGACTTCCTTCCATCAGAATTATATGCTTTTCACTAAGCCTTCTATATAATAAATATTATTATATAAATTTTTTCTGCAAATGTCAATATTGTTCTCAAAAAGAAATATTAAATTTTGTTGAAATTTTGTATTTAATATGTTACAATAGTCCTATACTATTATTACGGAGATGTCATTATGAGAATACTTGGAATTGATTACGGAGATTCGCGCGTCGGAGTTGCGGTGACCGACATTATGGGCTGGACCGCGCAGGGCGTAGGCACGATAAAAAATAAGGGCGCAAAAAAGCTCACAGAAGAGCTTAAAGAGATAATAGAGGAATACAAGCCGGAAACAATTGTCATAGGACTGCCGAAGAATATGGACGGCACAGAGGGCTTCCGCGTCGATGCGACGCACAAATTTGCGGACAAGC
Organism: Candidatus Ornithomonoglobus sp.; assembly: GCA_051877435.1. Taxonomy (GTDB): domain Bacteria; phylum Bacillota; class Clostridia; order UBA1381; family UBA1381; genus Ornithomonoglobus. The sequence goes on from JBJEIW010000268.1 coordinate 2,023, forward strand.
TCCGCGAGATATATGACGGAAATATAGAGTATGTTGACGAACGGCTTACAACCATGGGCGCGGCGAGGTTTCTGAACACGACAAACACCCGCGGCGAAAAGCGCAAAAAGGTAATAGATACCGTTTCGGCGTGTCTTATTCTTGAAAGCTATCTTGCAAAGCAGAAAAATAATGATTGACATTTATATAAAAATATATTAAAATATATAACAGAAATATTCAATAAAGGAGAAAACAATTACAATGGAAAATAATATAATTATCCTTGAGGACGAAAACGGCAACGAGATTGAATTTGAAACACTTGACGTTTTTGAGCTTGAAAAGAAAACATTTTTCGCGCTTGCTGAGGTTATGCCCGAGGGACAGGATACAGACGAGGTCCTTATCATGGTAGTTGAGGGTGATATTGACAGTGATGACGCTGAGCTGGTTATGGTTGAGGACGAGGATCTTCTCCAGCGCGCCTTTAACGAATTTGTAAAGCGCGACGAGGAACGTGAAAATCAGTAAATTAACATTTATTTGATAAAGTTACAGTCCTGTAATAAAAATGTAACTAAATAACACTTGTATTTTACATGAACTTGTGGTATACTAATTTCATAAGGAAGCCCTGGGGTTTCGCGTGTATGAATCATTTTTTTACCAACACTTCTTAAAAGGGATGCTTTCTCCGGACGGCGGCGCACATGCCTCCTTTCACCTCGGTGAATGCCAGTGGACTTGTAAAGCCTTCGGGAAGCGACCCACCTGCATTAGCAGGTAGAATTCTGATTCTTGGTCACGGTTACTCCGGGGACCTTTTTTATTCTTTTAAGAGCGCGTGCTGCACACTTTTTACTGCAAAAAAACCGGGAAGCACATGCTTCCCGGTCCGAATATTCAATTATATACTTCCCTATCAGTTAAGAATTGTCTGCTCTGTATCCTTGTCGAAGAAGTGGATATGGTTAACATCAAAGCCAATCTTAACAGTATCATTGATCTTAGCTGTTGTTCTCTGATTAACTCTTGCTGTAAACTGTACACCGTTGATCATGAGATAGAGATATGTCTCAGCGCCCATCATTTCCGTAACTTCTACGAATGCCTTTACTGCAGCGTCGGGATATGTTGAGAGGAATGCCTCGTCATCATGGAGATCCTCAGGTCTGATACCGAGAACAACTTCCTTACCGATATACGGCTTGAGCTCTGCTCTCTTAGCCTTGCCTTCCGGAATCTTAACTGCGTCTGAACCGAACTCTGCCCAAAGGTCATTGCCCTTCTGAACAAGCTTAACATTGATGAAGTTCATCTGCGGTGAACCGATGAAGCCTGCAACGAACTGGTTGCACGGATTGTTGTAGAGGTTTGACGGTGTATCGATCTGCTGAACAACACCATCCTTCATAACAACGATTCTTGTACCCATTGTCATAGCCTCTGTCTGGTCATGTGTAACGTAAATGAATGTTGTCTGGAGCTTGTTGTGGAGCTTCTTGATCTCTGTTCTCATCGCAACTCTGAGCTTAGCATCCAGGTTTGAAAGCGGCTCATCCATAAGGAATACCTTAGGTGAACGTACGATAGCACGACCCATTGCAACTCTCTGTCTCTGACCGCCTGACAAAGCCTTCGGCTTTCTGTCGAGGAGGTGCTCGATGTCAAGAATTCTTGCAGCCTCTGTAACTCTCTTCTTTATCTCATCCTTCGGAGTCTTGCGGAGCTTGAGAGCGAATGCCATGTTGTCAAATACGGTCATATGCGGATACAGAGCATAGTTCTGGAATACCATCGCAATATCTCTGTCCTTCGGAGCTATATCATTCATGAGCTTGCCGCCTATGTAGAGCTCACCCTCTGAAATCTCTTCAAGACCTGCGATCATACGAAGAGTTGTTGACTTACCGCAGCCTGACGGTCCAACAAGAATGATAAATTCCTTATCTGCGATATCCATACAGAAATCGCTTACCGCTGTAACATTACCTGCATATCTCTTATAAATGTGCTTTAACTGTAAATCTGCCATATTGCCTTACCTCGCTTAATTATTAGTAGTTTTTTCGGAGAAGAAACTTTCCCTCAAACAGATTGTATATTGTAACATACAATCTGTCACATTATTTCTATCTCACTTCTTGTATATATATAATAACATATTTTTTAAGAAAATGTTAGTCTTATAATTAACAAAAATAAGCTATTTTCTTTGTGTAAACTTCACAACATAAAAATTTTCAGCCAATTTTTGTGCGATTTGCTTATATTGTATTTGCACATAAAATGGGACACAATTTAGAGAGAAAATCCTATTTCCCGACCTTTTCAGACAGGTTCACAAGAAGGATGCCTGCGCACACCAGACCCAGCGAGATCGCATATCTCAGTTCAAAAATATTCTCGTGCATAAAAATTGCGGAAAGGATTGTCCCGGACACCGGTATTATAAAATTAAATGAGCTGATGCTCCCCACACCTGCGCGGTCAAGAAGCATTGTCCACAAGGTGAACGCCGCAGCTGACAGGAACGCGAGATATAAAAGAACCGCGATTCCCCCGGTGTTTACGGTATCAAGTGTTCCGCCGCCCGCCAGCCCTGTGAGCAGAAGAATAAGACCTCCTATGAGAAGATTATAACCCGTGACCGTCATCGCGTCACTCTCCCTGTTTGCACGCTTTGAAATCATTGAGCCAAACACAAAGCAAACCGCCGCAATGAGAATGAATCCCTCTCCAAAAAACGAAAAACCGCCTATTCCGCCTGAAACAAGCACTACAATAACGCCCGCAAAGCCTATAACAGCGCCTGCAAGCTTTCTTATACCCACGCTTTCCTTATACACAAAATGCCCCGCAATAAGCGCGATAAATGTTGTTGATGAATTTACAATTGAGCCGTTTGAACCTGTTGTATTTGAAAGACCTATGTAGAAAAATACATACTGGCATGCGGTGTAAACCAAACCGGTAAGGGCAATGATCCCGGCATTTGACCGGGTCAGCTTAGGGAGCCTCTTATTAACCGGGATCGACACCGCAAGAACCATGATACCCGCAAGTACAAATCTGAGACCTGCAAAGAACATTTTCTGAAAAACACTATCTGTTATATTAAACAGCTCATAGCCTATTTTTATACCCGGATACGCGCTTCCCCACAGCAGATTGCATATAACCGCGGCTGCGGCTATCCCCCACCTTTTATCAAGAATATTTTTCATTAGTCATTAACTCCGTTTCCGCAAAAAATCAGGGGGTCAGTATCCTGATCCCCTTTAATATTATTCGTCCTTCAACAGAACATTCATATATTTATAGCCAAGATTTACTATCTGTTTGTATTCATCATCGGACAAATTAGAATGCAGATAGCTCTTAAGTCCCTCTTTATCACTGTTGTTAACATATATTCTTAAGGTGCTTATGTCAAGCTTATTCATTATAGACATAAAGGCAGCAAATTCATCGCCTGTCATTTTAGCCTTAAGCTTTGCATACGCGTCTGATACCTGTGTATCCTCTTTGGACTCATCCGGTGTTACGTCTTCCTCTGTTCCATCCTGCTCAGATATAATCTTTTCCGCATTTACAACGTCCTCTGCCTTGATTCTGTCCGAAGTTCTCTCTGTACTGTACTTCACGTTTGCCTTACCGACAGCCTCACCGTCATTGGTCTGGATTATCTCCACGCCAACCTTGCTTGAAGCGTATCTTGCAGTTATAGAACTGCTGCCGGTATCCTTTCCGAGCAAGGCATCATCATTCTCCTTTGCCTCAAGAACAGCTCTTGCGGAATCCTCCGAAATTTCGGTATATGACTTATAGGTTCTTATAAACTCAGCATACGTTTCATCATCCATAATGCCTTCATCATGGAAACGAACCGCTTCCTCATAAAGGTCCTCCAACGCATCATCACTTCTCAGGCGGTCCTGTACCTCCTGCATTATCGGCTTCATATATTTTGGCACTATGTAATATTTGTAAAAAAATGAACCGCCAACAATCAATGCAACAATCACAGCTAATACCGCCAAGACTATTATATGCCATCGCTTCATAAAAACATCCTTTCATAATTACAGATTCATTTAATCTTTTATATTGTATCACGTTTCAGCAAAAAAATCAAGTACTGATACATAATTATCTTCCTAAATATATACTTAAAACATAGGGACGGCATAAAACCGTCCCTGCTGATTTTACTGTTAATACATTTTGCCGCCCGGCTTGCCGCCGAGAAGATGAAAATGCAGATGCATAACTGTCTGACCGCCGTTCTTACCGCAGTTGTTGACAATACGATAACCGTCCTTGTCAACGCCGACAGCCTTCGCTATTTCCGGTACCGCCTCACAAATGTCGGCAACACATGAGCTGTTTTCGGCTGTTATCGCATTAGCGCAGCAAATGTGCTTTTTCGGAACCATTACAACATGCTCCGGCGCAGCCGGCGCAATGTCGCGGAAAGCGTAAATCTTATCATTTTCGAATACCTTTGTTGAAGGTACCTCTCCCGCGATTATTTTACAGAATAAACAATCTTCCATTATAATCAACCTACCTGTTCTGATACTATTGCTTCTACAGCAGCAAGCGCATCATCAATCTTTGCCGCATCCTTGCCGCCGCCCTGTGCCATATCCGGCTTACCGCCGCCGCGTCCGCCTGCAATAGCCGTTATATTCTTAATTATATTACCGCAGTGAACACCGTTCCTTACCGCGTCCTTTGACGCCATGGCGATAAGAGTAATCTTGCCGTCCGTTTCCGCGCCGAGAACAACAACGCCGTTTTCAAGATCGTTCTTTGCGCTGTCGCCGAGAGTTTTCATATCAGGAACACTCATACCGTCAACTCGTACCGTAAGGACGTTTACAGAGCCTACAGCCTTAGCGCCCGAAAGCATTGACCTTGACTGCTCTGCCGCGATCTTGCCGTTAAGCTCCTCAATCTTCTTTTCAAGAGCCTTGTTCTCAGCCATAACAGCAGCCGCCTTGCGGTCAAGCTCCATAAGTCTGTTTGACTTCATCGCAGCGCCCGTTCTCGCAAGCACGCCCTCATAATCCGAGATAAGATTAAGAACACCCTGTCCGGTTACGGCCTCGATACGTCTTACGCCCGCGGCAACGCCGCCCTCCGAAAGAATCTTAAAGAGTCCGCACTGCGCTGTATTTGTAAGATGCGTACCGCCGCAGAACTCAATGCTGTAATCGCCCATTGAAACAACGCGCACAACCTCGCCGTACTTCTCGCCGAACTGAGCCTCGGCGCCGAGCTTCTTCGCTTCTTCTATCGGAAGCTCCCGAACCGTTATCGGCAGACACTCAAGAATTGCGTCGTTTACTCGTCTTTCAGCGTCAAGGAGCTGCTCCTTTGTCATAGCCTCAAAGTGTGAGAAGTCAAATCTGAGATGATCCTTATCAACAAGTGAGCCTGCCTGCGCGACATGAGTGCCGAGAATATCCTTGAGCGCTCTGTGCAGCAGATGGGTTGCGGAATGGTTGCGGCTTACCGCCATTCTGTTTTTCCTGTCAACGGTCATTACAGCCTTGCCGCCCTTTAACGCGCCGTTTACAAGCTCAACCTCGTGTACATACACACCGCCGCCTGTCTTTGTTGTATTGATTACATTGCCTGCAACAGCGCCGTCCTGTGATATTGTACCTATATCACCGGTCTGACCGCCCATTTCAGCGTAAAACGGCGTCTTATCAACAACAACGAACGCCTTTGGTGCATCAAGGACCTCAGGAACTATACCGGCGCCCGGAACAGCTATCGCGAGAATCTCAGCCTCTCCCTCAAGGGTATCATAGCCTGTGAACTGTGTCGCCTCAAGAGCGCTGAAATCAAATTCAGTATCATCATCCCATGAGGAACCGTCTTTTCTTGAGCTTCTTGCGACTTCCTTCTGCTCGGTCATTGCCGCGTTGAAGCCGTCAACATCAACCTCAAGTCCCTTTTCCTGCGCCATCTCGATTGTGAGGTCAAGCGGGAAGCCGTAGGTATCGTGAAGCTTGAATGCCTCCGCGCCTGTAAGCTCTCCTCTGCCTTCAGCCTTCGCGTCCTCAATATACCTGTTAAGAACAACAAGACCGTTGTCTATGGTAGCGTCAAAACGCTCCTCTTCCTTCTTTATAATTTTTGTGATATAATCTCTCTTTTCCTCAAGCTCGGGATAAGCCGACTTTGAGGTATCTATTACGGTACCGGCAACCTCATAGAGGAACTCACGGTCAATATTAAGCAGCTTTCCGTGGCGCGCAGCGCGTCTTAAAAGCCTTCTTAAAACATATCCTCTGCCCTCGTTTGACGGGATAACGCCGTCAGATACCATCATAACAGTTGAACGGATATGATCTGTGATTACGCGGAGAGATACATCGGTCTTTTCATCAACCTTCTTGTACTCAACGCCCGCAATCCTTGAAATATGCTTCATAACGTCCTGAACGGTATCAACCTCAAAAAGGTTGTCCACACCCTGCATAACAACAGCAAGTCTTTCAAGACCCATACCTGTATCAATGTTTGGCTTTGCAAGAGGGTTATAGTTGCCCTCCTCGTCCTTGTCGAACTGTGTAAATACGAGGTTCCACACCTCCATAAATCTGTCGCAGTCGCAGCCCACGCCGCAGGTCGGCGAGCCACAGCCATACTTCTCGCCGCGGTCAAAATAAATCTCAGAACACGGACCACACGGACCTGTGCCGTGCTCCCAGAAGTTGTCCTCCTTGCCGAGCTTGACGATGCGAGAGGCATCAACTCCGACCTCGTTTACCCATATATCTCTTGCTTCGTCATCCTCCTCATATATTGAAACCCAGAGCTTTTCAACAGGGATCTCCATAACCTTTGTAAAAAACTCCCAAGCCCATGCCGTAGCCTCACGCTTGAAGTAATCTCCGAAGGAGAAGTTGCCGAGCATCTCAAAGAAAGTACCGTGGCGCGCTGTGTGACCGACATTTTCAATATCGCCGGTTCTGATACACTTCTGACAAGTGGTAACGCGGTGTCTCGGAGGGATCTCCGCGCCCGTGAACCACTTCTTCATCGGCGCCATACCCGAATTTATAAGCAGCAGGCTTGCGTCATTCTTCGGTACGAGTGAAAACGAACCGAGTCTTAAACAGCCCTTTGATTCAAAAAAGCTAAGAAACTTCTCACGAATTTCATTAACTCCCATGTATTTCATTTTAATTTCTTCCTTTCCTGTATGGAATTATCTTAATATACCAAATTATATTATATAATATGAAAGGCTGCTCTGTCAAGAGTTTTATATGTTTTTTTGCCGTATTTCCGCCATTTATTTGGTGACAACTCTGTGAAATACCTTTTTACCCTTTCTGATAATGATACCCTTATCCGTTAACATATCCTCTGTTACAACGCCGTTTACATCTGTGTACTTAACATCGTTAATCGAAAGTCCGTTCTGCTGGATGGTTCTTCTCGCCTCGCCCTTTGACTTAACGATACCTGTCTGAGCGATCATATCAAGAACGCCCATGCCTACGACATCGGCAATTACGGTTGTCGGCATATCGTCCGAAACACCGCCGCCGGCAAATACCGCCTCCGCGGTAGCCTTTGCCTTTTCGGCCTCAGCCTCGCCGTGAACAAGCTTTGTAACCTCATACGCAAGAATCCTCTTTGCCTTATTGAGGTCTGCGCCCTCCCATTTTTCCATTTGGCGGATCTCGTCCATGGGAACAAAGGTGAGCATTTTAAGGCACTTGATAACGTCCGCGTCCTGCACGTTTACCCAGTATTGATAGAACTCGTACGGAGTTGTCTTTTTCGGGTCAAGCCATACCGCGCCCGACTGGGTTTTGCCCATCTTCTTGCCCTCGCTGTTTGTGAGCAGCGTAAACGTCATACCGTAAACCTGACGGTTGTCCTTTCTTCTGTTCAGCTCAAGACCGCCGAGGATGTTGCTCCACTGATCATCGCCGCCAAGCTCCAGCTTGCAGTCGTACTTACGGCTGAGCATTAAGAAGTCATAGGACTGCATTAGCATATAGTTAAACTCTAAGAACGAAAGTCCCTTTTCAAGTCTCTGCTTGAAGCATTCCGCCGTGAGCATCTTGTTTACCGAGAAGCACGCGCCTATATCTCTTAAAAACTCAACATAGTTAAGATTTAAAAGCCAGTCCGCGTTATTTACCATAAGAGCCTTGCCGTCAGAGAAATCAACAACGCTTGAAAGCTGTCCCTTGAAGCACTCCGCATTGTGGTCTATAATCTCCTTTGTCATCATCTGGCGCATATCGGTTCTTCCCGACGGATCGCCCACATGAGCGGTGCCGCCGCCTACAAGCGCAATCGGGCGGTGTCCGTGCAGCTGCATATGGCGCATAACGACCATCTGTAAAAAGTGACCGACGTGCAGCGAATCCGCTGTCGGGTCAAAGCCTATATAAAAAGTAACCTTTTCTTTCCCCAATAATTCACGAATTTCATCTTCATGCGTACACTGAGCGATAAGTCCGCGCTCCTTGAGTACGTCAAATACATTTTCCGACATTTGTCTTTCCTCCAAAATTTCAGTTATATTGTTTGTTATTGTACCATTATTTTGGCATAATGTCAAGGTTTTATCACATCATTTCCAACAGACTGACCTGATTTGACTCCGTAAGTCCGGCAAAGCATCCGTTTTCCTCCATGACATCTATCGTGCTCTTTGTTATTCCCGTGCGCAGTCTTAAATCCTCAACATTCTTAAATTCTCCCTTTTCCCGTTCCGCCGTTATCGCCTTCGCCGCCGCGTCCGCAACACCGGGCAGAGCGTTAAACGGCGGAAGGAGCTTGCCGTCCTCGGTTATCTGAAAATTTGTCGCGTGGGATTTATACAGATCAACCGGAACAAACTCATAGCCGCGGCAGTACATCTCTATAACAAGCTCCAGAATAGGTATTAGCGTGTCCTCCTTAGGCGCCGCCGTGCCCTCGCGCTTATGGCGGTTTATCTCCTCAAGCGCCTCTCTTGCCACAGCCTCGCCCTGCGCCATCGTGGACGTGTCAAAATCATCGGCTCTTACAGTGTAATACGCGGCGTAGTATGCAAGCGGGATATGCACCTTGAACCACGCGACGCGGAAGCCCATCATTACATACGCGACAGCGTGAGCCTTAGGGAACATATACTTTATCTTCTTACACGAGTCTATATACCACTCCGGAACATTATGCTCACGCATTGCCGCCTCGTCCTCCGGCTTCAGTCCCTTGCCCTTGCGTACGCTCTCCATAATCTTAAAGGAATGTCCCGCCTCAACTCCCGCGGCGATAAGATAAATCATAATATCGTCACGGGCGCAGATGGCGTGGGACAGGTCGCACAGTCCCGCTCTTATAAGCTCCTGCGCGTTGCCGAGCCATACATCGGTTCCGTGTGAAAGTCCGGCAATTCTCACAAGCTCTGAGAAGGTCGTCGGCTTTGTGTCAAGAAGCATCTGACGCGTAAACTTCGTGCCGAACTCCGGCACGCCGTAGGTGCCAAGGGTGGAGCCGGTGTCCTTGCCGTCAAGAATTTTAAGCGCCTTGTTGGAGGTGAACAGACTGAGCGTTTCGGGATCGTCCAGAGGAATTGATTTCGCGTCAACTCCCGTTAAGTCCTCCAGCATTCTTATTACCGTCGGGTCATCGTGACCAAGCTCGTCAAGCTTTAAGAGGTTTGAGTCGATCGAGTGGTAATCAAAATGCGTTGTGAATATATTTGAATTGACATCGTCCGCCGGATGCTGAACCGGACAGAACTCATGTATATTATTCGTATACGGCACAACAATGATACCACCGGGGTGCTGTCCCGAGGTGCGCTTAACGCCCTCGCAGCCCTTTGCAAGACGCTTCATCTCAGCGTTTGTCATTGTGACGCCCTTTTCCTCGCAGTATTTCTTAACGTAGCCGAACGCGGTTTTTTCCGCGACCGTGCCTATGGTTCCCGCGCGGAACACAAAGCCCTCGCCGAAAAAGGTTTCGGTGTACTTGTGGATCACCGGCTGATATTCTCCCGAAAAATTAAGGTCAATATCCGGCTCCTTGTCGCCGTTGAAGCCTAGGAAGGTTTCAAACGGTATGTCGTGTCCGTCCTTTTTAAGCGGAGTTCCGCAGTTCGGACAATTTTTATCCGGCATATCGCAGCCCGACCGTCCGATCTCACTCGGCACAAACTCTATATACTTGCATTTTGGGCAAAGGTAGTGCTCCCGAAGCGAATTAACCTCCGTAATATCCGACAGGAACGCCACAAACGACGAGCCTACCGAGCCTCGCGAGCCTACAAGATAGCCGTCTTGATTCGACTTTCTCACAAGCTCCTGCGCGATACGGTACATAACCGAAAAGCCGTTGCCTATAATCGAATCAAGCTCCTTGTCAAGCCGCTCCTTGACCTCCTTCGGGAGCGGATCGCCGTAAATCTCAATCGCGCGGTTTATCGAATCGTTTCTTATTCCGTCAACTGCCCCCTCAACCACCGGCGGGCATTTCTTCTTCGGTATAGGTCTAACGTCCTCTATCATATCGGCTATTTTATTCGTATTTGCAACAACCACCTCATAAGCCTTCTCCTTGCCGAGATAATCGAACTCCCGAAGCATTTCGTTCGTGGTTCTGAAATACAGCGGCGCCTGATTGTCGGCGTCCTTAAAGCCCTTGTAATGCATCAGTATCTTTCTGTAGTCCGCGCCCTCGGGATCCATAAAGTGAACGTCGCAGGTTGCGCAGACAGGCTTGGCTATCCTGTCGCCAAGCTCCACAATCCGCCTGTTCAGCTCCCTCAGATCATCGTCATTATGGACGTTCGGATGCTTTGAGCTTTCCTTCATATACGCGTTGTTGCCTATCGGCTGAATTTCAAGATAATCATAAAAGGACGCTATATCCTCTAAGGTTTCCTCACTCTCTCCCTCCACAAGCGCCGAGAACAGCTCTCCCGCCTCGCACGCGGAACCTATAATTATATCCTCCCTTTTCTGCATGAGCAGCGTTTTGGGAATACGCGGCGTTCTGTAAAAGTATTTCAGATGAGATTCGGAAACCATCTCGTATATATGCCGCACACCCTCATAGGTTTTTGCCAGAAGAATTATATGGAACGCTCTCGTTTTCATGGACGCCTTTCTTATGTCAAATATTTCATTGTATTCCTTTAGTTCTGTTTTGCCGCCCTCACGCAGCCGCGAAAGCATTTTCATAAATGCCTTTGCTGTCGCCTCCGCATCGTCAACGGCGCGGTGATGATGCGCGTTTATAACGTCAAGATGCTTGCAGAGCGTGTCAAGCTTGTGGTTTGCAAGCTTTGGAAACATACACCGCGCAAGCACCATGGTGTCAATATACGGCAGGTCAAAGCTCCTGCCGCACTCGCGCGCCTTCTGCTTCATAAAGCCCATATCAAAATTCGCGTTGTGCGCCACCATAACGCACCCCTCGCAGAACCTTATAAAATCGTCTATCTGCTCCTCAAACGGCGGCGAGTCCTTAACCATGCCGTCCGTTATCGAGGTAAGAGAGGTAATTTCCTCCGGTATCTTAACTCCCGGATTTACAAAGGTTGACCAGCGGTCTGTTATCTCGCCGTTCTCAACCTTGACGGCTCCTATCTCTATAATTTTACATTCCGTTTTGCTGAAGCCTGTTGTTTCTATATCGAACACGACAAACGGCGAATCTATGGTTTCCTCCGTTATGTCATAGGTGATCATCCTTGTATCGTCAATGAGGTATCCCTCCACACCGTAGAGCACCTTGATTTTCTCATTATTGTTTGACGCGTGTATACCGTCGGGATACGCCTGAACCACTCCGTGATCGGTTATCGCTATTGCCTTGTGTCCCCAGTAAACCGCACGGTCTATAAGGTCTGCGGCGGAGTTCACCGCATCCATCTGGGACATCTGCGTATGCAGATGAAGCTCGACACGCTTTTTTTCCGCCGTATCCATTCTCACAGGCGGCGCGGGGAGCGCGGCAATATCATTTGCCATTATAACGACCTCCTTGGCGTAGTCGTCATATTTCGCCGTACCGCGGATTGCCGCATACATTCCTCCCTTTTTAAGCGCCTTTTTTATGGGACCGAACAGATCCTTGAATTTGCTGTCGTCCTCGCCCTTATCCACAAACAGCTTAACGGTAATTGACGAGGTGTTGTCGGTCACATCAAGCATAACGATGTGCATTTCCCTGCCGGTCTTTTTTGACTTGATTTCCCTTTCGTCCGCGTCAAAAATTCTGCCCGTTATGACAACTCTGCCGGAGCCTTCGTTGATTGAGCGTATCGCCGCAACCTCAGCGTCCCTTATCGGTCTGCCTATGAGCATTTCCTCAGCGCTTGCCCTGCCGATTATTTCCGGTCCGCCGCCTGTCAGCAATTCACCTTCCTTCGGACGGGTAAAGTACATGACATTCCTTTTTTCCTTCGCAAGCTTAGGATTGGTTTTAAGCTTGACCGGAATTGCGCCGAGAGTCTTTTTGATCTGAGCCTGCGCCAGCTTTTCAATAGTCATGCTCAGCTCGTTTGCAAACTCTACCTCAACATTTCTGTTCTGCCTTGAAACAATAAGGTTCGTTATATTGAGCCTGTCAACAGTGGCGTTGCCGCTTTTTCCGAAAACCGTACTGAATTCAATCATCTTCAGCAGTCCTTTCTATAATACTGTTCAGCAGTATATACATCTTTTCTTTATTCTTATCCATTGTCTGAGCAACCTCCTCTTCCGAAAGAGGCTTGTCCGAAATTCCCGCCGCCGCGTTTGTAACACACGAAAGACCCAGAACCTCCATTCCGCAGTGTCTTGCGGCTATGCACTCAAATACCGTGCTCATGCCCACAAGGTCACCGCCCAGAGCCGCGATTGCCCGTATCTCCGCCGGTGTTTCATACTGCGGACCGCTCATATAAAAATAAACCCCGTCCTTTAACTCAATCCCGTTCTCCGCCGCGCACTCATGGGCAATATTGCGCAGCCGCGCCGAATATGCCTCAGTCATATCGGGAAACCTTGTTCCCCACCGTTCGTCATTTGCGCCGCGCAGAGGATTGTCCGTTGAAAGCTTTATATGGTCGGAAAGCGCCGCAATGTCTCCCACGCGATAGGACGGATTTACGCCGCCCGCGGCATTGGTTAAAATAATTCTCCTGACGCCGAGCAGCTTCATAACACGGATATAAAAGGTGATTTCATCAAAGGAATATCCCTCATAATAATGAAAGCGTCCGCGCATGATATATGCCTTCGCCGTAACAAGAAGAACTCCCTTATGCGACGGAGCGGTTGCCTTCGGGAAATGCGGTATTTCGCTGTACGGTATTTCCATACCCTCATCAAACAGTCCGCTCATGCCCGAGCCGAGCACAACAAGCGTTTTCGGTCTGCATTCCGTTCTTTTTCGTACAGTTTCCGCGGCTTCCTCGTAATCACTGTATAAAAACACGCGCATTTCCTCCTTTGCCGATTTTTATCTATTGTATAGTATACTACAATTCACTCTGATAGTCAATCGGTTTTTGCGCAAAAAAATCAGGGGCGCAAACCCCTGATCATATGCAGCCTTGTATTTATTTATTAAGCTTCTTAGCAGCCTTTTCCTTCTTGATGACCTTCTGGAAGTCCTTCATATCTCTTGCTATCTCACCGCTGAGGATAAGCATACAGATAAGGTTTGGAATCGCCATAAGAGCGTTGGCAATATCCGAGAAGTTCCATGCGATTTCAAGAGTTGTTGTAGCGCCTAAATATACGATAAGCGAGAATACGATTCTGTAAATCATATTGAACTTCGGTGTCTTGAACAGATACTCAAATGCCTTCTCGCCGTGATATTCCCAGCCGAGAATTGTTGAGAATGCGAAAAGCACGATACCGATACTTACGATAACTCCGCCGAAGGTGCCGAGAATTGAATTCTGGAATGCCGCAATCGTCAGCGAAGCGCCCTTGATAAGCTCGCCTGTTGCCGGGTCTGTTGTTCCGAGAACGCCCGATGATGCTATACAAAGACCTGTGATTGTACATACAACGATTGTATCCCAGAAGGTACCTGTCATGTTTATGTAGCCCTGACGTACATGGCTGTCTGTTGTAGCGGCTGCCGCTGTAATAGCCGCGCTTCCCATGCCCGCCTCATTTGAGAATACACCGCGGGCAACACCGAAGCGCATAGCGCTCATCATTGATGCGACAATTGTACCCGCAACACCGCCGCCGACAGCCTTGAAGCTGAATGCCATTCTGACGATTTCCGCAACACCTGCCGGAAGGTTCTTGATATTGCAGATGATTACTATAAAACCGCCCAGAACGTAGAAAACAGCCATAACCGGAACTACAACCGATGAAACCTTTGATATCCACTTGATACCGCCGATGATGATAATCAGCGCAAAGACGGTGAGTATTACGCCTGTAATCCATGTCGGGATTGAGAAGGTTGAGTGAAGAGCGTCTGAAATTGAGTTTGCCTGTGTAAGGTTACCGATACCGAAGGATGCGATAACCGCAAACAGCGCGAACAGGAAGCCGAGAACCGCGCCGAACTTCTTCCACGGAAGAGCCTTCTTCATTGTATACATCGGGCCTCCGGACATTTCTCCCTTCTCGTTGACCTCTCTGTACTTTATAGCGAGCATACACTCACTGAACTTTGAGGTAAGACCGAAGCATGCCGAGATCCACATCCATACAAGCGCGCCGGGGCCGCCCGAAACCATCGCCGTAGCGACACCTACGATGTTGCCTGTGCCGATAGTAGCGGCAAGCGCCGTTGTAAGAGCCGAGAACGGTGAAACGTCACCCTTGCCTCTTGACTTTGTGCGCGCCTCCTTGCTCAAGGTGCTTTTAAGAGCATAGCCTAAATTTCTCCACGGAAGAAATCCTGTTCTGATTGTAAGAAAAATGCCTGTACCCACCAGAAGAATCAGCATGACCGGACCCCATACGAAATCATCGACCGCTGATAAAACCGTTTTAAACGTTTCCATAAAAATAACTCCTTTGATAATCTTTATTAACAAAACAAAAAAGAGCCGAACCTGCATAAAGCTTATGCAAACTGCTCCAATAATTAACCAAGGCGGGCAGATAAAAACAAACGAACTATGCCGTTATAGCAATCATCTCCGTCCTTTTGCCTGAGAGATCAACTGTGCAGATACAAAATGCCACAGTCTTACACCTTCGGCACCTTCATTAAACCCTTATGAAGGCTTCTCCGGAGCACCATATCGCTACGAAACCGATACAGCTTTACGTCACTGACAACTGCATCGCGGCAATCCACATCCTTGCTTCTCACCATATTCCGTATGACTCAATATTATCTTGTCGAATTACCATGTAATTGTATCATATTCTGTCATATATTTCAAGCCTTTTTTTGAAAATTTTTAAACTTTTTCTGAATTTTTTATTAAATTTTATATTTAAAAAGTGACAGCGCCGTTATGCACTGCCACTTCTGAAATTCCTTTGATTATTTTCTGAAATATTCTATTGTTTCCCTTGCCACAACACCGCTCAGCGCAATGAGCGCGATTATGTTCGGCAGAGCCATAAGACCGTTAAATATATCGGCAATCGTCCATACAGCGGCAACTGTCATGTACGGACCGATGAACACAGCTGCGATATAAAGCCATCTGTATACCTTAACGGCAGTCCTGTTTCTGTTTGAAAGATATTCAAGGCATCTTTCGCCGTAATAGTCCCATCCGAGGATTGTCGTGAAGGCAAAGAATACAAGACAGGCGGTCAGTATAAATGACGATACAACCGTTGGGAACGGCAAGCCGGAAGCAAACGCGTCCATTGTTATCTGCACACCCTCAAGACCCTTTTCCGGCACCCATGAGCCGGCAATAACTATTGAAAGTCCCGTCATCGTACAAACAATAATGGTATCTATAAAGGTTCCCGTCATTGACACAAGACCCTGACGGACGGTATCGTTTGTCTTTGCGGCAGCTGCGGCAATAGGCGCCGAACCGAGACCCGCCTCATTTGAGAAAATACCTCTCGCTATACCCTTCTGCATAGCAATAAGCATAGCGCCCAGCGCGCCGCCCGCAGCAGCGCGGAGTCCGAATGCGCTCTGCACTATTTCTGCAACTGCGCCCGGTATCTTATTTATATTACAGCCCAGAAGTATAACCGCTGCCAGAACATAAAATACAGCCATAAACGGCACAACAACCTGTGAAACTCCGGCAATTCTTTTAAGACCGCCGATTATAACAAGCGCAGTGCATATGGAAATTACAAGTCCGGCTATAACAACAGTCCATGAAATGTCACGTCCGAAGATATTAAGACACCATGCCGATTCCGGATCAAAGAAATTATTTACCGCCGAGGTTATACCATTCACCTGAGAGAACGTGCCTATACCAAACAGACCTACACAGCATCCGAAAAACGCAAATATTTTTGCAAGCCATTTCCATTTATGACCCATTCCGTTTTCTATGTAATAGAACGGACCTCCGAGAACATGGTTATCCTTGTCTATCGTTCTGTACTTTATGGCAAGAAAGCCCTCCGCATATTTTGTAGCCATGCCGAAGAATGCCGCGACGATCATCCAGAACAACGCTCCCGGACCACCCGCCGCTATGGCTGTTGCCACTCCGACAATGTTTCCGGTTCCGATCGTGGCGGACAAAGCCGTACACAGCGCGCCGAAGCTCGACACCTCGCCTTCGCCGCCCTCCTCATTCTTTACCATAAACTTCAGCGCCTTGCCGAGGTTTCTTATATTCAGCCCTCTCAGACGCAGCGTAAGAAATATTCCTGTTGCAAGTATCAGCACGATAAGAGGTATTCCCCACACAAAACTGTCGATTCTGTCAAGAACCGCTCCGACTGTTTCAAACATAAAACAAAACTTCCTTTCTTTTGTTTGCAGCTCCGCCGGAGGTTCTTGATAAATTTGTTACAAAACACAAAAAAGCCGAATAAAATCGACTTTCCCCTTCATAAACAAATCCTTATTAATCAGCAAAAACAAGATATTCGCCATCTTGTTTTCAACATCCGTCCTTTTGCCTGAGAGATTGGAATACACTGTTTCCGTACACCTTCGGCGTCCGACTTTATCGAAGCTCTCCGGAGAAATTATTTGATTTTTATTAACAACGGCTAACATTGTAACATACTGTTCACACTTTTTCAATACATAATTCAAAAGATTGTGAATATCATACAACCGCCGGATTATCAGAGTTCTTTTCTTACCTCTTTTGCACAAAAATCAGTTCATCAAATCCTCAAACAAAGCTTCAACACTTGAATAACGGGGAGCTGTCGGATCATTTACCATTTTATCTCCTTCTTTAAATGCTGCCAAGGTCTCAGCATTAGGTATATCTAAGCTCACATCAAACGGCATTCCGTTATGAAGAAGTGATTGTCTGAAAAAGACATTGACTGCTGTTGTTAAATCCATACCCAAAGCAGCGTAAAGGCTTTTAACCTTATCTTTTATATCCTTATCTGTTCTGATAGTAATACTTGTATTCTGCATACTCAGTTCTCCCTTCAAAAAAATATAATTTACATTTATATTATATGCTTTTTCTTGTCTGTTGTCAATATATCAGACAAGTTTTTTTACTTGTCACCGCGCGTTCCCCAAAAAATGCCGCGGAGCATTTTATCCGCGGCATTTTCTGTATCAGAAACGGAAATCTCTCATTCCGTCCTCTATCTTTTTAAGATTTTCGATTGTAATTCTGCGCACCTTTGCATTTGGGATATTGAGCAGCTCCTTTTCAATGAGCGCCTCGCCGTGCGCGCGTGTTTCTGGCTTTGCGTAGTCAACCAGATATTCCTTTAAGGTCATAATCGCGTTCGGCTGACAGCAGTTCTGAATCGCGCCTGACTTTGCAAGCGGCATAAAACGGTCTCCCGTTCTGCCCTCGCGGTAGCAGGCGGTACAGAAGGAGGGAATATAACCCATCTGTATGAGCCAGTCCGCAACCTCGTCAAGGGTGCGGGTGTCGCTTCTGTCAAACTGAGCTGTATTGTGCTCCGGATCCTCCGGCTCAACATAGCCGCCCACCGAGGTTGAGGACGCGCCCGAAATCTGCGAAATTCCCAGCTCCAGCGCCGCCTTGCGGTTTGCCTCGCTCTCTCTTGTGGAAACGATCATACCCGTATACGGAACCGCAAGTCTTATGATCGCAACTATCTTGCGCCATATCTTATCCGGCAATGCGTTTGAGAACTCGTCCACGTCTATATCGTCCGCCGGACACAGTCTCGGAACGCTTATTGTGTGCGGTCCTACGCCGAATACCGCCTCAAGATGCTCAGCGTGCATAAGCAGACCGCAAAGCTCATAGGCGTATGTCGAGAGTCCGAACAGAACGCCCAGACCCACATCGTCAATGCCGCCCTGCTGCGCGCGGTCCATCGCCTCGGTGTGGTAGCAGTAATCGCTCTTTGGCCCCGCCGGATGCAGCTGCTCATAATTCTTTTTGTTATAGGTTTCCTGGAACAGAATATATGTGCCTATTCCCGCATCCTTAAGCCTTGTGTAATTCTCAACGGTCGTCGCCGCGATATTCACATTTACACGGCGGATGGCACCGTTTTTATGCTTTACGGAATAGATCGTGTTGATACACTCGAGAATGTATTCGAGCGGATTGTTCACCGGGTCCTCGCCCGCCTCGAGCGCGAGACGCTTATGACCCATATCCTGCAAAGCGATTACCTCCGCTCTTACCTCGTCCTGTGTGAGCTTTTTGCGGCAGATATGCTTGTTCTTTACATGGTACGGGCAATATACGCATGAGTTTATGCAGTAGTTTGAAAGATAGAGCGGCGCAAAGAATACAATTCTGTTTCCGTAAATACGCTGCTTTAGCTTTCTTGCCAGAGCATAAATCTTCTCATTCAGCTCATCATCCTCACAGGCAAGCAGAACCGACGCCTCCCTGTGCGTCAGTCCGCGGCACTGCGAGGCCTTTTCAATAATTTCTTCAATAAGCTCACGATTGCTCTTGTTCTTCTGCGCATACTCCAGAGTTTCAAGGATTTCGCCGTCATCTATAAACTCATCGGCATGCATTGATTTTACATCATACATTATATTTCATCCCTTTATTTTTTAAGACTTATTCCCTTTTCCTCAAGCTTTGCCGTAATCGGATCAATAACCGCCGCGACCTCTTCTCTTGTGAGTGTCCTGCTGTTGTCCGAGAAGGTGATTCTTACTGTGATCGCCTTGCCGTTTTCATCCTTATAAATGTCAACGACTCTTACATCCTTTACGATCGGTGACTTTGAAGCCTCGATCGCGATGCCTATCGGAGCAAACATATTTGCGACAAATGTGAGGTCAACCTCCATTTCAGGGTACCTTGACGGCTCCTTGTATGCTATACTGCTGTTTGCGATCTCCGAGAAGTCCTTGACGTCAATTTCGGCAAATACTATTGCCGCCTTTTTATCTATTTTCTTTGAAACCACCGGATGGACAATGCCTATCTCGCCGATCTCCTTATCTCCGACACATACCGCGTTTAGATTTACCGGGTGCTGATATGAATGTGAGGCGGTCTTTTCCTTTAAGGTAACAGCCGAATGCTTTATATCGTCAGCCATAACCGCAAGCATATCACGAAGCTCCATATAAAGCTTTTCAACACTCTTTGTCTTGCTGAACAGTGTAATCGCAAGCTTCTTGTGCTCCCTTGCAAGATTTGTTTCGGGATCAACACCGTCGGCAACCCTGCCTATCTCAAACACGCCGAAGTCGGGGGCATACGCTGTATTGTAATTTACCTGACAAAGCTGTGTCGGGATGATTGAGCGGCGGATCGTCTCGATATTTGCGTTCGTAGCGTTAACAAGCTTTATATTGTCCTCAACCTCAATGCCGAGAGCCTTGTACTCGTCATAGTAAGCCCACACATATGAGTGAAGCTCATGGAGTGAATATCTCTTTACAAGCAGATCCTTGATTTTATCCTCGTCCGTTTTTTCAATATCGGGTCTTACCGGATAGAGCGGAGCCTGCGCGGTATGAACATCAAAGTTGTCATAGCCGTAAATTCTTGTGATTTCCTCGATAATATCCGCCTTCATCGTAACGTCCTTTGTCGCTCTCCAGCTCGGAACGGTTACATCAAAGCTGTCGCCTTCAAGCGTCACGCCGAAGCCGAGAGAGCTGAGGGTTTTTACTATCGTGTCGTTGCTTATCTCTATTCCTGTGTAACGGTCAACAAATTTCTTGTCAAACTTCAGAGCTATCTGCGGGTAGTGATAAGCGTATTCATCAGTAAGTGATGATACGACCTTAACGCCGCTGTCTATGTCTGTCATAAGCTTTACAAAGCGTCCTATCGCCGTAACCGTCATTTCCGGGTCAAGGCTCTTTTCGTAACGCATCGAAGCGTCCGTTCTGTGCGAAAGCCTTACAGTTGACTTTCTTACCGATACCGAGTCAAAGGTAGCCGATTCAAGAGTAAGAGTTGTTGTATCGTCAACAATTTCCGAATCAAGACCGCCCATGATACCCGCAATCGCAACAGGAATGTTGTCATTGCATATCATGAGGGTGTCCTCGTCTATGCTGCGCTCAACACCGTCAAGCGTCTGAAATACGAACGGCTTGTCAAAGCGCTTGATTCTTATCCTGCTCACCTTGCGCGAGTCAAACGCGTGCATCGGCTGACCCATTTCAAGCATAAGGTAGTTTGTGAGATCGGCAAGGAAGTTGATCGCTCTCATGCCGCAGTAGTACAGTCTAATTCTCATATTGACCGGACTGACATTTGTTGAAATATTCTCCACCTGCAGGCATGAATATCTCTGACAGAGCTTGTCCTCGATCTTCATATCGACCTTCGGAAGGTCATTATATTTTGAAAGGTCAACCGTTTCAATCGGCTTTAACGGTCTGCCCGAAAGCGCGGCAAATTCTCTGGCTATACCGTAGTGACCCCAGAGGTCGGGACGGTTTGTAAGCGACTTATTGTCAACCTCAAATATAATATCGTCAATAGCGTAAACGCTCTTGAGGTCTGTACCGTTGGGAATATCGTCGGTGATTTCCATGATACCGTCATGGTTGTCGCTGATACCGATTTCCTTTTCCGAACAGCACATGCCGTTTGACATATAGCCCGCGAGAGGTCTGGGCGTAATCTCAATTTCACCGATTCTTGCTCCTACCTTTGCGAATGCGGTTTTCATTCCCACTCTTACATTGGGAGCGCCGCATACAACGTCTGTAAGCTGTCCGTCTCCCGCGTCAACCTTTAAAAGATGCAGCTTCTTTGAGTCGGGATGCGGCTCAACCGATTTGATTTCCGCTGCGACAACGCCGCTTAAATCGCTGCCCTTGAAGAATATTTCATTTTCAACCTCCGCTGTTGAAAGCGAGAACTGATTTATAAGCTTTACCTTGTCAAGACCTGACAGGTCAACGAAATCAGAAATCCAATTCATTGATAAAAACATTTTGTTCTCCCCCTTTCCTGTTATTCATCGTCCGTAAACTGCGATAAGCTCTTTAAGTTACCGCTGTTGAGGTCACGGATATCCTTAACGCCGTACTTCATCATAGCCAGTCTTGTAAGACCGAGACCGAAGGCAAAGCCTGTGTATTCCTCAGGGTCAATGCCGCCGGCTTTTAACACCTCAGGATGTATCATGCCGCAGGGGCAAAGCTCCAGCCAGCCGCTGTGCTTGCATGACGGGCAGCCCTCGCCGCCGCATATAAGGCAGCTTATATCAAGCTCAAAGCCCGGCTCGACAAACGGGAAAAATCCCGGACGAAGTCTTACCTTTATATCCTTCTTAAATACCTCAGAGAGCATTGTTTTCATGAAGTATATAAGATTTGATATTGAAATGTTTCTGTCAACCATAACGCCCTCCATCTGGAAGAAGGTGTTTTCATGACACGCGTCGGTCGCCTCGTTTCTGAAGCAGCGGCCCGGGAATATCGCCTTGATCGGAACGCCGTCGTTTACAAGCGCGTCCTTATACTTTCTGTAAATGGCGTTCTGCGCCGCGGAGGTCTGCGACTTTAAGAGCTGACCGTTTGTGAGATAATATGTGTCCTGCATATCTCTTGCCGGATGGTGCTTAGGGATATTGAGCGACTCAAAGCACTCATAGTCCGTTACGATCTCGCTGTAGTCCTCAACGGTAAAGCCCATTGACTTGAATATCTTCTCACACTCGCGCTGAACAAGCGTGATCGGATGATAAGAGCCTCTTTCAAGATAAGCCGGGATCGAAACGTCAAACCTCGGCATAGAGTTGATTTCTCTTTCAATCTCCTTTTTCTTCAGCTCCTCTGTCTTTTTTGAAATTGTGTCCGCCAGCTCTGATTTAAGCCTGTTGACCTCCTGCCCGAAGGTCTTTTTCTCCTCAGCCGAAAGGCTCTTCATGTTTTTAAGCAGACCCGTAACGCTGCCCTTCTTGCCAAGAAATTCAACTCTTATGCCGTCAAGCTCCCTAGCGTCAGATACAGCCTTTAGCTTAGCGGCAAATTCCTGTCTTAATTTCTCTGTTAATTCTGACATATACTTTTCCTTTCTATAATAATATTATTTTTTGCAAATAAAAAAGCCCGCTCCCAGAACAATCCGGGACGAGCATATGCCCGCGGTACCACCCGCATTCGGAAAATTTCCGCACTCAAAACGCGTTTTCTGCGTGAACGCGCGTCACCCTGCTTAGCTCATGATGATTTTCGCAGACTGCTCCGATGCTGAAATTCACAAATACCGTCATAACGGAGGCTCGCAGCCCATGACCTCCGCTCTCTTGTATGATAGGGTAAATGCTACTTACACACCTTCCTTGCACACATATAAATTGTATCACAATACATTTCACTTGTCAAGTTTTTTCAACGGAAAATCAT
Source organism: Candidatus Ornithomonoglobus sp. (assembly GCA_051877435.1). GTDB lineage: Bacteria > Bacillota > Clostridia > UBA1381 > UBA1381 > Ornithomonoglobus. Next base: position 24,916 of record JBJEIW010000268.1, read on the forward strand.
AAAATATATGCTTTTCATGCTATATAAATAAAAGTGTATAAAGAGAAAATTGTAAAATACTGTTGCAAATGTTCATAACATTTGTTATAATGGATTAAAAACAGAAAGCAGAGGCGTTAATATTATGAATTTACCCAATGACCCGGCAATGTTGTTAAGTGTTTTAAACACTAAGCTCCGCGATTTTTACCCCTCACTTGACGCGTTATGCGAGGATTTGCAGGCGGATAAGACAGAGCTTGAAAAGAAATGCTCTGTTATAGGCTATGAATACAACACAGAACGCAATCAGTTTGTATAAGGAGGATTAACGCAATGCTTGAAACAGAATTAAAATGTATGCTTGATGAGTCAGCCTATCTTAATCTTGAAAAAATGTTTGCATGGGACTGGGTTAAGGAGCAGGTAAACAGCTACTATACAGACCCGGGCAGCGACCTCAAAAAGAACGGAATAACCCTGCGCGTCCGCACGAAGGACAATGTGAATAAGATACAGATCAAGGTCCATAAAAATGCCAACAGTCCCCTGCAGATATGCGAGGAGGCGGAATATGACACACCGAATATACCCGAAAGCTTTTTACCGCAGAAGGTTAAGGAAATGACAGGACTTGAGGTTCCGGCAGCGCTGCTCGGCTCGCTCACCACGCTCCGTCACAGCCTTATGTATACGGACGGCGTGGAAATCTGTCTTGATAAAAACGATTATCTTGACAAAACGGATTATGAGATCGAAGTGGAATACACAAAGGAAATTCCCGGTGAGCTTATGGATAAGCTTGCCGCTGCCGGAGTCCGTTTTGAAGCCGCGGCAGTCGGAAAATGCACGAGGTTTATGCAGAGGCTTGCGGCAATACTGCGCGGAGAGGAATAATTTAAAGGGAATGCGTTTTTGGCGCATTCCCTTTTGTGATTAAACCTCTTCAATTATCGGCAGGATCATCGGATTTCTCTTTGTTTTTTCAAAGATGTATCTTGCAACACCGGATTTGACAGTGGTCTTCATCATCGACCAGTCTACATTGCGGCGTGAAAGACAGCTTGTAACGGATTCGTCTGCAATATCCTTAACTCCTTCGATAAGCTGCTCAGCCTCGCGGACATATACGAAGCCGCGGGAGATAACATCCGGTCTTGATACCATAGCATGAGTTTGTTGGTCAATAGTTATAACGATAATTATAAGACCGTCCTGCGCAAGATGCTTTCTGTCGCGGAGAACGATATTTCCTACATCGCCTACGCCCAGTCCGTCAACCAATACCTGACCTGCCGGAATTGTTCCGCTTATTTTCGCGTTGTCTGAATCCATTTCAAGAACAGTTCCGTTGCTCAGTACAAATGTACGCGACGCGGGTATTCCCACCTGCTCCGCCAGCTTCTTGTGCAGTACAAGATGGCGGTGCTCGCCGTGTACCGGAATAAAGAACTTAGGCTTGGTAAGCGCAAGCATGAGCTTAAGCTCCTCCTGACACGCATGTCCTGAAACATGGACATCCATAAGCGACTTATAAATAACCTCCGCGCCGATTTTGAAAAGCTCGTTTATTACATTCGATACCGGCTTTTCATTTCCGGGGATAGGAGAAGCTGAGATTATTATAAGGTCGTCCTTTGTAACCTCAACCTTTCGGTGGTCTGAAAATGCCATTCTTGTAAGCGCGCTCATCGGCTCTCCCTGCGAGCCTGTTGTAATTATTACTATCTGATCCGGTCTGTATTTCTTGATGTTGTCTATATTAATGAGTACACCCTCGGGTACCTTCATATATCCGAGAAGTATTGAAATTTCTACTATATTTTCCATGCTGCGGCCCGAAACGGCAACCTTACGGTTGTTCTTTGCGGCGGCATCTATTATCTGCTGAACTCTGTGTACATTTGACGCGAATGTCGCTATGATTATACGCTTATCGCAGCCCTGGAAAATCATATCAAACTTATCGCCTACCGATCTCTCGCTCATTGCGTAGCCCGAACGCTCGACATTGGTCGAATCCGACATAAGCGCGAGAACACCCTCGTTTCCAAGCTGCCCCAGCCTTGCAAGGTCAATGGGTTCGCCGACAATCGGGGTCGAATCTATTTTCCAGTCACCTGTATGAATTATTGTACCTACGGGCGTTTTAATCGCGAGAGCCACAGAATCCGCAATAGAGTGATTTGTTCTTATAAACTCTATTGAAAAATATTTGCCTGTCTCTACAGTCTGACCCGCGCGGGTACGGATAAGCTGAACCCTCGAAACCATATTGTGTTCCTTCAGCTTATGCTCAACCAATCCGAGAGTAAGTCTTGTTCCGTAAACAGGCACATTTATCTCCTTAAGAAAATACGGAAGTCCTCCTATATGGTCCTCATGTCCGTGGGTCAGAAATATACCTTTAATTTTCTGGGCATTCTTAATAAGATATGTTATATCGTTGATTACCATATCAACGCCCGGCATATCATTATCAGGGAATGCCATACCACAATCCACAATGACTATCTCATTGCTGTACTCAAAAGCAGTCAAATTCTTTCCGATCTCATCAAGACCGCCGATGGGTATGATCCTTAATTTTTTAGTTTTTGCCATTATATCCTCCTCATATAAATTTCCGTTCAAAGCACTAAACACTTATTATATTATATCACAATTCAATTATATTAGTCAAGTAATTTTCAATGTTTTGCATGGTGATTTTTTCTGCGTATTTAAATTTTATTGAATAATCTGTTTTATATTTGCAAAAGCTTATAACGGGTGTTAATGATGATAATTGTTGTTTTTCGTACATTAATTTTATATGCTGTTGTGATTACTGCGCTTCGTATTATGGGCAAGCGTCAGATAGGCGAGCTGCAGCCGTCTGAGCTGGTGGTTGCAATCATGATATCCGACCTTGCAACAGTACCTATGGAATCGGTAGATATTCCGCTGCTCTCAGGCATCATTCCGGTGCTTACGCTTATTATGGCGGAGGTGATAACCTCATATCTCAGTTTGAAAAGCAAGCTTGTAAGAAAATTCATTATCGGTCAGCCGTCTGTTGTAATTTATAACGGAAAAATCAATGAGCGGGAGCTCGAAAGACTGCGCTTTAACCTTGACGACCTTTTAGAGGAGCTGAGACTTAACGGCTGTCACGATATTTCAGATGTGGAGGTTGCCGTCATTGAAACAAGCGGCAAGCTGTCCGTTATTCCCCGCGATAAGGCAAGACCTGTCACTGTTGAGGATATGAAGCTCACAGATGTAAGACGTGACGGTCTCCCCTGCACCGTTATCGCGGACGGGCAGCTGAATGAATATGAGCTGAAGCGCAGCGGCAAAACAAAGGACGAGCTAACCGATGAATTAAAAAAACACGGCGCAAAGAGCATCAATGAGGTTTTCATAGCGTCAATTGACGCGGAGGGAGAGCTTTTTATTCAGCTGAAAAATCCCGGACGGAGGTGAATTTGCATGAAAAGCTTTTTTATTGCGCTCTCGCTTGCATTTGTCATAATAATATGCAGTTTTTTTTCTCTTGGTCATCTTGAAAAAATATCCGATAATCTCGTTGAAGAAAATAACAAGATTATATCAGCTCTTGAAAACGACGACTTTGCAACAGCTAACGCCTCGATTTCCGCGCTGTATGAATATATAGAACAATATGAGCCTTTCTTTGCAGCCACCGGCAATCATGAGGAGATTGATAATATTGAAATGAATCTTGCGGAGCTGAAAGCATACTCCGCAGGAGGTCTTAAATATGACGCGCTTGCAAAGTCCCGCTCTCTTGCATTTCTTTTCGGGCATCTTCCTAAAAATTCGCGTATTAAAATAGAGAATATTCTGTAAAAAGCTTGACAAAAATCGAAATTTGGTATATTATATACTAAATATCTCAGTAAACAGGAGGTTTTTTCATGAAAAAAAGTACAATCTGTTCACTCGCGGCGGCTTCATTGCTTATAACTGCAATCAGCGGATGCGGTCCTATCTTCGACAGCGCTGACGAAGCTACAGCAGAGCCGGTGCGTGTTGATCCTACGATAAACGTATTCGGCGCGTATGCTCCTATTGAAGGCTATACCGAATACACAAGCGCTGACGGCAGTTTTTCAATACAGCTTCCCGACGGCAGCATGATTGATGATTCTAATCCTGACAGTGTGACTGTTACCGTTGCGAGCGGCTACGAAAATCCTGATCTGATTAATATTTCCAAATCAGATTCCGCTCAGAGACTTACTTCAACAGCTGAACTCATGAAGATGCTTGAGAGTGATAATTCAATTGACATAACGGGTTATGCCAATATTAATAAAGACGGCGCTTATGAGGGCTATAAATACACTTATACTGCTATGGACAACGAAACACTTAAAGGTATCGTAAGCACCTACTTTTCTGAAGACGGTACGGCCTATATTGTAAACGCCACGATCAATAACGGAGCAGACGAGGAAAACGTTACGATGATCAATACAATAGTTGATACGTTTATAAATAACAGGTAATATAAAAACACATGCCGCAGCATGTGTTTTTATATTATTTTTTTGACATATCTGTCATAAGTCCATATAGCTTTTCAAGAGCGTCTGTTTTTGCAATCTTTTTAAGGTTGCGGGACATACGTTCAAGACAGCTGCTGTCGCTGAGCATTTTTTCTATTCTCTCATAGAGAACCTTCGGCGAAAGCTCATCCTCTGTTATAACCTCCGCGGCGCCGTTGCGCTCAAACTCACGGGCATTCTGCTCCTGATGATTTCTGACAACATTCGGTGACGGAATAAGAATTGAGGGCTTGCCCAGAGCCGCAATTTCCGAAACGGTAATCGCGCCCGAACGCGCTACCACAATATCGGCCGCCGCCATTACCTCTGCCATATTATCTATATAAGGTGTTATTTCAATATTCTTATCCTTATCCGTTATTCCAAGCTCGTTCGCTCTTTGGATCACCTTTTCATAGTTGCGTTCACCTGTTCCGAACAGAAGCTTTATATTCTTATTTTCCTTTATCCGCGGAAGCATTGAAATAACAGTTTCATTAATTCTGTCAGCTCCGAGACTTCCTCCGAATATCAGAATAAACGATGTCTTTTTAAGTCCAAGCTTTTTACGCGCCGACTCCTTATCCGCTTTTAGTATCTCTGTCCTTATCGGATTGCCCGTAACAACGCACTTCTCCTTGTGCTTTAAAAGGTTTACGGTTTCATCAAAGCTCAGCGCCAGATATTTAACATATTTCTCCGAGCCCTTTACCGTAAGTCCCGGATAAACGTTCTGCTCATGAATAAGAGCGTTTACTCCCTCCTTTGCCGCAGCCATGGCAACAGGGCCGCTTACATATCCGCCCGTGCATACCACGCAGTCGGGCTTAAAATCGCGTATGATTTTACGGCAGTCGCTCTGCGCCTTCATGAGCTTTTTAAGAACTCCGACATTTTTCAGCATATTTTTACGGCTGAAGCCCTCAATGTCAATATATTTTATATCATATCCCGCCTTAGGCACAAGCTTTGTTTCAAGTCCTCTGCGCGTTCCTATAAACAGCGTCTCAAAGCTCTTATCATGCGCTTTGGCATAATCGGCAATGGAAATCGCGGGATTTATATGTCCGCCCGTTCCGCCTCCGGCAAATATTACTCTCATCTGTTATTACCTCTCTATAATCATTAATTCTTTATACTCTTGCGCGATATATTCAACAATATCCCCATTTCCAGCAGTAGTATGAAAATTGAAGTACCTCCATAGCTGAAAAACGGCAGCGATACACCGGTGTTCGGGATAATAGAAACCGCAACACCCATATTCAGAACCGCCTGAATACCAAGCTGGGAGGCAATACCGATACATGTAAGCGTTGACCATGTATCCGGCGCCTTAACCGCGACAGTCATCGCTCTTAAAAACAGCGCCGCAAACAGAAGAATTACCACAACACCGCCCACAAAGCCAAGCTCCTCGCATACAATGGCAAATATAAAGTCATTGTACGGCTCAGGAAGATGCGAATACTTCTGAACACTCTGACCCAGTCCAAGTCCAAAAATTCTGCCCGAACCGATCGCATATATACTCTGTGAGATCTGGTAGCCGCTGTCCTGCGCGTCCGCAAACGGGTCAATCAGCGAATTAACTCGTTCCATTCGGGTCGGGTCAAACTGAAGGTATACAAATACCATCAGCGCGAGCGCTATGCCTGCAAATATTACAGACTTAACGGGTGTTCCGCCGGCAAGCATAACACATATGGCAATACCGACTATAACGATTGTGCCGCTGAGATGCGTTTCACACATGAGCAGCAAGGCAACTATACCGATATATGCCACACACTTAAAATTATCCTTCAGCTTATGCAGATCAATATGGCCGCGTCTTACAAGGTCGGCAATATACATCGCGATAACCGGCTTCATAAGCTCTGACGGCTGAAACTGAATAAACGGAATATTCAGCCACCTGCGGGCACCGTTTACCTTTACTCCTATACCCGGTATAAGAACAAGTATAAGCAAAAGAACGCACGCCCAGAAGGCATGGGGTATAAGATATCGGTATCTTTCAAGGTCAATCCTCGAAATTATGTACATTCCCACAAAGCCCATAACTATGAATATCAGCTGACGCTTGAAGAAATAATACGAGTCATCGTATATTCTTTTACCTGTGGGGGCGGACGCTGAAAGCATTACGATAAGCCCCAGCGCAACAATAAGTATTATGAGAAACAGCAGAGTATAATCAAGCTCTCCTGCCCTTGCCATCTGTTCTCTTAACGGTTTTCTCGCTGCGGTTCTGCTCTTTTTAACGGAAGAACGGCGCGCCGTTCCTTCTTCAGTCACCGTTGTCCGCCGCGCTCTGCCGGCAGGTTTTGCCGCCCTGCTCCGCGATGCCGCGCCTCCCGATGCAGCGGTCTTTGAAGTCTGTCGTGCCGGTTTTTTTGTGTTAGTTGAGGGTGTGCCGCGCTCTGCTGTACGCTTTGCGCTGTTTCTGCGCTTTGTCAGGCTGTCAGAGGCCGTCACGCGTCTTGTTCCGCGGCCGTATTCCGAATTTGCCATATACAGCTCCTCTCCTTTTTAAGCGAAAAATGCTATAACACATAAAATCAGTGTAACAAGCGTGAACACCCCTACGATCTTTGTTTCCTTCCAGTTCATCATTTCAAAATGATGGTGGATAGGCGTCATCTTAAATATTCTGCGTCCCTCGCCGTACTTCTTTTTGGTGTACTTAAAATATGTTGTCTGCATTATTACCGAAAGCGTCTCCGCAAAATATACAAAGCCCACAATAATCAGATACAGGTGCATATTCATAGCAACCGCCATGAGCGCAACCGCCGCGCCCAAGAAAAGCGAGCCTGTGTCGCCCATGAATACCTTTGCCGGGTATTTGTTGTATATAAGGAAGCCGAGAAGTCCTCCTGCTACAGCCGCGCCGAACAGGGCGACATGCATCATCAACTCTCCGTATACGCATATTGCCGCAAATAACGCAAAGAAAATCGCAACAACAACGGTAACGCTTGATGCAAGCCCGTCAAGTCCGTCCGTAAGATTTACAGCGTTAACCGTTCCGACAACAACAAACATGACAAACGGTATATACAGCCATATAGGGATAAAAAACGAATATCTTATAAAAGGTATTACGATTGCCGTACTCAATGCTCCCATACGATACATTACAATTACATATACAGCCGCAAAAACAAGCTGCAATAACAGCTTCTGAAGCGGTGTAAGTCCGAGATTGCGTTTTTTTACAACCTTAATGTAATCATCAATAAAACCGACAATTCCGAAGCCGAGAGCAAAAATGTATATTATGAGCGCGTAAAGCGCGGTTCCCTCAATCGCGTCCGTAACAATAAACCTTGCGACAAGCCACGCTATAAGCGCGACGCCTATTCCTACAATGAACATGATTCCGCCCATTGTCGGTGTTCCCGACTTTTTCTGATGCCACTTAGGTCCCTCCTCGCGGATTTCCTGACCGTATTTAAGCTTGTGCAGCCAGCGGATAAACGCCGGACCGAGAATTGCCGTTACTGCAAAGGCTATTACAAAGCCAAATCCCATTGTTACTAATTTATTCTGCATGATAAATATTATTCCTTCCTCAGAGTGTCTTTAATATATCGGTTATTTTCTCAAAATGCATACCGTGCGACGCCTTGACAAGCACGCTGTCATCCGCCCTGACAAGTCCGGCTATTGCTTCTGCGGCATCATCCGTAGTTTCATATACCTTAACATTTTCAAAACCGTTATCCTTAGCGCCCTCCGCAATTTTTGACGCGTTTTCACCGGCTGTCACAAGCATATTTATACCGCTCTGCGCAATGTCCTTCCCGAGGTCGTAATGCGCCTTTTCCGCAAAATCACCCATTTCAAGCACATCACCAAGAACTGCAATTTTATTATTCTTAGACGAAGCCTTAAGCACCTTGAGAGCCGCCCTTATCGAATCGGGCGATGAGTTATAACAGTCATTGATTATCTCAATGCCGTTATGCTCAATTATTTCAAGCCTTTGCGATGTATACTCACATTCCTTGAGTCCTTTTATACATTCCTCAACGCTCACTCCGAAATGAAGTCCCGCGCATACCGCGGCAAGCGCGTTATATACATTGTGAACTCCCGGCTGCGTAACCGCCGCCCTGAATTTACCGCCGCCATACACAACCGTGAACTCCACACCGGAGCGTCCGTTGTTTTCTATATCCTTTGCATAGACATCATTTGACGGGTCAAGACCGTATTTTACTACTCTGTACGGTCCGCCTGTTACGGCCTTTAAGAATTTATCATCACCGTTTACAAACAAGGTATTCTTTTCGGTAAACAGCTTTGTAACCTCCATCTTTGCCTTAAATATGCCCTCCTGAGAGCCGAGATTTTCAATATGCGACATACCTATATTTGTTATGATTGCCGCGTCCGGGAGCGCGATGCCCGCAAGATACTCAATCTCTCCGAAATGGTTCATTCCCATCTCAATTACAGCCATCTCATGCTCCTCCCCAAGACCGTATATAGTAAGAGGCACACCTATATCATTATTGAAATTATTAGGCGTTTTAAGCGTGTTGTAGTGCGCCGAAAGAACAGCGTAAACCATATCCTTTGTCGTTGTCTTTCCGACGCTTCCCGTTATGGCAACAGACGGAACAAAATATTTCTTTTTATAGTAGCGGGCAATATCGCCCATCGCTTTTCTTGTATCCTTAACGCGGATAAGCGTCCCCTTGGCGCGCTCAATTTCCTTTTCCGTAAGCGCGGCTGACGCGCCGTGCTCCAATGCGGACTTCACAAAATCGTGTCCGTCAACCTTCTCGCCCTTCAGCGGCACAAACAGAACGCCCTCGCTTACCTCACGCGAGTCCCTTGTTACACCTGTGATCTCCAGCCCTGCGGAATTGCTTGTTTTTGAAATAATCTCGCCCTTTGTTGCGCGCAGGATATCCTTTATCGTCAAGACCTGCATAAAATGCCTCCTCCATATACTCACAATAAGGGGCTGCCGAAAAAACGGCAGTCCCCTCTCTGTCTTTTGACTCTTAATTTTTCTTTAAGTGCTTATAAACCTCTATTCTTTCGTCAAAATCAAACTTTTCCTTACCGATTATCTGATAGGTTTCCTGACCCTTGCCCGCGAGAATGATCACATCACCCTTCTCTGCAAAGTCAAGAGCATAGCCTATCGCCTCGCGGCGGTCTGTTATAAGCGTATATTTACCGTCGGTTCTCTTCATACCCTCTTCAATCTCGCGCACTATAAGCTCAGGATCCTCTGTTCTGGGGTTATCCGAGGTGATTATGCTGTAGTCCGCCAGACGTCCGGCAATCTCACCCATAACTGCGCGCTTTGTATTGTCACGGTCGCCTCCGCAGCCGAACAGCACAATTGTTCTGCCCTCGGCAAAGCCCTTGACACAGTTGATTATATTTTCAAGACCGTCCGGTGTATGGGCATAGTCGATAATTACAGTATAATCGGTATCCGTCGGAACGACCTCAACACGTCCTAAAACACCCGTTGCCTTTGCAAGACCTTCTACTACGGTGTCAATGTCAATTCCAAGCTGCAGTGCGGCGCCTGCGGCGCAGATTGCGTTATACACACTGAAGCGTCCCGGAATCTGAATTTTTGCGGTGTGTCTTTCTCCCTTATAAATCATATCAAATTCGGCGCCGCGAGATGAAAAGCTTATGTTCTCAGCCTTAAGGTCACATCCGTCCTCAAGACCAACCTTCATAATATCTGAGCGCCCTCTCTTTGCAGCAATCTTTTTGCCGCCTTCATCATCAAAGTTTACAACGCCCTTCTTTGAAATATCAAACAGCTTAGCCTTTGCGTTAAGATAGTTTTCCATAGTCTTATGGAAATCGAGATGATCCTGTGTAAGGTTCGTAAATACGCCTACGGCAAATTCGCAGCCATGTACACGTTCAAGCTCAAGAGCATGACTTGAAACCTCCATAACAACATACTCCGCGCCGTTATAAACCATTTCATTAAAAAGCTGCTGCAGCTCAAGCGCGTTCGGAGTTGTAGGCGTTGTGCTCTTTGTGAGAAGCACCTTGTCGCCGATTATATTCTGGTTTGTACCGATTACTCCTACTATCTTTCCTGCCGCCTCAAGAATACTCTTTACTAGATAAGTGATAGTTGTTTTTCCGTTGGTTCCCGTTATTCCGACAAGACTGAGTTTTTTTGCGGGATTGCCGTAAAAGGTACTGGCCAGCTCCGCAATAGTCTTTCTTGAATCCTTAACATATACAACCGGAACATCAACCTCCAGCTTATCCTCGGCGACAATTACCGCGGCGCCCTTTTCCGCAGCTGACACGGCATACTTGTGTCCGTCCGTTTCATAGCCCTTTATGCACACAAACACATTGCCGTCTGATACCTTTCTTGAATCATATGCTATTCCGGTTATATCAATACCTTGAAGCCCATCATTATACAGCTCCCCGAATAATTCTTTTGCTAACATTATAACACCCCGCTATTCATAAATTAGTCATTTGTCTGCTGTCTGAATTCAACGCCTATTATTGTTCCCGGCAATACCTTTGTACCGCTTTGTATCGTCTGCGATGTGGCGTATGCGCTGCTTGCCTCACTGTGACCCGCACCGCTGATTTCAAAATTCAAGCCGCAGTTATTCAAAATATATTTTGCATCCGATACGGACGTTCCCTTTAAATCAGGAACCTTTATCATATCGTTCTCATCTCTGTCCTGTGTATAGATAATTACAACTGAATCCTCCTCAAGCTGCTCATCCGGCGCCGGAAGCTGATCTACAACAGTTTCACCGGTACCCTTCACAATATATTTAAGATTCTTATCCTCAAGCGATGCCTTGGCTTCACTCAGCGTCTGACCTCTCAGCTCGGGTACCTCGACATACACATCCGGAGTTTCATTATCGCTGTACTGCTTGCTGACACCCATATAGTCAAGTGATTCCGCGAGAACCTCGCCCACTACAGGCGCCGCGATTGTACCGCCGTATTTATTCTCTGTCTGCGGCTCGTCAAGCATAATAAGGCATACAAGCTCAGGGTCATTCGCCGGCGCAAAGCCGACAAAGGAAGCTATACGCTTACGAAGCTCTCTGTTTCCCTTTTCGGAGGTGCCTGTCTTTCCGCCTATTCTGTAGCCCTTGACATACGCGTTTTTACCCGTTGCGTTAGGGTCGGAAACAACCTGCTCAAGGATGCTTCTCATACGCTCAGAGGTTTTCTCGGAAATAACTCTGTTTACTACCTCCGGCTCATAGCTTTTAACCACGCCGTCTTTGTTGGTTATGCTCTTTACTATAAGCGGTCTCATTCTCTGTCCGCCGTTTACTACGGCTGAAATTGCCGTTACAAGCTGCAGAGGCGTAACCTGAAAGCCCTGACCGAAGGAGGACGTTGCAAGGTCAACCTCGCTCATTGTGTCATAATATATACCGCTTGCTTCTCCGACAAGATCAACACCCGTCTTTCCGGTGAGTCCGAACGCCTTGAAATAATCCATAAAGGTGTCGGCTCCCATTGAAAGACCAACCTCCATGAACACCGGGTTACAGGAATTTTTCACTCCGTCAACAAAAGTCTGTGCGCCATGGCCGTAGGTATTCGCGCATTCAATCTTTCTGTCGGCAACAACCTTGAAGCCGGAACAGAAGAAATTCGATTCCTCCGATACGACGTTTTCTTCAAGAGCCGCGGCCGCGGTTATAATCTTAAAGGTTGAGCCCGGCTCATATGTATCCGATATACATTTGTCACGCCACATCTTTGTGCGCGCCTGACTCACAAATGTATCCGAAAGATTATTCGGATCCTCTGTAGGCCTCTCTGTAGCCATGGGGTCACTGCCGTCATCATCATACACCGGCTCAAACTCATACGCATATTCAAGGAACTGCGTAAGATCATTCGGATTGTTGCAGTCAAAATCAGGCTTGGTTGCCATAGCGAGAATTTCACCTGTTTTAGGATTCATTATAATTCCCGCGGCGCCCTCCTTCAGCTCATTCTTCTGAACTGTCTCCTCAAGATGCGTTTCAAGGAAATGCTGAAGCGTTTCGTCTATAGTGAGCGTTACATCGCAGCCCTTCTGTGCTGCCCTAAGATATTCTGCCTGCTGATCGGTCAGATCCGCGCCGCTCGCCGTTCTGTTCTGGGAAACAGCGCCGTTTTCGCCGGAAAGATACTCGTCGAATTTCTTTTCAATCCCCTGCAGACCCTCACTGTCATAGCCCGTAAAGCCAAGAACATGTGAAGCCACATTATACGGATAATATCTCTTTGTATCATTTTCAAAATAGACGCCTGACAAAGCATTCTTTATTCGTTTCTTTTCTTCATTTCTTGCCTTTGCCTCAGAGTCCTTCTCTTCCTCGTATTCGGGATTGAGCATCGCTTCAATCTGATCGCTTTCTTCCGCGGCAAGACGTTTTTTGATTACACGGTACTGCACATCCTCTGTAAAATATGCCCTGAGCTTTGTATCACTTATGCCTACTATCGGAGAAATCAGTGATATACAGGTGTTTAAATCACCGTTTTTGCTTATTTCCTGAGGATTGCACACAAGGGTTTTTACAGATGCCGACTCTGCAAGAACCATTCCGTTTCTGTCATATATGGTGCCCCTGTTTGCCTTTTCAACAGTATCCGCTGTCTGTATACGCTTTGCGGTCTCGGCAAGCTCATTGCCCCTTACAAGCTGCCACCATGCCATTCTTACGATAACCGCGGCAAATCCAAAAAACAGGGCGCCTATTATCAATATTGATTTTTTCTTTATACCATTCAGTGAAGGTAATTTCAATTATATCATTCCTTCTATATGTCTGTTAAGTCACAGATGACCTTCAATTCTATATGCTTTTCACTAAATTTTCTATAGTCATTAAAACACAGGACACTTAATGCAAGCTATATATTTATATGCTGAAAAATTCAACAATATGACTTATAATTGATTTGACTATAGCTGCGGTCCTGTTTCTGAAGCCCTCTACCTCACCGGCGGTTTTCTCCGTAACATCATCCTTAGGCACATCTATATAGACAATCTGATGACGTTCAGGGCGCTTCATGCCCAAGCGGGTTGTCGCCTCCTGCTCAATTTTTGAAAGATCTATGCTCTGCTCCAGCTCAAAGCTTTTCTGTGAGGTAACACTCTGCTCAAACGCATACTGCGCTTTTGTTTCGTTAAGAACCACAAGGGTTTCCTTTACCTCAACAAACTGAACTATCATACTTATTGCCGAAATTGTTACAACAACTATTGATGCAACCTTGGCCGCAAAGCTGATTTTCTTTGTTTTTTTCTTTCCTGCCGCGCGCCGCATTCCTTCTTCTTCCGTACGCGCAGCAGAAGCTTGACTCTTTCTGCCCTCACGGCTTCTGTAGTCTGTTCTGTTTCCATCTATATAATCATACTTATACGCCAGATTTCCGTATGTCAATTTACTTTCCTCATTCCCGACTGCGCTGCCCTGCGGCAGCTCTGAATATACTTATTACACCTACAGCTTTTTTGCAATTCTCAGCTTTGCGCTTTTTGACCTTGAGTTCTCGCCGAGCTCTCTTTCTGAAGGAAGAAGCGGTTTTCTTGTTATGACCTTTACCTTAGGCTTATTCCCGCACACACATACCGGAAAGCTCTTCGGGCATATGCAGCCCTGCGCAAGCTGTGCAAATGTTTTCTTTACAATCCTGTCCTCCAGCGAATGAAAGGTTATAATACAGAGGGTACCGCCGGGATTAAGCACATCGACAAAATCGCGCACAGCCTGCTCCAGTATCTTCAATTCGCCGTTCACCTCAATCCTTACCGCCTGAAACACCCTTTTCGCCGGATGTCCGCCGTCAAGTCTTGCTTTTTTAGGTATCGCCGCCTTGATTATCGCGGCAAGCTCACCTGTTGTCTCAATGTTCTTTCTGCATCTTTGCTCAACAATAAACTGTGCAATTCTTCCGGACCACTTTTCCTCGCCGTATTCATAGAAAATGCGCGTAAGCTCTTCCCTGCTGTATTCGTTGACAACCTTGTACGCGCTGAGCGCCGCGTCACGATTCATACGCATATCGAGCGGAGCATCGTGCATATATGAAAATCCGCGTTCAGCATTGTCAAGCTGATATGAGCTCACTCCGAGGTCAAGAACGGCGCCGTCTATCCCGCTGATTCCGAGGTCTATTAGTATGTCCTTGATCTCACTGAAATTACGGTTGACCGGAACAAGTCTTTCTCCGAACGGCTCCAGTCTTTTTACTGACGCGGCAATAGCCTCTTTATCCTGATCTATTCCTATAAGCCTGCCTGCTCCGCGGCTGAGAATTTCATATGAATGACCTCCGCCGCCCATGGTTCCGTCAACATATACTCCGCTGTCATTTATCTCCAGAGCGTCAACGCTCTCCTTCAGGAGAACCGAATAGTGTTTAAATTCCATTTGACCTCTCCTTATCAGATATTGAGATTGTATTTCAGAATATTTTCAGCCATGAAGCTTTCGGAAAGCTTTTCCTGATATGCCGTCCAGTAAGCGGAATCCCAGATTTCAAGCCTTGTGTTTGCGCCCACAAGCACAACATCCTTTGAAAGACCCGCAAAGTCGATAAGACGCTTTGCGATAGGGATTCTTCCCTGCTTATCAACCGTTACGGAGGTTGCCTTACCGAAGAACAAACGCACAAATGCGGCAGCATTTACATCGGTTGCGGTAGGAAGCTGATTTACCTTTTCAGCAACCTTGTTCCATTCCTCTTCAGTATAAAGATGCAGACATTTCTCTGATGTGGATTGTGTGATATACACAGTACCGCTCACACATTCTCTGAGCTTTGACGGAAGAATTATTCTCCCTCTTTCGTCCAGCTGACGCTCATACTCGTCAACAAACGCTGCCATGTATATCTCACCTCCTGCAATCCGTAAATCCTTTGTCATAAGTAAACATGGAAGCCATGCTGTAAAAACAGCACATGGAAACATAAATGCTGTCCCACTGTCAGCATTTTTGCTCCCATTCACTCCATTCTGCTCCCATCCAATACTATTGTACACCAAAATGAAGAAAAACGCAACCCTTTTTTTAAGTCTTTTTTCAACAAATATTTGATTTTAGTACGGACTCCAAAAGATTTTGCTTATACCCTTGTAAATTAATCCAAAATAGGGTATAATAGCTTTAATGTCTTAAGAAGGCTTTTAGTACACATCTGGGATTTTATAATAAATCAAAACACCAGATATTGTGTATGTAACAATTATAACACAAATATTACGATTTGTACATAGTTTTTTTGAAAAAATATTTCAGATTTATTACAAAATTATCATTTGTGTTACTTGAGGTTTGGAGGTTTTGCACAGATGGAGGAAAAAGACAAAAATATAATAAGGATATTGTGTGATGAACTCGATATTAAGGAATGGCAGACGGAAAACGTCATCGGTCTTATCGATGACGGCAACACAATTCCGTTTATTGCGCGATACCGGAAGGAAGCGACAGGCGCGCTTGACGATACTACCTTGCGCGAATTTGACAAGCGCCTTACATACCTGAGGTCACTCGCCGAAAAACGCGCGGATATAATACGTCTTATAGATGAGCAGGGAAAGCTCACACCGCAGCTTAAAAAGGCAATCGAAGCAGCCGCAACAGTTTCCGAGCTTGAGGATATTTACCGTCCCTACCGCCCGAAGCGTCGCACAAGAGCGACTGCCGCAAGAGAAAAAGGACTGCTTCCCCTTTCGCTTACGCTCCTCAGACAGGACTATTCCGTTGACCCCGAAGCAGCGGCAGCGGAATATATTAACGAGGAAAAAGGTGTTGCTTCGATTGAAGATGCGCTCAAAGGCGCAATGGATATAATCGCCGAGGAAATAAGCGACAATGCAGAATACAAAAAAAAGCTCCGCGCAATCACACAGGAGCGCGGCGCGGTTTCGGTCACCGCGTCAAAGGACGAGGACAGCGTATACAGTATGTATTACGACTTCAGCGAAGGTCTTGCAAAGCTCCCGCCGCACAGGCTCCTTGCAATCAACCGCGGAGAAAAGGAGGGCTTTCTTTCGGTAAAAATCAACATTGATGAGGATATGATGGTCAAGTGGCTTATACGAAGCACAACGCCGAAGCGTGAAGCGCCTTCAACAAAATATGTAAAGCTTGCGGCGGAGGATGCGTATAAACGTCTCATTGCGCCGTCCCTTGCGAATGAAATCCGAGGCATCGCCACCGATGCGGCAGAGGAAAGCTCAATAAAGGTATTCAGAAAAAATCTGAACGGTCTACTGATGCAGCCGCCTGTTAAGAACAAGGTTGTTATGGGCTTTGACCCCGGCTACAGAACAGGCTGTAAAATTGCTGTTGTAGACGGAACCGGAAAGGTTCTCGATACCGGAGTTGTTTACTGCACGCTTCCCAATCATGATAAGGATAAGGCGGCAAGGATACTCAAGGATATGATACTGCGCCATGAGGTGGATATAATTTCAATAGGAAACGGAACAGCCTCAAAGGAATCGGAAATTTTTGTTGCCGATCTTATAAAGACTATAGACCGCAAAACATTTTACGTCATGACAAATGAGGCGGGAGCAAGCGTATACAGCGCGTCGGAGCTTGCCGCCGAGGAATTTCCGGAATATGACGTCGCGTTAAGAAGCGCCGTTTCGATTGCCCGCCGTTTGCAGGACCCCCTCGCGGAACTTGTAAAGATTGACCCCAAATCCATCGGCGTGGGGCAGTACCAGCACGACATGAACCAGAAGCGTCTGGGCGAAGCTCTCAACGGGGTTGTCGAGGACTGCGTAAACAGCGTAGGAGTTGACCTCAATACCGCGTCGCCGTCGCTGCTTTCATACGTTGCGGGAATAAACAAAACAGTAGCAAGGAATATCACCCTCTACCGGGAGGCAAACGGCAGCTTTACACAGAGAAAGCAGCTTATGAAGGTTCCAAAGCTGGGCGCAAAGGCGTTTGAGCAGTGCGCGGGCTTCCTCAGAATCCCCGGCGGTGATAATTTTCTTGACAATACCTCGGTCCACCCCGAAAGCTACAAGGCGACGCGGGAGCTTATCGCCCGTCTCGGCTATACAGAGGAGGACGTAAAGACGGGAAATATAGCAGATATTCGTAAAAAAGCGAAGGATTTCGGTATTAAAAAGCTGAGCGAGGCGCTCGGCGTAGGTGACATAACCTTATCCGATATTATAGACAGCCTGCTTAAACCCGGACGTGACCCGCGTGACGAGCTCCCGCAGCCGGTTCTCCGTTCGGATATTCTTTCAATGGAGGATTTGCAGCCGGATATGGTGCTTGACGGTGTTGTTCGCAACGTAATCGACTTCGGAGCCTTTGTTGACATAGGCGTTCATCAGGACGGACTTGTTCATATATCGCAGATATGCGACCGATTTATAAAGCACCCCACTGACGCGCTGTCTGTCGGCGACAGGGTAAAGGTAAAGGTTCTTGAAGTAGATACCAAGAAAAAACGTATATCACTTACAATGAAAAATATATAAAATGGAGCTGAGAATATGACAAATGTAATTTCATTTCCTAAGCCGGGAATAACTCTTAACATTTCCCCAGTTGCCTTTCACATAGGGCAGAAGGGTATTTACTGGTACGCCCTGATAATCCTTGCGGGCTTTCTTGCGGGACTTTTGCTTGCATCACACGGCTGTGAAAAGCGCGGCATAAAAAAGGATCATGTATGGGATATAGCTCTGCTCGGTATCGTATGCGGCATAATCGGAGCCAGAATTTACTATGTGATTTTCTCCTTTGACGAATTTCGCGGCGATCTCATGGGCGTGTTCAGAATATGGGAGGGCGGTCTTGCGATATACGGCGGAATAATCGGCGCCGTAATATCAACCTGCATCTACTGCAAAATACGAAAAATCAATATTTTAAACGCGCTTGATGTGTGCTGTGTGGGGCTGCTGCTCGGTCAGTGCATCGGACGCTGGGGAAACTTCACCAACTGCGAGGTGTACGGCAGAGCAACAGACTTTTTCCTCGGAATGAGCATCAACGGAGCAGACCCGGTTCATCCGCTGTTCTTCTACGAATCCATGTGGAGCCTTCTCGGAGTTATACTGCTTCTGCTGTTCCGTGATAAAAAGCAGAAAAACGGTCAGGTTGTCTGCGGTTATCTGCTCTGGTATTCAGCGGGCAGGCTCGCGCTTGAGGGCATGAGAGATACAGGCTACATTCTGTACCTTATCCCCGGAGTTCTCGGAATTTCGCAGCTTGTCGCGGCGCTGCTTATCATTATCGCAATCGCCGGCTTTATATTTGTTACAAAATCGGACAAGCCATACTTTGAAAAGCTGCCGTCAATCGGAGCAGACTCTGAGCAGGCATTAAAAAAAGAGGCTCAATGAACCTCTTTTTTTAATGCCCGCGGTTACGGAGCTGCATAATAAATCACGTCAATCACATCACCGTCTGCAACCTTAACAATCGCTATTGCCGGAGCAACATCCTCTGCTGCTGCCCGTTCCCATGATATGAAATTCTTACTATTATCTGTATACACAGGGTTAAAAACCGATGTGGACTGTGTCTGCGAGCCGATTGATACTCTGTATTTTGCCTTCTGACCATAATCATAAACATAAGAGTTTGCACTGCTTACGGAAAAGCTCTTAACATCAGCTACATTTGACATACCGCTGTCCTGAGTTGTGAACAGCTCAAGCGAATTTCCCGATTTACTGTAAACAATACCATAATAGAACACTACATCCTTTGTATATGATACCGCATACGATGGCTCAAAGCCTCCCGCATATGTACCCGAGCTTATCTGATTTACATTTTTAAGCATTCTGCTGCCGAACACATCACTGCTAAGCGAGTTTGCAAGCAATGAAGCATAGTCAGATGACGGAGAGAATACCGTGTGATAATTACCGTCCTCAACATATCCGTCTCTGCCCACGGCATATGCCACTACCGAGCCTTCCGATAAATCATCACCATATCCCTCAAACATAACCGATATGTCCGACTGACCGCTATATGAAACAAGCGCCTCGGTACAGGTAACACCGTCAATATCCGTTGTACCCACAATCTTCTGTACTACCGCCATTGGTGACTCAGCGCGCAAAAGATTTATTCCGCTGAATACTATTGCAAAACGATAAACACCGTCAATATTCTTATCAAAGAGGTACACATTATATTCTGCTTCATTCTCAAAGTCATCAGGAGTGAGTGTATGTACAACGGTATCTGAGCCTGACATATAAGCGTCCATGTCCATTATTTTTGTTGAAGCATTGATTGAATACGGACCGAGCTTTGATGATAAGGCATTGTATTCCAAACCACTGCCGCCCATTCCCGGCATTTCCCTGTCAAACTTGATTTTTCCTCCCGAAAGGTTGTAGGTGCATACAGTCTGACCGCTTAAAATTCTGTCGCGTATCGCAGCCTTTGTAAAGCTATAGCTTCCGTATCCGTATTCTCCTGTTGCATATTCATAGAAGCGTTCAGCCTCGTATGAATCCCTGCACTCATAGGCGACAACCTCGCCGGAATCGGTTATAAGTCTTACTGTAGGATAATCATTGCCCGCGGACTGATACATAGCAACGATTACACCATAATTTTTATTTACGCTACCCTCATCGTACCATGCTATATAACCGAACGCATCAAGATAGAGCGTATAGTCTGTGCAGAGCTCCATGTCTGTAATGCTGACAAGGGTCTCAACCACAGCATACTCTGTTCCGCCGACATTTACTGTCCAGTCTTCTGTATTACGGCTTGAAAGCGTGCCTGAAACCTGATTTGATGAAACGAGAATATCATAGTACTCAAGGTCATTAAGATCAAGCCTGCCGTTTAAGCCGGCATCAATTACGTTTACAGCGATTGAAAGCACATCATTCTCTGCAAGGTCTGTATATGAAATCTCTGAGCCGTCCTTTGTGAATGTGATGTCGATATCCTCATCGTCCGGATCCCACTTCATTGATGAGCCGGCATTGTCCGAAGCTTTAAAGTAGATCCTTGCGCCTGTTGATGATGTAATTACAGAGTCCACAACAGCAGCTACATAATATTTTACCGATATTTCATCAAATACGGAATCATTATCCGTGTCGCTGAGCGTCATTTCTCCGTTCTGATTACAAAGTATGTATCGGTCGATCAAATCGTTTGAAACCGCGCCTATCTCAGCTCCGTTAATAATGATTTTACAGTCCTCCGAAATAGGATAATTCATTGTCGCGCATGACTCCTCAGAAGCATATACCGGAATTTTCATATTTTCAACATAAGCGGTGCCTATATAAGCATTATCATCAGCCACATCTGACGCTTTTATTGTCATAACCGTTCCCGGTTCTATTTCCGCATCCTCTGACAGTTCACTCGCCGGATAATATCCTACAAGCTCTGTAAGCTCACCGTCCACAACCTTTGCAAACGCCATGACAGGTTCTATAGCCTCCGCCTCGCTCCAGTCAATGCTTCCGCCGCTGCTTACTGCGTCATACAGCTCCGGACTTACCTCGGGAAGCTCCGAAACGCTTGCTCTGTACCCCGGTCTGTTGGTGTAATCATACATATAAGAATTTACATTTTCACCGATCTCAAGGCTCACTGTATCGGATGATATATCTGATATTCCGTCCTGCTTGCCTGTAATTATCTGAATGCTTCCGTCCCGCTTTGCATATACAGGTCCGAAGTATAACGCTACGTTCTTTACCGTGGGTGATGCAAATGCCGGTTCGGCAGCGCCCGCATAATCACCGTTCTCAATGATATTGACATTCCTGAGGGTCTCCGCAAAATTATCGCTGCTTATCGTATTATAATACAGCTCGGGATAAAAATATGTATTAGTAATATATGAATACAGATCACCGTCCTCAACGTATCCGTCACGTCCCTCTTTATAGACAATTATCTCTCCGTCGGAAACATAGTCTTCGCCTCCAATAAATACAGTTTTTTCCTCCGAATCTTTTAATACAGTAAGCTGAGTGCATACAGTGCCGTCAAAATCGATTACACCGTCAACGCTCTTTATAACAGCCGCGTCAGCCGCAGTATTTAAAGATAACATACCTCCGAATATAACAGCAAAATCGCAGCTTCCATCATCGTCTGAGTCAAATGCATATACGTCATATGCCATGCCATCCTCAAGCTCTGACAGACTGACAGGATAAGCCTTGAGACCTGCATTTGTTTCACTCATATAATCACTCATGTCAATAAGCTTTGCCGTATCGCTTATTGCATATGAACCAAGCTCTGCCGATGAAGCCTTATATTCCAAATCCGCTCCGCCAAAGCCCGGCATCGCACTTTCAAGCTTAATTCTGCCGCCCGAAACACTATAGTTACATACAGTCTGACCGCTTATTATACGATCTCTTATCATGCTCTTTGTAAAGCTGTATCCACCGTATCCGGTCTCGCCTGTCGCATAATTATAGAACTTATCTGCCTCTGATGCATCCTTACATTCATATGCGGCAACCTCACCGTCATCTGTAATAAGTCTTACCGTTGGATAATCATCGCCCGCAGACTGATACATTGCAACAATTACGCCAATACCTGTAATCTCTGTTTCAGGATCAGGCTCCGGCAGATTAACCAGCTCTCCGCCGAGTACTATTGCAAAGCGGTAATCCCCTCTGCTGCCCCTGTTGAACAGATATACATCATACGTCTCACCGTCAGTGAAATTAGATGAGTTGATTTTGTAAACCGTATTTCCTGCGTTTGTTTCGCTCATATATTCACCTATACCAATAAGCTTCGTTGAATCACTTATCGTATATGAGCCAAGGTTTGCTGATGAAGCCTGATATTCCAGCGCTGTTCCGCCTGACCCGGACAATGCCATGTCAAACTTAATTTTACCGCTTGAAAGCTTGTAGGTGCATACAGTCTGACCGTTTATTATACGATCTCTTATCATGCTCTTTGTAAAGCTGTATCCGCCGTATCCGCCGTATCCGTCCTCGCCTGTTGCATAATTATAGAACTTGCTTGCCTCTGCATCGTCCTTACATTCATATGCAACAACCTCACCGTTCGCTGTAATAAGTCTTACTGTAGGATAATCATTACCCGCAACCTGATACATCGAAACAATTACGCCGTAATTGGTATTTGAATCGTCCTTCTCGAAATACACAACCTGTCCGTATATATTAAGGTATGCAATATAATATTCACTGAGATCTATAGCGGCGATATCCGCCATATCCCCGTTAACCTCGTAATCGGTACCGCCTATTCTGATTATGTAATCCAATGTATCTCTTGAGGTTACAGCTCCGCTGACTGTTTCATCGGAAACATAAATTTCCGCGCTGTCAAGCTCTGTGATCTCTCTGCCGCTGTTAACAACATCATAGCTTACAGTGAGGACATCGCATGTATTAAGCTCAGTATATGAAATCTCCTCTCCGTTCTTTATAAGCTTCACGCCTGCGTTATCAGCACCCCACGATATTGAAGCGCCTGATGGTCCGGCTAAAAGATTAATTATTACTTTGCCGTCAATGAGCTCCGCGCTGTCAACAATCGCGTCCACTGTATAGCTTACATTAATACGGTCATATTTATTGTCACCGTCATAATCAATAAGTGTTACTATACCGTTTGTATTATTCAGAATGTATGTGTCTATAAGCTCATTTGTTACGATGCCCGCGCTGTAGCCGTTTACATACATAACCGTATTCAGCTTTCCGCTGTTATCAGCCGACAAAGTATATTTAACCGTAGATGATGACTGCGCCGATTTATAAACCGGTATTTTTCCAAATTCAACATAAGCTGTTCCGATTGCAGAATCATCATCCGCCACATCATTTGCCTTAAAGCTCACAGAGCCGAGCCGCTCCGGCTCACGCGCCTCTGCCTGCGGAGTGATGCTTCCGTCAGCAGACCACACAAAAAGCTTAACGGAAGGATTTTCCGGCGTATCCGAAAGATGAATTTTCAAATTATCCGCCGAATACTCTACAGTTCCCGCCGGTACCGTTTTAATGACGGTATTAAGAAGCCTGCCGCTGTCATAAACCGCCAATATCACATTGACGTCCTTGTCATTATTCAGCTCAACAGCATCACTGTCAGCTATAACGACATCGGTTCCGTCTATGTAGTAATTAAATCCATCCTCCAGACTTGATATGCTCCCGATTTCACCGACATCTGCTGAATCCGTATCCGCTGCAGAAACAGTTTCCGCAGAAGCAAAATTAAAGCAAGTACCCGTACTGAAGAATACTGTCAACAGCGCAACACACGCCGTCATTTTTTTCTTACTCATAAATCCATCTCCTCTAAATTTTCATTCGCGATCCTTTCCGGCATGTCCGCATATACCGGACAGATCAGCATATTTATGCAGAATATTTCTGTTATGTATAATTATATCATAATACTCATAATTTGTCAAGAAAATGTGTATATTAAAAATATCATTAATGATAAACAATTATCATAAATGATATTGTAAAATTAATTATAGAGGTGATCTTAATGAAAAAAAACATGTTTGACTTTTCTGAGCGTCTGAAGGGACTTCGGAATAATATGGGGATTACCCAGTCCGATTTGGCAAAAAGGCTTTCGCTTACGCGGGCAAGCGTGAACGCATGGGAAATGGGTCTTTCCGTTCCGTCAACTCCGGTAATAGTAGAGCTTGCAATGCTCTTTCATGTGTCCACTGACTACCTTCTCGGACTTGATAACAACATAACAATCAGCACGGATTATCTTACCGACAAGGAAATTGCTGTAATTATGAACATGATTGACTGCCTCAAGGAAGCAAAAAAAACCTGCCGCTGAGCGTGATGCCCGGCAGCAGGCCTTTTCATTTAATTCTTAAGGCTGTTTATCGGAGCCGGAATCCTTCCGCCTCTTGCGATGAACTCCTCACTCGAATACGGCTTGACCGGCATAACCGGACCGGTGCCGAGAAGTCCGCCGAACTCGACAACGTCTCCCTCCTTCATTCCCGGAGCGGGAATTACGCGGACTGCCGTTGTCTTTTGGTTTATCATGCCGATTGCGGCTTCATCGGCAATTATTGCCGAAATTGTTGACGCTGAGGTATCGCCCGGAATAACTATCATATCAAGTCCTACCGAGCATACGCAGGTCATTGCCTCAAGCTTTTCAAGCGTGAGCGCGCCGCAGGAGGCAGCGGCAATCATGCCCGCGTCCTCCGAAACCGGAATAAACGCGCCCGAAAGTCCGCCGACATAGCTTGACGCCATAACTCCGCCCTTCTTGACCGCGTCGTTAAGCAGCGCAAGAGCCGCGGTTGTGCCGTGGGTACCGCACTTTTCAAGTCCCATTTCCTCGAGAATATAGGCAACACTGTCACCCACTGCCGGAGTAGGAGCAAGCGAGAGGTCAACAATACCGAACGGAACCCCAAGACGCTTTGAAGCCTCCTGCGCGACAAGCTGACCCATTCTTGTAATCTTAAACGCCGTCTTTTTAACGGTTTCGGCAACAACACCGAAGTCCTTGCCCTTTACCTTCTCAAGAGCGCACTTGACAACACCCGGGCCGGAAACACCGACATTTATCACGCATTCTCCCTCGCCGTCGCCGAGGAACGCTCCCGCCATAAACGGGTTGTCCTCAACAGCGTTGCAGAACACAACAAGCTTTGCGCAGGCAAAGCCCTTTGTTTCCGAGGTTAAAAGCGCCGCCTTTTTAACGACCTCGCCCATCTGCTTGACCGCGTCCATATTGATACCCGCTCTTGTCGAGCCGATGTTTACGCTTGAGCATACAAGATCGGTCTGGGCAAGAGCCTCAGGAATAGATTCAATGAGAACTCTCTCGCCGTTTGTATAGCCCTTCTGAACAAGAGCCGTATAGCCGCCGAGGAAGTCAACGCCAACGGTTTTTGCCGCCTTGTCAAGTGTTTTTGCGATTCTTACGCACTTTTCGACCGTCGGATTGTCAAGAACATCAACAAGCGAGGCAACCGGAGTTACCGAGATTCTCTTGTTGATGATGGGGATGCCGAACTGCTTTTCAATATCCTCGCCCGTCTTTACAAGATCCCTTGCGTATTTTGTAATCTTATTATATACCTTTTCGCAGACCTTATCAATATCGGGGTCCGCGCATGATTTCAGAGAAATGCCCATCGTAATAGTACGGATATCAAGATTCTCCTGATCAATCATGTTTATGGTCTCCATAATTTCAAAAGGATTAATCATCTCGCAGCCTCCTTATATTCTGTGCATTGACGAGAAAATTTCCTCACGCTGAACATGGATCGAAAGTCCCATTTCCTTTTCGGTAGCCTTAAGCGCTTTCTCAATTTCCGTAACCGAAACGCCTGTTTCGTCAAACTCAACCATCATTATCATCGTGAACATATCCTGCATGATTGTCTGCGATATGTCCGCGATATTTATATCATTCTCAAAAAGAACATTGCTCACCTTCGCGATAATGCCCTTCTTATCCTTACCGACTACAGTAACTATTGCTTTCATAATATATTTCTCCTTTGTCTTAACGCTTCATACATAAGCACGCTTGCCGCCACTGAGGCGTTCAATGAGTTTATCTCACCCTTCATCGGAATTGAGGCTGTAAAATCGCATTTTTCACGCACCAGACGGCTTATTCCGCTGCCCTCGCTGCCTACCACTATTCCGATTGCGCCCTTAAAGTCTATATCATACATGCTTTGCCCGTCCATATCCGCGGCAGTTATCCACAGCCCCTCTTTTTGCAGCTCCTCAATTGTCGCCGCTATATTCGTAACCTTGGCAACGGGCGTATATTCCGCGGCTCCGACCGAGGTTTTCATTACCACGCTGTTTACGCCTACACTGTTGCGCTTGGGGATTATTACCCCTGTCGCGCCCACGCAGTTTGCGGTTCTGATAATCGCTCCCAGATTATGCGGATCGGTTATCTTATCGCATATAATGACAAACGGGCTTTCACCCTTATCGCGCGCCTTGTTAAGAATATCCTTTACGGATACATACCTATACGCGCTAACCATTGCGATAACTCCCTGATGATTTTCTCCCTCCGCTATTTTGTCAAGCCTTGCCGGGTCCGTCTGCTGAATAACGATCCCCTTTTTCTTTGCCATATCAATGACCGGCACAAGCGACTTTGCATAAGGGCCGCTTTTTATAAGCAGCTTGTCTATTGAGCGGTCCGCCTTTAACGCTTCGGTGACGGGGCCGCGTCCGAAAATTATATCTTCCATTGTTTTTCCCTGTATAATTTAAGGGCGACTGTTCATCGCCCTTGTTATTCATAAAATTACTTTGACAAGAACTTGTCGTGAATTGCGACTACGGCAGCCTCAGCTTCCTTGCGCGCAACGAGAACCGAAATCTTTATCTCTGATGTAGCAATCATCTTGATGTTGATATGCGCGTCCGAAAGAGCCTCAAACATTCTTGCCGCAACGCCTGAGTTATTGACCATACCCGCGCCTACGATTGAAACCTTCGATACGTCCTTTGTAGACTTAACCTCACGGGCTTTGATTATATTCTTATTGTCCTCAAGGAGCTTGAGAACCGCGTCGAGCTCCTCCTCCTTTACGGTGAAGCTGATGTCCTTTGATATGCCGTCGCCGATTGACTGGATGATAAGGTCAACGCTTATTCCTGCTTTGGCAATCAGCTCAAACACCTGGAATGCCTTCCCCGGTGTGTCCTCTACGCCGCAAAGCGCAATTCTTGCACAATCATTATCTCTTGTTACTCCTCTTACGAGCATCTTTTCCACTTGTGAAACCTCCTTAACATATGTTCCCTCATTGTTATTCAAGCTTGAGCGAACCGACAACTTAACATTATATTTCTTAGCCATTTCAACGCTTCTGTTGTGAAGCACATTTGCGCCGAGTGAAGCAAGCTCAAGCATTTCATCATATGAAATTTCATCAAGCTTGAACGCGCTCTTGCAGATTCTCGGGTCTGTTGTGTAAACACCGTCAACATCAGTGTAAATCTCACATACATCCGCGCGGAGCGCAGCGGCAAGAGCAACAGCCGATGTATCCGAACCGCCTCTGCCGAGAGTTGTTATATCATCATACTTATTAAGTCCCTGGAAGCCGGCAACAATAACTATTCTTCTTCTGTCAAGCTCCATATGGATACGCTCGGTATCAATAGTCTTAATACGCGCGTTTGTGTATTTTGAATCGGTTCTGAAGCCTGCCTGCCAGCCTGTAAGAGAAATTACAGGGTAACCAAGCTTTTCGATTGCCATTGCAAGAAGTGCAATTGAAATCTGCTCACCTGTCGAGAGAAGCATATCCATTTCGCGCTTTGAAGCGTTAGGATTAATTTCCTTAGCCTTTTCAATTAAATCGTCGGTAGTATCACCCTGAGCTGAAACTGCTACTACTACGTTATTACCGGCTTTATACGCATCTGTAATACGTCTTGCAACGTTCATTACTCTTTCGGCATCCTTAACGGAGGTACCGCCGTACTTCTGAACTATAAGTCCCATTGTTAAATATATTCCTTTCCTTTATTTATTGTATTAGCTTACCGAAACCACAGCGCCTACATTATCCGTCTCAAGCAGCATACATTTCCAGCCACTAGAATTTTCTCTGAAAAAGCTTTCCATTCTCTGCCTGAATCCTGTACCGTCTCCGGTAAGTATTGATATGATTGTCGGTCCCGAACCGCTTAAATAGGTTGCCTTTGAGCCGCAATCATAGGTTTTGTCAAAAATATCATCAAAGCCGCCGATATATCCTTTTCGATACGGCTGATGAAGCTTATCTCTCACACCAAACCTCAGCATATCATAGTCCCCGGTTACAAGCGCCTCATGAAGCATAAGCGCCGAGGATATGTTATCCGCGGCATCGCGGAGATGAATAAGCTCCGGCAGAGCGCCGCGCGACTTCTTCGTTGCCACATAAAAATCCGGTATCATGACAGCAAATTTAAGCTCATTCGTAAGCTTTTCGCTTTTCACAATAGTCTTTCTGCCTTCCATCGCGGAAATACACAATCCGCCGTACAATGCCGGTCCGACATTGTCCGGATGCCCTTCCATTTCCGCAGCCATATTGAGAATTTCAGAATATGAGAGCTTTCTTCCGCTTATGACATTCGCCGCAAGCATTCCGCCTATTATACACGCGCTTGACGAGCCAAGTCCGCGCGTCATAGGAATTTTGCTGTCCTGCTTTATATACAAGCCGCGGGGGCTGTACCCCGTTTCCCGAAAAATCCTGTCCATTGCCCGGTAAACAAGATTGCTCCTGTCACTCTGAACATTTCCGGCATTATTTACAGTAATTATTTCAAGTCCGCATTCCCGTTCCTCAACCTCCAGCCTTGAATACAGGTTGAGCGCCACGCCCAGAGTATCAAACCCCGAGCCCATATTTGCGCTTGTCGCGGGAACTCTGACATAGATCATTAATCGAGAACCCTTATCGCAGTCTTAACACTGCCGAGCTTTTCTCTGTCCGCAGCAGCTTCTGATGCGGTAATCGGCTCTGTTATGAATGCTGATTCATCTTCTGCAAGGCTGTCAAGCTCTGTAACATTGCCGAAAGCAGCTTTAACCTCATCTATTGACTTTTCTGCGCGCATAAAATATCTGAACTTCATATCATCAGCCGATGCAACTATATCCTCATCGGTCTTTTCCCAGCCGATAAGCTTTCTTCTTGACTTATGAATCACGCAGTCAACCATATCGGCAACAACAGCTGAAGCAGTCGGGAGCTTACCCGCGCCCGCGCCGTAGAACATTACCTCGCCTACAGCGTCGCCGGTAACCATTATGCCGTTCATAACATCATCTATACCTGAAAGCATATTTCCGCTGCTGATCATCATCGGCGCAACATGCGCGTAAACCTTTCCGTTTGTAAGGAACTCCGCATAGCCGATAAGCTTGATTACAGCGCCTGCCGCCTCCGCGCATTTTACATCGTCAAGAGTTATAGCTGTTATGCCCTCTGTACTGATTTTGCTGTAATCAACCTCCTTGCCCGATGCAAGCGACGCAAGAATTGCGATCTTTCTGCACGCGTCGTGACCCTCAATATCTGCAGCCGGATTTCTCTCAGCATAGCCGTTAGCCTGCGCGTCCGCAAGAGCCGTGTCAAAGCTCTTATGATTCTTTATCATCTGATAAAGAATATAGTTTGTGGTACCGTTTAGGATACCCGCAATCTTTATAATATTGTTTGCGGCAAGACATCTGCTCAGCGGTCTGAGGATCGGTATTCCGCCGCCGACGCTTGCTTCAAACAGATAATTTACATTATTTTTCTCCGCAATTGTAAGAAGCTCCGAGCCGTATGTCGCTACAAGCTCCTTATTTGAGGTTACAACGCTCTTCCCTGCTTCGAGAAGCTCTTTGGTAAACTCATATGCCGGATGAAGTCCGCCCATAACCTCCGCAACTACGCTTACCTCTGTGTCATTTATAATATCATTTACATCCTTAGTGAACAAATGCTTTTTGGGATGGTCGTCAAAGTCACGGATATCGAGAATATATTTCAGCTCAACATTCTCGCCGGCGCTTTTTGAAAGCTTTTCGCTGTTCATCTCTATGATGTCATAGACGCCGCTGCCGACCGTTCCGTAACCCATAATTGCAACCTTTGCCATTATATTTCCTCCGCTCTAAAATCAGGTTTATCTCCGTTTTTCCGTATAGCCTTCACTGCGAAAAATAAACCTATATATTCAATTTAACAGAATATTCTGCTGCTCAGTATAAGATTATACCATAATTATGGTGATGTGTCAATTAAATTTTTCAACTAAAGATAGAACTGTGGTGCATTTTTTTTGTTAAAACCGCCAAAGAACAACAATAAATACGTCTGTTACATTTTTATTCGCTCAACCTCGTTACCCTTTACAAGCCATGCCTTTTGGGCAAGCTTTATCATAGGCATATCATTCATATTATCCGTATAATAATTCACCAGAGGCTCATTGCCGAAATGCTTTTTATATTCCTTTACCTTGTTCTCACCGTAGCACAGGCTTTCTATTTCCATTGTATCAAGATTTATTTCCGTTGTGATAAGCCTTGCGCCGTTAAGTCTGTCTTTTATTCCGTCAAAAAGGAATGACGGTGAGGCGCTTATTACCGCGTCAGATGCCGTAAGCATCTCCAGAATTACAGGCTTCAGCCTTCTGCCGTTCTTCTGCCAGAATTGCTCCAGTGACCTGTCAAGATCACCGATATTATCAGCAAGCACCTTAAGCATCATCGCGCAGAACTCCATAACCTCCTGCCTGCTTACCATTCCCGTCTTATATTTCATAAGCATTGCCATAGTCCGAGGCATATACCGCGCAAGAGACGGCTTTTTCCTCATACAGAACTTAAAAAAATCAAAGGAGCTTTCCCCGTCATATATCGTATTGTCAAAGTCAAACACGTTCATCTGTTCCGCCTCCGTAATGTAATATATGTATTTTATTACAATATCCGCGGGTTGTCAACATAAAATTCTGACAACAAAAACGGGCGGATAAATCCGCCCGAAATGTGTTTTTATTGAACTGAAATTATTCAGTCGGAGTCTCCTCTGCTGCCGGAACATACGGCTGCATAAGCTTGTTCCATACATAGGATTTACCAGCCTCCGGACCATTCTTTGACGGATCATCAACTGTCTCGATTGTTATATCCGTCAATACACCGTTTGCATCCTTTGTATAATGATATCTGTACCATGTATTAGCTGATGACTTATTAAGATATGTTACGCCGTTATCGATGTACGGTGTACCCTCTACGGTTACCTGGAATGACTTCATTCCGCGGTCATAAAGATTTCTTGCGGCGATACCGCTTGCCTGAGCTGCGATACCTGCCGTCTTTGTGGTATCAGCCTTATCAATTCTGTAGATTGTGTATGTGGCTTCGCCTGTCACTGTATAGGCCTCGCCTGTCTCCTCACTGATTGCTCTGTCCTGAGGAATCTCAATTACAACTCTGTACCATGTGCCGCATACAAGATTGCCGTCAAGCTCAACCTCACCCTTGCTGTCGGGGATATATCTTGCCGTAGCTGTGCCGTCCTCATTTCCTGTAATATTAAACTGTGCGCCAAGACTGCTTCCGTTCACAGCAGCCAAAGTGAGCTTGTCGCCCGCATTTACAAGTACATCATATGCTGCATATACCGCATTGCCTCTTGCATTATCTGAGAGAGCGTTTATTTCACCTGCTGCTGCCGGCTTTGCAAAGCTGTGGTTTAATACTTCTTCTGCTGTACCCTCAACTGCTGCAAATGTGGCAATTGTCTCTCTTGCGCCGTCTGCAAGGTTAACACCTGAACCTTCAACTGTTGCTGCCGGCTCCGGTGTAGCAACGGACTCTGACGGTGCCGGAGTCTCAACTATGCCGCCGAGAAGTGAGAGACCCTGCTCTGCTACAAAGGTTACACCGTTATCAATATAAGGTGTGCCTGTTACTAACGCCTTGAATGATGCTGCCGCTCTGTCTGAGAGGTTTCTCGGTGTAAGACCTTCACCTGATGCCGCAGCCTCTGATACCTTCGACTGATCTTCTGCATCAATTCTGTATATTGTATATGTAGCATTGCCTGTATTTGTTACGTTGCTGGTATTTCCATCATCCTCGGTTACAACTACACTGTTCTGAGGTATCTCGATAAGAACTCTGTACCATGTGCCGCATACAAGGTTACCGGCAATATTTACTGTATCACCCTTATCAACAAGAGCCGATGCTGACGCTGTGCCGTCCTGATTACCGGTTAATACAAATGTTGTTCCGATTTTTGACGGATCGCTGCCCAGAGCCTGAAGTGAAAGTGAATCGCCAATATTTACAAGCACATCATATGCCGCATATACCGACTTGCCTCTGATTGTTGCATCAGCATTGTATATGCTTGCTGTACCGTCTGCTACAGCCGGCTTTGCAAAGCTGTGGTTAACAACCGATGCCGCATCAGCACCCTCTATGTTTGCGAATGTGTCAAACTGTGTAGCGCCCTCCGGAAGGAGTGTCTGATTTGAACCATCTAACTCTGATGCCGGTTCCGGTGTTGCTTTTGCAGCCTCTCCTCCGGTCTGGATAACAATGTTGTCAATATATGATGTGTTCGGTGACCATGATACAAGGCTCATTGTTGTAAGAGCAGTAATATCTGTTGTGATGTTTCCTGAGCCTACTGCCGTGCCGTCAGCCTTTGTGACCTCATATGTTCCCGAGCCTGTCACAAAATCAACGTCTACCGATGTGTGAACCCACTCGTCAACTACAATATTCGGTGTTGAGCTGCTGCTCGTCTTACCCTGTGAAATAAGACCGCTTGACAATGCTGTTGCCTGTCCGCCCTCAATTGCGCCGTCCTGAAGGATAACCTTAAGACGTCCGTCGCCTATGAACTTAAGATCATAATCAATGATAACATGTGTTTTTCCTGCTGTCAGAGCGCTGAGATCAAATGTTGCATAAGCATATGAATTATCCTTCTCCGAGGTCTGAGCTACTGACAGAACTGTTGATGATGTTTCATCATCCGTTACAGTGCTGACTGTTGTATAATCCTTATGGTTTGTTACCGTTACACCTGCAGCCGCAAAGTCTGTTGTATCGAAGTCTATTGTTGTTGTATTTTCGATTTCAGCTGCCGGAGGCGGAGCTGTCGGAGTAGGAGCCGGTGTTGCTTCTTCTCTGTCCTCTGCTGACGGTACCTCTGAGGAAACGCCGTCTGCCGCAGTATAAACTACCATGTCATTAAATCCGAATGTCGGATAACCGAACGGGTGCGATGTGTTAGCCTTCTGTGCATCACTTGAACCACCTAAGCTGACTCCGTTCACATAACCTATAAAGCCAATCGTTCCGATTGATGTGTCTGCTGATGTGGCAACTGCTGTATCACCTCCGTCAAGGTATACGCTCGTGCCTGTTGTTGTCACAACAATTTTGATATTATGCCATTCATCAAGCGTAGCACCGATAGTGTCCATGTTTATCATTGTATTTCCGACAGTGAATGCATTATCATACGTTGTTTCACCAAGATTGGTTTCCTTAACCTTGAATGCAAGAACTACGTCCTTGCCATCTTCAGCTGCATATGTATCTGTGAACTGAATATATGCACCTCTTGATGCATTTGAAAAACGCGTCACCTGCGTCTGCAAGTATAAATCCGTTGAGCCTTCTTCTACAGGATTTACCTGAAAATACGATGAATCATCTGCTCTGTCTGTTGTATACAGCGTCATTCCGCCTATTCCCGAATATGTATTTCTTTGTATTGCTGTACCGTCAACCAATACATTTCCCACATCGTCAGGCTTTGTCTGGTGTGCTACACTGTTTACATATGTATCAAATGTATCTGACCAAAGAACTGTCTCACCCTCTGCATTTGCGCTTATCGGCACAACTACGACAGAGGACACGAGTGCTGCCGCGCTTAAAATTGAAATAAATTTTCTCATTATTTATTCCTCTCCCTTTCTGTATTTTTTACGCAGAAACCTGCTCCGCTTATCCTCCCGGCGGTCCGCAATGCCTTTCAGAAAACGGATTTTGTTTCTTTGTATGGATAATTATATTATACCATATCAGCAAGTTAATCTCAACACCTTAATTAATTTTCGGCGGATTTTATAATATTTTTTACTGATTTTTGTGTATTCTGTCAATTTAAAGAGACCGGAAATCTCAATTCCGGTCTCAGTAAAGCATTATTCTATTTTCATTACTTCACACAGCGGTGTCATTTTATCAAACGAATCTATAATGAAATATTTCACATACGCTCCCTCAGGTACAGCAAGCTCGGAGGCTATGCTGCTGAATCCGGCTTCAAGGCTTATGGTCTCAAGCTTTTCCACCTCAAGCAGCTGCCCGTCAGAGGTGTAAACAGCGCCGATAAGCACCGCGCTTTTTATCTCGTTCTTGGAGTATATTTCCACTCCGTCACCCGTTGATGTCATAAGCGCATTCTGCGGAAAGCCCGCATACTCGCTTTTATCATCAACATATGTTACGCCGTTATCTATATACGGCGCTCCTGCAGTCGCTTCAAACACAAAATCCGTCAGCGCAGCATTTGCGAGATTTCTCGGTGTCAATTCTTTATTTTGCGCAGCTATACTGCTTGTCATCGCCGGATTTTCCGCGTCAATTCTGTAAACAGTGCAGACAGCATATCCGGTTTTTGTCGCGCCCTTTACTCCGCCCTGCGGTATCTCAATTACAACTCTGTACCATGTTCCGCAGACAAGACTGCCGTCTATTGCTACAGTATCGCCATTATTAACAACTGCGCTGACCGATGCCGTTCCGTCTTTCTCACCCTTAAGGATAAAGGTCGTGCCCGTCTTATTACTGTTTTCGTTATATGCTATCACCGAGAGGGTATCTCCCGAATTTACGAGAACATCAAACGCGGCATAAACCGAATATGCTCTTGCTGTTGTAGAATAGGCATCAATAGATTCGCTTCCCGTAACAACCTTTGCGTTGCTGTGGTTCAATATTTTCTGGCCTTCACCCTCCGCAGCCGAAAAACTTGCAATCTTTTCATTCACATATATCGGAGTGAAATCCAGATATGAACCCTCTGTTGTTGATGCCGGCTCCGGTGTCGCAGGCGCGGTCTCCGTTGCCTCAGGAGGATTTGCATAGTCGCTTTGTTCTGCAAGATAGGTTACACCGTTATCTATATACGGACTGCCAACCGCATTAAACACAAAGCATGTAAGGGACGATGCCGCAAGATTACGAGGCGTTAATTCCGTATTCTGAGCAGCTATTTCGCTTGTCTGCGATGGATTATCAGGATTGATTCTGTAAACAGTATACACAGTATTTCCGGTTTGTATCGCGCCGGATTCTCCGTTCTGAGGAATCTCAATAAGAACCCTGTACCATGTCCCGCAAACAAGATTTCCCTCCAATTCCACAGTATCGCCCTTATCAACAATTGCGCTGACCTCTGCGGTTCCGTCAAGCTTCCCTTCAATAATAAAGGTTGTGCCAAGCTTATTGCTTCTGTCATTAAACGACTCTACCGAAAGCTTATCTCCCTCATTTACAAGCACATCAAACGCGGCGTAAACCGAGTTTGTTCTCGCCTTTGTTGAATATGCGTCAACCGTTTCACTTTCCTGCGCAGCCCTTGCCCCGCTGTGGTTAAGCACCGGCTGAGTCTGCACATCCGCAGGCGGGAATGTTGAAATCAGGGCTGCGTCTGCCGGCATCAGATCAATATAGGAGCCTTCTGCAGTTGACGCCGGCTCAGGTGTCGCCGGCGCGGCCGCCGTTGCTGTAGGAAGGGTTTCAGCCGCGCTTTGCTCTGCGATATAAGCTACACCGTTATCTATATACGGGCTGCCCACCGCATTAAACACAAAGCATGTAATAGACGACGTCTCAAGATTCCGAGGTGTTAATTCCGTATTCTGAGCAGCTATTTCGCTTGTCTGCGATGGATTATCAGGATTGATCCTGTAAATAGTATACGCAGTATTTCCGGTTTGTATCGCGCCGGCTTCTCCGTTCTGAGGAATCTCAATAAGAATCCTGTACCACGTCCCGCAGACAAGATTTCCCTCCAATTTCACAGTATCGCCCTTATCAACAATTGCGCTGACCTCTGCGGTTCCGTCGACCTTTCCTACAATAATGAAGGTTGTGCCAAGCTTATTGCTTCTGTCATTAAATGCCTCCACCGAAAGCTCGTCTCCCGCATTCACCAGCACATCAAACGCGGCATAAACCGAGTTTGTTCTCGCCTTTGATGAATATGCGTCAACCGTTTCACTTTCCTGCGCAGCCCTTGCCCCGCTGTGGTTGAGCACCGACTGAGTCTGCACATCCGCAGGCGGGAATGTTGAAATCAGTGTTGCATCTACAGGCATCAGATCAACATAGGAGCCTTCTATTTCCGATGCCGGCTCCGGGGATGCTGTAGGGATCTCCAGAACACCGCCGGTCTTTATAACCACATTATCGAGATATGCGGTTTCCGGTGACCACGAAACAAGACTCATTGTTGTTAATTCCTTAATATCGGTCTCTATATTTCCGCCGCCTATTGCTACCCCGTCAGCTTTTGTTATCTTATATGTTCCGACACCGGCAGCAAAATCCATATCAACCGTGGTGTGCACCCATGTATTCAGTGTAAAATTCAGAATTTTATTCTCGCCCAGCTTTCCCTGACTGAAAAGACCCTCCGACATTGTCGTTGCGTTTCTGCCGTCCAATGCGCCGTCCTGAAGAATAACCTTCAGACGTCCGTCTGTACTGTATAAATCATACTCAAGGATTACATGAGACTTCTCTGCGGTTAAAGTGCTGAGGTCAAAGGTAGCATAACCGTATGATGTGACACTTTCCGATCCCTGCATTACGCGAAGAACAGTATTATCACTTACTATAGGGTCGTCAGCTTTTTCGATAACTGTATAATCCTTATGATTTGTTGTGGTTATGCCGACCTTTTCAAAATCACTCTCACCTTCAAAGTCAACTATAATTTCATTATCAATCGGTACCGCGGTAGGTATAGGCGTTGCCGTAGGCGCCGCTGTTGCCTCCTCATGAGTTTCCGCCTCAGGTACCTCTGATAAAACACCGTCGGGAGTTTCGTAGATTACCA
Source organism: Candidatus Ornithomonoglobus sp. (assembly GCA_051877435.1). Classification (GTDB taxonomy): domain Bacteria; phylum Bacillota; class Clostridia; order UBA1381; family UBA1381; genus Ornithomonoglobus. Next base: position 62,133 of record JBJEIW010000268.1, read on the forward strand.
TATCATTAAAACAAAATGTCGGGTATCCCATCGGATTCTCGCTGGAACGCTGCGCGTTGATCGGATCCACACCGTCCACATAAGCCTGAAATGCAATCTTATTAATTGATATGTCCGATGATGTCGCAACCGGCGCTGTGTTGCTGTCAATATATACGCTTGTTCCCGATGTTGTAACAACGACCTTAATTTTATGCCAGTCGTCTGATGTTGCGCCGATAGTATGCATATTAATTATTGTATTGCCGATACTGAAAGCATCATCATATGTGGTACCGCCGGAATTGTATTCTCTGAGCTTGAATGCCAGAACTATATCCTTACCTGTCTCGGCAGTATATGTTTCATTGAACTGCATATATGCGCCTCTGCTGTTGGTCGAAAACTGTGAAATCTGAGTCTGAAGAAACATATCCTCCGAGCCCTCCGACACAGGTGCTACTTTGTAATATGATGAATCATCTATCTTGTTGACAGTTGTGAGAACCATACCGCCGATTCCGGTATAGGTGCTTCTTGCCCCAAGTGTGCCGTCAACCAATACATACCCGACTCTTTCGGAACTTGTTTTATGCAATACTGTATTTGTATAGCCGTCAAACGTATCCGACCATAGTACATTTTCACCTGCGGCGCCCGCATCAACCGGCGCAACAAATATAGAAGAAATTAATGCTGCCGCGCTTAACAAGGAAACAAATTTTCTCATTTACATTCTCTCTTTCCATTTGAAGTATATAAATTACAAATTAAATATTTAATATTTCATTCAAGCTCTATATGCTTTTCACTAAGTTTTCTATAGTCAATGTAAAAAAACTTAGTGAAAAGAGGTCTTAACCGCTTGCATTAAGTACGATTAAAATACAGAGTACTTAATGCAAGCTATATACTTAGTCTATATTATACCACATATTGCTTATAAACTCAATACACCAAATATTTTTCAGCATTTTTAATGATTTTTTGGCACAATTTTTATGTAATTTTAATATTCAGCATTTTAAAAAAGCGGCTTTTCTGCACATTTTAGACAAGAAAGCTGCTGTATATGAAAAGGAAAGGGCTGCCGCGCCATTACGCTGCAACCCTTTCTTTGAAAAGTATATTATAGTATGTTATGCGAAAATATATTATCAGAACTTGAAGTCATACTTGAATTCGTCAGGAACTATAGCATTACCGTTCTCATCAAGATTTCCTTCATCCGCCTCATATGCATTCTTATAATCCTGACATACAAGGTCGCCGTCCATCTTAAGCCACTGCTTAATAGCTGTTTCGTAGCCCTTTTCATCAATCTTGCCAACGATATAGTTTGTTCTTGCCTCTGAAATGATGGCATCAAGCTGTGTACCGCTCATTGAGTATGTATCTGACGTATACGGAGCCATCGGGTTTATAACCGCGTACTGCTCGTTCTCCGTCTGAACCTTTTCAACGGTTTCAGCTGTCTTGTTGGCATAAGCCGTACTGAGCTTTGTAGGAGCTATACCCATGGAGAACTGGTTAAGATCGTCATATTCAGCCGTCAAAGACGGATCCGTATTCTTTACAGCCTTTCCGTTCTCATCAATTGTATAATTCCTGTCCAGAATACCATAGTTACACAGGTCTACTATATACTCACCGTTACACTCGTCAAGCACGGACAGAATAAAGTCAAGATCCTCCTCTGTACCTACTGTCGGTGTCGGGAATACATAATAGCCGTTATAGCCGGTTGTCGGCCAGATTACAGGCTCCGCGTCGGCATCTCTGGTAACATATCCGAATACGTCAACTACAGCGTCCGGATCATTTTTAAGGATATTAGAAGCGTTACGTCTTGCGCGGTCGGCAACGTCAATCTGAACTCCGCCGATACCGTTTAAGAAATCATTATCCCAGCTGTTCGGGTCAAGTGTAGCCATGTTGCTGTTGATATATCCTGCCTCGTACCATTCGCGCATCTTTGTCATAGCGTCAAAGTAACCCTG
>JBJEIW010000269.1:0-21940 GCA_051877435.1 Candidatus Ornithomonoglobus sp.
GAAGCTTATCGGATGGCGAGACAAAAAACAAGTAAAATATGGGCAAAATACATGTAAATTATCCCTAAAATCCGATATGATATGGTAAAAACGGCAAAAAACTAAAAATTTAAAAAAAAGACTTGTAATTTATTAAATTGTATGTTATAATTTAAATAAATTAAGAGTGCAGTTTATGCGGACTGCATAATAAAAGTTAGAGATTGGAAATAATTAACCGCATATTAAAACAGCCAATAAGTTATAATCGGACTGCATTAGCAGTCACACCATCCTTTTTTTCATATGCCCTTGTCTGAAAAGGCAAGGGTCCCCCTAAAAATAATGCAGTCCGGAAATCGGACTGCTTTTTATTTCTAAGAAATCAATAACATAAAGGAGACAAACAATGCCCGATCAGGAAAAACTAAAAACAGCAGGCAGGCTGCTTAAGCAATATTTCGGACACGACAGCTTTCGCCCGGGACAGGAGGAGCTTATTTCTTCGCTTCTTGACGGGCGCGATGTGCTTGGAATTATGCCTACGGGCGCGGGAAAATCTATGTGTTATCAGATACCGGCTCTTATGGCGGAGGGGGTTACACTGGTTATTTCTCCCCTTATTTCACTTATGAACGATCAGGTTACGGCTCTTGTTCAGTCAGGGATACGAGGCGCGTATTATAATACCTCGCTTAGCGAAGAACAGCGAAAAAAGGTTCGCGTAAATATGCTTAAGGGCGTGTATAAAATTATATATGTGTCACCCGAGCGGCTTGAAAACGATTCATTCCTATGGGTATGCAGCCGCATGAATATATCCTATGTCGCGATAGATGAGGCTCATTGCGTGTCGCAGTGGGGACAGGACTTCCGACCAAGCTATCTGAAAATCATGAGCTTTATAGAAAAGCTTCCGAGGCGTCCGGTAATCGGAGCATTTACGGCAACGGCGACCGGTGAGGTCCGTGATGATATTGTAAAGATCCTGAAGCTTGATGATCCGTTTACAATCACTACGGGCTTTGACAGACCGAATTTGTATTTTGAGGTGCGCAGACCTTCGTCAATGCGCGATAAATTTGATGAGCTGCTGGATATTCTTGATGATCATGAGGGTGAAAGCGGTATAATATACTGCTCAACGCGAAAGGCTGTTGATGAGGTATATGAGGGACTGCGCTCGCTTAAAAAGAACGTTACAAGGTATCATGCCGGGATGTCAAAGAGCGCAAGAAACAAAAATCAGGAGGATTTTATTTTTGACAGGTGTCCGGTGGTGGTTGCGACAAATGCGTTCGGAATGGGTATAGATAAATCCAATGTGTCCTTTGTGGTTCACTATAACATGCCCAAAAATATAGAAAGCTATTATCAGGAAGCAGGCCGCGCGGGGCGTGACGGAGAACCGGCGGACTGTATTATGCTGTATATGGCAAAGGATATATACACGATAAAATACTTTATCGAAAATATGGAGGATAATGAGGAGCTCACTGCTGAGCAGAGGAAAAGTATTCAGAAACAGGATATAATACGGCTTAATAAAATGGTTGACTACTGCAATACGGCGGGGTGCTTAAGGGCGAACATTCTCCGATATTTCGGGGAGTATTCACTTCTTGAATGCGGCAACTGCTCCTCATGTAAAGGAGCGGAAAAGCGCAGGGAGAAGCGAGATAAAATTACGTTTGCAAAAGCAAAGGCTTCGCTTGAAGGACAACCTAAACAGGAAAAGAAGTCTTCAAAGTCCCCCGCAGTCCTTTCTACAGCAAAGGAAAGAGAGTTGTTTGAAAAGCTCAGGCTTGCGCGTCTTAATCAGAGCAGGATACAGGGTGTTCCGCCGTATGTTATTTTCTCTGACAGAACAATTATTGACATATGCAAGCGTCTGCCGATGACACAAGAGGAGCTTTTGAAAGTTGACGGTATAGGCAGCACCAAGGCAGAACGCTACGGCAAAATGATAATAAATGAGGTCAAGCGGTTTGTAAAATAAATTTATAAGGAAAAAAATTCCAACTGCCGTAAACGGAAGATTGGAATTTTTTTGTGCTCGCTATAAAAAATTATAAAAAAAACAGAGTGTCACTAAGATGTGAAATAGTGACATAGATTGCAAATATCTCAAAATTATGTTAAAATATAAACAATATATTTCATATAAAGGGAGGTACAGTGGATGACGATAGGAGAATATCTGAAAGAATTGCTGGCAGAGAAAAAATTACATATGAAGCAGCTTTCGGAGATGATGGGAGTTCGGAACCGGACGGATTTATATCGTTTATTCGATGATTATCATGGTGATAAAAAAACCAGAGAGCTTGTGGATAAGCTTATTGCATGTATTGACTTCACAGATGAAGAAATCAGCACAATGCAAAGACTTATGTCGCAAAAAAAGGTCAGCGTGTTCTACAAAGAGACAAGAAAGGTTTTGTCGTTGGTATATACCGGGATTGATGAAAAGAGCTCGGAGGAATATGATAAGGTAGATGATATTTTTAAGCAATGCGTAGATAAAGAGACAACAGTATATATAGCCAATATTGATGATTTTAATACGCTGCTGCATATCTGCAGGTATCTTGATAAAAATCCTGAGGCGCGGGTGTATCATTACATAAGAGTTATGGGTCGTAAGCTGTTTACGGCGTATGAGCTGGCAATGCTGATAATTCTGTCACGGTATAAGAATTATGTGCCGGTAATACTTGATGACGTTTCGTTTAAGGGCATATGTGCAATTACAAAAAAGGATGATGAATATGGGCTGTATCGGATAGAGGAGGTAAACGGAGAGCTTCTGCAAGTAAAATCTTCAATTAATCGGGAGCTTTATGAATACTGTCGTTTAAGACAGGAACAGCGTAACAATATATCACAGCCCGTTAAGAATCCGGTCAAGCGTGTGACGGATTATATAGACCTGATGACTGATAGTTCGGTTTTTGAACAGGGTGTTACATTCTACAGTGAGGGCGCGCCGTGCTTCGGAAATATTCCATATGACATTATTTGTGAGATGTTTAAGGCTATAGATTATTTCGGCTTCCCGGAGGATCATCCGTATGTTACGGGTATGCAGAACCTGTACCAAATGCGGGGCGAGCTGCTGATGAACACGCCGGGCGCGCGGAAAATGTATCTGTTTGATGAGGAGCATATAAAGGACATGATGCAGACGGGAATATCCTTTGACCATGCGGAGATGTTCAAGCCAATGACTCCGGATCAGCTGCGCCGTTATTTCAATTGGCTGATTGAAATGGCAAAGGAAAGACCGGATAAGATACAGTTCCGTTTTCTGAAAAAAGGCGTTATAGATAAGCCGTATGTATACGGAAGAAATACCATGCTGTATATGTTCTGTTCCGATACCGGATATATGGATGGATTTTCGATTATGATGAAGAACAAGGGCATATTTGATATTATGAATGATTTCACGCAGTATGTGTGGGAGGAATTTACAATGAGCGATGAGGAAAGCATCGCAAGACTTGGGCATATGATGGATGAGTATATAAAATGAACAGACGGATTGGAGAAATTTATAATGAGAAAAAAATTGATAAGTCTTATTATGGTAATTATAATGTTTATGTCACTAATGCCCGTGGTTACTCACGCTATTACAAGCGGTACTTGCGGCGATAATCTGACATGGACTCTTGATGATGACGGAACCTTGACAATTAGCGGTACGGGAGGAATGGATAACTCTACATACAGGGATTGGTATGGGATTTTTGAAAATGTCGAAAGGGTTGAAGTTGGCAGCGGTGTTATGTCTTATAAATCTCCGAGCTTTAATTATTTTCCAAATTTAAAAGAAATATCTGTTGATACAGATAACCCATATTTTACCTCCATCAATGGTGTGTTATTTGATAAAGCAGAAAAAAAACTGTATGCCTATCCTATGGGGAATGATGGCGCAGAATATTATGTTCCGTATACAGTTGAAACAATTGAAAAATATGCTTTCTCATTTGTCCATTTCCCTGAATATACATCGTATCTGAAAGACATATACATATCAAAAAATGTTATCACTATTGATCCATTTGCTTTTGATAATGTGTATGTGAATCTATGGGTCGATGATGACAATACAGTGTTTTCAAGTGTAGACGGCGTTTTGTACAATAAATCAAAAACTAAATTAATTAAGTATTCTAAAAAAGATTTAAGTTACGATGTTTTATATGGAACAGAAATAATAGATGACTATGCCTTCTATTGCTGGGAAGAATATGTTGGAGACTGGGATGATATATTTGATGTCCATTTACCGGATACAGTTAAGACTATAGGTAATAGGGCGTTTTCAGGTAGAACACTCTCGTTAAATATTCCTCCTTACATCGAAAGCATAGGCGATTATGCGTTTGAAGGTAGTAGCGATATGCAGCTTGGTCTGATAGGAGGTGAAGTTGTTTTACCGGAAACTTTGCAGTATCTGGGGGAGGGAGCTTTTTATAAATCAGGTATAAAAAGTCTTGTTATACCTGGTTCAATTAAAAAAGTACCGGAATATCTATGCTACGATGCTAAATCTTTAAGTTATATAGAATTAAAAGAAGGTATTGAAGAAATAGGTAATAATGCGTTTGATGCTTGTAGTTTCTATGTAATGGATAAAATTATAGTAAGGCTTCCCGACAGCTTAACGACAATAAATGCTTATTCATTAACAATTGATGCGGAATGGGAGCCCCTTGAAATTTTTCTGCCAAAAAATGTGTCAAATATTAGCAGTACGGCTTTTAATTATCCGGAATTTTCTGTAGCTTCTGATAATCCTTATTTCAGCGCCGTAGATGGCGTATTATACAATAAAGATCAATCCGAACTAATTAATATTGGATGTACATGGTATATTGATGAATTTAAAATAAGGGATTCTGTGAAAAAAATTGCAGAAAACGCATTTCGTTATTCACACTTAAATACAATAGAGATACCAACAAGCGTTAAAGAAATAGCAAGTGGTGCATTTATAGCAAATGTGGATGATATATATTATAAAGGCAGTGAGGAACAATGGAATGAGATTGATATTGGCAGCAACAATCCCGGATTAAATAATGCAACAATCCACTACAATTCACGTATTCCGGTATCAAGAGGTAATATCACCATAGAAGCGCGCGATGCAGTCACAGGGCAGCTTCTGCCGAACGCAAGTGTCAGTGTTGTCACATCGGATAAGCCGTGGGATTTGGAGACCGGAGGCTCTACGCTGCATCTGGACAATGTTCCGTTCCCTTTAAAGGAAGTTATTATCACTTCGACAGCAAGTTATGAAATGATAAAAGAGTATGATGTTGAATATCCCGAATCAGGTACACTGGTGTATTATTTATCAAAGTATGGCGATATTGTCAAGACTGATAACATCACATTATCCGAGAGTGAAATAAATATAAATATCGGTGAAAAGAGAAAAATAACCGCTGCGGTTACTCCCGCTAACGCAACATACAAGAATGTAAAGTGGTCGTCAAGCAATCCCAATGTCGTATCAATTGATCTGTTCGGAAATATTAAAGGAATTAAAACCGGAACAGCAACAATAACAGCCAAGACCGGACGTTACGGTGAATATTCAGCACAGTGTCAGGTTAAAGTTTTTAAAGATGTAGATTATTTTAATTATCGGTATAACTTCCCTCACGTATCGGAGAGCTTTGGCTATTCAAACTCTTTTAGATTTCCAATGGAACGATATTTGCAGGCTGGTATGTCACAAGCATTAGCAACATTATACTGGATGACAGATTCATGGAACGGTAATTGTTTCGGAATGTCAGCATCTTCAATATTGTTTTATAAAAACTATTTGCAAGAGGAAAACTATAACGCTAATGTGCATGTCCCCGTGGATTTTGATAAGCCTGATGATGATGAGAAATTACTTTCAGCCGACGCGGGAGAAATCAAACTCAGACATATGATAGAAGTAATGCAAATCTCTCATAAGTTATCGAATTGCGTAGGAGAAATTTTTAATGCAGAAAAAATAGCTGCGGAATTGGACAAAGGGAATCCTGTACTGCTGGGTTTGAGAAGTACCACTGCCGGTCATGCAGTTGTGATATACAGGTATGAAAAAAATGATAATGAGTATACCTTTCATATTTATGATTGCAGTCATTTTGTAACAAGCTTAGTATATAAAAATAATTCGGAATGGCATTTTGAATATGACAATCCTAAATATGATTGGAAACCTTATTATTATTGTAAATATGATACTATGAAATCAGTGTGTGATAAAATTTGCAATGATAATCATAACAATGCGATATCTTTGTTTTCTGACGAGGAAGCGAGCAATGAAATATTCGTAATAAGACAGGCGGAGAATTTGAGACTGAAAAACTCAACAAATGACACGCTGACGATAACGGATGGGGAGCTTATAACAGACGTTGAAAATGCAAAGCTGACATTAAGCTCTTATCTGGCGGAAACACCGCGATATATGCTTACATTGCCGCAGGATGAATATATAATAACAGGTTCAAAAGCAGAAGATGCTGAAACGGTTATTGTTAATGATGATATGTCGGTTACAGTAAACTCGGTATCTGATTCACCTATAAGCATTTCTGACGATATAAGAAATATTACAGTTGAATGCGGTAAGGGAAAAGCATACAATATTGCATTTGAAACATATGAGAATGAAAATCTGTATGATAAAATCACGCTGAGCGGAATCGCGTCTGAAGAGACTGTAAATGTCATTTATAACGGAAACGAGATTACAATTAATGGAGCAGCCACTTTAACGGCCGTCACCCAGACGGGAGATGCCTCTGTGACAGCCTCAGCAGACGCATTGTCCGACAAAACAGATGTAAGAGTTATATCAGATGATACCGGGCTGTATATTGCTTCTGTTGATAATGAGCTTATCGATAAAATTCAGCTGCCGGAGCGGCAGCAGACGGCGGTTCCTGATTATGATCTTGCATCAGGCGAGTATACTGAAGCGCAGTGGCTCTCATTTGTAAAGGATGACGATACAATGATATATTATACCACGGACGGCAGTGATCCTGTTGAGAATGGTATATTATACACAATGCCTATTGAGATCAATCATAGCATGAATCTGAGGGCGGTTGCAAAGAAGCATGGATGCGAATACAGTGAAATCGTGGATTTATATTATGTGCTGCCGACCGTATGCGCTCCGGCTGTCGATATTCCGGGAGGAATATATAATTCTGTACAGACTGTCAATATATCCGATGTTGATGGAGATGCTGAAATTTATTATACACTGGATGGCAGTGATCCCTCCAATGGCTGTGATTTATATAATACAGCATTGGTATTGACAGGCGATACCACGATAAAGGCAGTTGCCAAAAAAGATGGCTGCATAAGTGCGGTTATAGATGCGGAATACATTATCAATCCTGATGAGGATTTCTATGTGATAAATGACCTTATTGACCAGAACGGGGACGTGATAAGCGGTGATAATATAGGAGGCTTAACGGAAATAACAGCGGTATTACAGAAGCTTACCAATAGTTATAATGCAGCTGCAAGTCTTGTATTTTACGATGAACAGGAAAACATATTGAAAACTGTCAATAGTACTATTGCTTTACCGGAGGATATAAATATCATTAAATTTTCTGTTGATTCTGTGCCGGAAAATGCTTTTGATGTTCGGGTAGAATCCGGTAACACAGGCTCTGAAGAAGCTACTCCGCTTCCTGCTGACACACAAGGAACACTTCTGCAGTCGTTGGGCGATTATGCGGACAAAATAGAAATCCGCTCAGAAATAAATGATGATGAAATGCTACTGACTATTAAATCTGTGAATGATTCTATGGAGTTGTCCGATCTCGGAGCAAAACTTATTCTTGCAGAGTACGACAATGATGGCTCGCTGACTTCTGTAAGACAATTTGATGACACATCAATTAATGACGGGGTTCTGACAATAAATGCAGGTTTGCCGCAAAGCAATAGCTATAAATTTATGTTATGGGATGAAAAACAGTGTCCGCTTACAAATGTAATAACACAAGTCAAATAAACAAGCGCTTAACCATGGTTGAGTATGCAGCGGCGAGCATAATAGGAACCACCGACAGAGGCAGTACAATGATTTTTTGATGTCTATGACACAAGAAATATATAATCAATATACAAGGAGGACAAAAAATGATGAAAAGAAGTATCGGATTAGGGGTTTTAATGACGGCGTTGTGCTTATGCGCTTCGCACAGTGCGTTCGCGCAGGCGAGTCTTGATTATGGCAGTATGCGCACCGTGAATGTCAGCAACACTGCGGAATTTCTCGCAGCCTTAAACTCAAATACCAAAATTATTATGGAGGGCGGCAAATATGATTTCGGTCAGACTCCGGTTATTATGAGCAATCTGAACAATGTTGAAATTCTGGGAAAAGAAGGAACAGAGGTAGTTGTCGAAACAGGTGACGAATGTGTGTTTTATGTGGTGTTCAGTAATAATATCCGTTTTTCAGGATTGACCATGGGACATGACACTCTTGACTTCGGAACCTCGTTTTGTCCATCGGCAGTATTATCAATATCGGAGTCACAGAATATAAGTGTTGATTACTCAGATATTTACGGGTGCGGTTATACAGGCTTTGTATCCTATAACTCTCAAAATATAACGCTGGACTATACCACAATTCGTGACTGCTCGAATAATATAGCGATGATATTATCAAGTGACGTGTATTTCAAACATTGCAGCTTCTATAGAAACGGATATAACAGGGAGTACAAGTCCGGAGACCGGGCGTTTGATGTGTACTCAATAAATGATGCCGTGCCAAAGGTAGTCTGTACCGATTGCGTGTTTGAGAATAATTATAACGATGTGTTAATCCGCGATACCTTTGACTGGGGCGGTCAGGAGAAACCTATAGAGAGCTCTTTTACAAACTGCGTTTTTAACAATAACGGCTGGAATAAAGTGTCGGTTACGTTAAACGGCATACCTGTTTCATTTGATCAAAATCCGATTATAGAGGACGGAAGAACATTGGTTCCGCTTCGGGCTATTTTTGAGGCTTTGGGCGCTGTTATCGATTGGGACGGAGATACGCAGACAGTAACCTCAACGAAGAACGGTACAGTTGTAAAGCTCAAAATAGGAGACAATATCATGCAGAAAAATGATGAGAGAATAGAACTGGATGTTCCGGCAAAAATAGTAAATGAACGTACGCTTGTTCCGGCAAGAGCCGTTGCGGAAGCATTTGGCTGTAAGGTTGATTGGAACGGCGATACGCAAACAGTAATTATTACAGAATAACAATGCATATTGAAATATCTGATATTGATATGAGTATATTAAATGAAAGGTAATATAGTATGTTTAAAAGAATTATCACTTTAGCGGCTGCATTAACAATGCTTGTGTCGGTGCTGTGCGCCGCTCAGGCAGGAGCAGTGAAGATCGGAGATAATGAGATTACCTCAGCCGGCGCTTGCGTGATGGACTACGAAACCGGAGAGGTGCTTTACGAGTATTACGGAAACACTCCGCGTGTACCGGCTAGTATGACAAAAATTATGAATATGTACTGCGTGTACGAGGCTCTGGTAAATGGTGAAATCAGTCTGGACACTGTCGTGCCTATAAGCAAGAATGTGTATGATAAATCGCGAAATTCCGTATATCAGAGCGTTCTGCCGCTTTATTATAACGAGACCTATACCGTGGACGAGATGATCGGGATTGTCGTAACGTATTCCGCAAGCGGCGCCGCTGTTGCGCTGGCAGAGCTTGTGGGAGGCGGAAGTGAGGCGGTATTTGTTGACCGAATGAATAAGAAGGCGGCTGAAATGGGTATTGACGCGCATTATTATGACAGCTGCGGGATTGCGGATAATATGATTTCTCCGATAGCTATGGCGACGCTTGCAAGAAATATCATAATGGATTATCCGGATATACTCGTAAGAAGCTCAAAGAAGTCGGTTTCCTTCCATGGCAACAGCTACAAGACGACAAATCATTTGCTTGATACATACCATTATTCCGGCGCGGACGGGTTGAAAACCGGAACAACTCCCAACGCCGGCTACTGCTTTTGCGGCACAGCCGTAAGAAACGGACGGCGCATGATTGCGGTTACCATGAGCTCGTCATCAACAGGGCAGCGTTTTGTCGACACTGCAAGACTGCTTGATTACGGCTTTATGAAGGCAAATGACAAATACGGCAGTATTTATTATACGGATAAGCGGACCTTTGTAAACGGATATGAAATGCCGACTTTTGAGTACAAGGGCACAAACCCTCACGCGCTGATAGTGGCAGAGGATCTGGCGTCATACGGCTTTGACGTGTCATATAACGGTGACACACAGACAGTTTATGTCAGATACAATCCGTACAAGCCGGTTTCGCCTATTCCTCTTGAAAAATATAAAAACAAAAACAATAAGAAAGCATGTTCAATTGCAGACGGGACTGTCAGAGTGGTAATTGATGACGGAATAAATCAATACACGCCAACGGATGTTTATAATATAGGCGGTTATGTATGCTTATCAGTTGATGAATTTCAGGGCATATACGATTTTGGATGGAGTAATGAGGATAACGCGGCATACATAACGGTATATGATAAGCTTGCAAGGCAGGCGGAGGAGGAAAAGGCAAGGCTGGCGCAGGGACTCACCTCCGGGAGCGCGTATATTATGGATTATGACACGGGAAATGAGCTATTTTCCCTTGACGCGGACACGCAGAAGCCGGTGGCGTCGATTGCAAAAATGATGTCGGTTTATGTGCTGCTCGACGCGGTGAAGAACGGCGAGCTAAGTCTTGATACAGTAGTGCCTATAAGCGAAAATGTATATAATTTATCGAGGGACGAGGACTATAAAATGATGGTGAACCTTGATTATAACGAGAAATACACGCTTGATGAAATGATAGACATGATCGTTATCGACTCCGCCGCCGCGTGTGTTACCGCCTGCGCGGAGTTGCTTTGCGGAAACGAGCGTGAGTTTGCGGAACGCATGAACGCGAAGGCTGAGGAAATCGGCATAGGCTCCGTGTTCCATAACGGCACCGGGGTGTGTACCAATCCCGACACCGATAATGAGGAAAATATGATGTCCGCGTGTGAGGTCGCGGTAATGGCGCGGCGGATGATACAGGATTATCCCGAAATCCTCGAACGCACAAAGCGCGCGTCGGTGGAATTTCATGGCAGCACATATTATAATCTTAACAAGCTGTTTACCGACTACTATTACAAGGGTGCGGACGGCTTCAAAAACGGCATGACGGACGCGTCCGGCTACTGTATGTGCGGCACTGCGGAGCTTGACGGAAAGCGCGTTATAACGGTCACGCTGCCGTCGGCTTCAAATGAAGCGAGATTTACGGACACGATTCAGATGTTTGATTACGGCTTAAGTGTGCTGGGTGCGGACGTAACGGACGCAACGGTAAAGCCGGAGGAGCCGACGCTAATAGAGGGGGAAACCGTAAAAATAAATATAGACGGCAATTATGAAATGACGTTCCCGGATCAGCAGCCTGTTATCATTAACGGCAGAACAATGATTCCGATAAGGGCGCTCATGGAAACTCTGGAAAAGACTGTTGAGTGGAACGGTGAGCAGCAGCAGACCGTTATAAGCGATGACACGGTAACGGTGAAGCTTACGACCGGAAGCAGTGTTATGATAAAGGAAACTACAAATCCTCTTGACGGCAGCGTCACAACAGAGGAGGTAACGCTTGACGAAGCTCCGGCGGTTATCAACGACAGAACCTGTCTGCCGGTAAGAGCCGTTGTTGAAGCCTTCGGCGCGGCGGTGATATGGGAGGCGGAAACAAATACCGTTCTGATTATCGCGGGCGTTTGCTGAGAAATGTTAATAAAACTGAATGGAGGATGAAAAATGTTTAAAAGGATTATCAGCTTAGCGGTTACATTAACAATGCTTGCCGCCCCGGTAGTGATGCCGCGCGCGGCAAAGGCGGCAGGCGGGGATTTTATAATTCCGGTGGACGATATGCCGGAGGCGGGAGCGGACGGATTCATAGTGCCGCTTGAGGAGCCGCTGCCGGAAGCGGGCGATAACGGATTCATCGCGCCGATTGAAGCGCCTGACCCCAATGCGACTGTTATACATACTGCTGAGGAACTGGCGGCAATCAAATCAGGTAGTTATGTTCTCGCAAATGATATTTATCTTGATGAGTATAACGGCGGGGTGTGGATTCCGATTACCCCAACGGGAGAGGTTACTCTTGATGGTCAGGGGCATAAGATTTATAATATGTATATCTCGGAAAATGCGAGTATGCAGTATGCAGGATTATTTGGATATTGTAAAACATCTGTGTCAATAAAAAATATTGGCATTGAAGATTGTGATATAACTGCCTCAAGTTATGTTGGAGGACTGGTAGGATATGGATACAGCTCTGTGGCTATCAACAACAGCTATAACACAAGCGATGTGAATACTGAAAGCGATAGCAGTGAAAGTTATGTAGGAGGTCTGGTTGGGTATGGAAATTATAGAGATATAACTATAAGCAACAGTTACAACACTGGTGATGTGAGGAGCAATAGTTATGCTGGTGGTTTGATTGGATATAGATATGATGGTACAACCAGTATAAGCAACAGTTACAACACCGGTGATGTGAGGAGCAGTGAAAGCTATGTAGGAGGTCTGGTTGGGTATGGAAAGTATGGAGATATAACTATAAGCAACAGTTACAACACCGGTGATGTGAGGAGCAATAGTTGTGCCGGAGGTTTGATTGGATATAGATATGATGGTACAACTGGTATAAGCAACAGCTATAACACTGGTGATATAATGAGCAGTAATAGTTGTGCCGGAGGTTTGGTTGGATATGGATATAGTTCTATAACTATAAGCAACAGTTACAACACTGGTGATGTGAGTGGCAGTGGTTATGCCGGAGGTTTGGTCGGACTTGCAGGTAGAGCAATCATTAGCAGCAGTTATAATACTGGAAATGTGAGGAGCAATAGTTATGTCGGGGGGTTGGTTGGATATGGAAATGCATTTGCAACCATTAGTAAGAGCTACAATGCAGGCGTTGTGAGCACTGAAAATGGCAACAGTCTTAGTTGTGCTTCTGGAGGGGTGATGGGATATGCACAACGCGGTGCAGATATCAGTAACAGTTACAATATCGGTGGTGTGAGTGCTAAAGGAGTTAGTCAAAGTTGTGCCGGAGGTTTGGTCGGATATGGAGCATTGGGAGAACATATAACTATTAGTGATAGTTATAACACCGGTGATGTGAGTGCAATCGTCAATGGTCGCGATTCAAGTCATGCCGGAGGTTTGATTGGATATATATTCTCCACGGGAACCATCAGTAACAGTTACAACACTGGTGATGTGAGTGCTAAAGGAGTTAATCAAAGTTATGCCGGAGGACTGGTCGGATCTTATAGTAGTACCGTTAGCAACAGCTATAATACAGGTAGTGTACATTCATATACGTCGAATTATTTTGGCGGTAGCTACGCTCGTGCTTTTGCAGGGGGATTGATTGGTGAAGGTAGTCTTACCATAGATAATTCATATAACACCGGACATTATACAGCTGTAGCATATGCAAATAGCGGTATGTGGTGGGAAGAAGAATACAGCGGTCCGATTGTGGGGAAAGGCACAGTCACCTACGCTGACATAGAAACTCCGACAGAAACCACGTTAACCATATCCAAAAAAGCAGATCCGGGTGAGGACTGTCTCAAATTAAATAATAACAATATGCTAAGCGTTTCGGCTTCTTTTGCGTCAAGCACCTGTACAGCCGATGATGTTGAATGGGAATTAAGTAATGATCTGGCATACATAAGCGGCACATATTCGATATCAAATACCGCAGGAAACGGAGCAATGATTTCTGTTAACGTATTTCCTAATGAGGACGGAAGAGTGGGTGATGTTGTACTTACAGGAACAACGCCTGACGGAGTAAGTGATTCCTGTACAATCAGGGTAACAAACGAAATTAATATAACAGATGAATATCCGAAAACCGGTTCAATAGATATTTCAATCTGGGACAGTAAATTGCTTGCAGAACCGGAAATTGTTGATGATATGCATATAAGGATTAATAGGGAGAATTACTGTACCTTTAAGCTTGACTGCAAGGAACAGATAGAGCTTTCAGCTGTGCCGGAGGTATATATCTGTGAATATGATAAACCGGAAAATGTTGTAATGAAATGTTATATTGAAAAGAATGAAAATGAGACAAACAGCTTTAAAATAATACCCTATGAACAAACGTCCATACCCGATTCAACGAAGCTGTTTGTTAAAATTCCGGAATCAGCTTTTATTATTCCGAGTGGCTATAAGTTCAATGAAATAAATAGGGATAATAAGGATGATTGGTATTTTAAAACGGAGGCAGGACTTATCTACGGACGAGATATGTTCATCTTTTCAAACTCACCTGATAACTTTTTAAATGATAACGAAAAGAAATATGTTTTAAGCGATAAAGCAAAGGATACTCTGTTTAGTATGTGCAGCGGAGTTGCAGATAAAGCGATGATGAGCATAAAGATGAATGAAAAATGGGGCGGAGCATGCTTTGGTATGGCTGTTATGACAGTACTTAACGATATCGGACTGACATCTGAGGGGAATGGTAACCTGTATCAATTATCACAGCCAAAAACAGATGAGAGTGATTCTTTTACACTATCACTGAGAGATAAGCTGCATATATATTATCTTTCTCAGAAATTAAGCGGCTTCCCAATATATAAGGCATTCAAAGTATCCTCCTTTCCGAGTGCTTTAGGCAATGTGCTGCAGAGCGATTATTCTTATACAGATATGCTGAAAAAAATTGTAGACAGAGCAAATCGTATATCTTCACAAGGTACATTTGTTTTGAATTTTGGCTGGTCTGAAGGAATAAAGCTTGCAGAACACAGTGTTGTTGTCAACCGTATGCATACGGCAGCGGATGGAAGCTATCTCTTGGAGATTTATGACAATAATTATCCTCCCGGTATGTATGGCAATAATAGCATTGTCTTAAAAATAAAAAGTGATTACAGCGATTGTTATTTTGTAGGTGTAAATGGAATAGATCCTTTATACAATTCAGTATGTTATATCGGTTATGCCGAAGGCAAAGAAATTTATGATTTCTTATATAATAAAGGCAGTGTTGATAAACTGTTGACAACGAGGGTATATGTAAATCCTGAGGACAGCATAAAAATAACAAGCGGTGAAAATACGGTTACCTTTGATGGTGACAATGGATTTAATTATGACGGAACCGTAGTTGTATATTTGGAAAACAATTCAGATGGAAGTGAAGTATCACGCTATGCAGTAGAATTTCCGACAAACGAGGATGTTGAAATAACACCGTTGTCTTCATCATGTAATACTGAAATTGTTTCACCTGACTTTTATGCATATATTGACAGCGCGAATGTGACCAAAGCTGTGTATTCAAACAATAATAGAAATGTTGACATTTCGGGTGAAAATATAAACGGAAGCGTAGTTGTGTGTACGGACGGGAGCGATGTTGATTTACTTGAAATTAATATGGACGGAAATAACACAATGAGAGTATCACAAGACGGAAAGAATATTAATGTGCAGTCTGATAAGAGCAGTACGGTCAGTGAATATTATAACGCGGATATAAAAAACATATATGAGTGTGAGCCGGATGCGACGCTGTATACAGATCTTGACATAAGCGGATGCAGTATAAGCATTAACAACAGCGTTTATGACAGTGAAAGCAAAGAGCTTAAAATAGAAGCACTGACAAACATTCCTGAGATCATGACCGGAAGTAAAACAATAGCCGCGGCGGTATACAACAAACGCGGTAAATTGGTTGCTGTAACCTTACAAACGGTTGAGCAGTACGGAATTAGCACTTCTGAATTATTGGTTCCGCTGGCACAAATTGGTCAGGGATATGAATGTAAATTAATGCTATGGGATAATACTGAAAGCATGATGCCTCTCGCGGCGTATAAAGCGCAGGACTTATAAAGAAAAGTGCCCCGCAATGGATCCCACTCTGTCAAGCGTATGACTGACTATATAGAACTGAAAAGCAATAATGGGTAAGACTTCAAACAGTTGCTATAGCTGTCTGATATTCGGTGTCCGGACGGGATGTGTTTGTGGTGGTTATGTGAAGGTCGATGGTATCACCACGAGCCAGACGCTCAACTTCCATAACAAGAACACCGGCCCATACGCCCTGTTCGACTTCGGACAGAAGCTTCTGCATGACAGGACGAGCGGCGATAGTTTCACCGGAAACAACCTCGCAATATATTTCGGTTACGTTGAGCCGATATTTTTTTGCAAGCTCAAGAAGCGCCTTTTCCTGGCGCGCCGGAGTTTCACCCTCTCAGTGAGCTTCAGCCTCCATATCGGTGCGGGATTTTCTGAGATATAAACAATATTGCATTTTATGCCTCCGATGATTGCTCAAATATATCCATATTTTGGTGGTATCCTTACTTCTATTGTGGTTCCGGCACTTTATTGTATGTCTTATAAATAGAATAATTACTACAATACTCGGTATTGTTTGGCATCCGTTAAATCTATAAATTCAACAGTTTTATCAAAACTCTTGCGGCAATCGAAAAGGCAAAAAAGACAGGTGTGTTTTCATAGGACAAAGAGACTTGTAAATACAATGGAGAGTTTTTTATGATAATGTAACATGCGCGCAGCTTTCGGCAATGCTTAGCAGGATTGAAAGCAGACGGACAGGAGAGAAAATAAGCGAGGTTCCGAACAGCGGCTATTGGGGTACTGCCTGTATCGTATGGGCTGATTCAAAAGGTCTCTTTGATGGATTTGTAAATATTGAGGGAACGACCGCGGCTTGGGTTGCGGCGGCCATCGGTGAGGTAAATCTGACAAGAGAGCAGGTTGTTTCAATGCTGTACCGATATTATCTTGCGGGCAGCGCGGGGCAGGCGTCTGATGAGGAGATAATTAAAGCGTTCAATGACGCTGAAAGCATATCGGAGTTTGCGCTGCCTGCTGTAAACTGGGCGGTTAAAACGGCATAATTGAGGGTGATGATGACATGAATATCAACCCGCAGATGGAAGTGACAAGAGCCGAAACCGCCGCAATCATAGAGAGATATATCACAGGTCTTACCGATCTGAGCTGCAGCGCAGAGCAGCCCGAAGAAACAGCCGAGCCTGATAAAACAGAGGCGCCACAAAGTGATGCAGCTCAGACTATGGAAATTGCAAACCCGATTATTGAATATGAAGATGAGGCGCCGGAACCCGCAGAGCTGACATTCCCTGTAATTACACTTGCAGGACTTGAGCTTACGGACTACAGCACAATAAATGAAGCTGATCCTGCAAATATGATTATAGAAGCGAGAGGCGCCTATGAAGGGAATGCAATCGCCATCCGTACCGGCATAGGCGACCGTGATATTTCGGGCATATACGGCGGCGAGGAGTTTGAGGATGCGCCTGCGGAGCTGGCGGTATCATATATGCAGTACGACAGCACCGTATATGCAGTCTGGGCGATTACCAAGGATGACCTAAGCATCACCTGTTACAGCGCTGCAATTAAGGACGGAACTCTTGAGCAGCTTATAAAAGTTGTTGATGCGATAGGCGCCGAACAGCTTATAGACTGAACAGCTTATACCGAATCGGCGAAGGCGGCAATATTATTCTTGTTGCCTATGACAACGAGTGTATCGCCGGGTGAGAGGGCATACTGAGGGTCAATCTGGACCTCGGTTCTGCCCCCATGCTCTATTGCGATGATATTAAGCCCATATTTTTTTCTGATGGGCAGCTCCGAGATCTTCTTTCCGATGGAGCCTTCGGGTACGGGGAAGTCCGCGATTTCAATATTGTCATTGAGCATGATTGAATCGAGAATGCTGCTTTTTGTAAGTCTGTTCGCAAGACGCAGCGCCATATCGCGCTCAGGATACACAACCTCAACTTCAAGCTTTTCAAGGACTGCGCCGTGGTCAGCGCTGCCCGCCTTTGCGATGACGCGACGTACACCAAGATTTTTTACGTTGAGCGCAGTAAGAATATTCTGATCAATATGAGAGGTGAGAGCGATTATTACCGTATCACACTGGTCGATTCCCATTTCAAGCAGAGCTTCGCGGGAAAGACTGTCCGAAACATAAGCATATTCGGTAATGTCCCGAAGCGGTCTCACTGCGTTTTCGTCACGGTCAATTACAATAACCTCCTTGCCGCTTTCCGCAAGTCTTACAGCAAGCGCCGAGCCGAAGCGGCCGAGACCTATAATTGCATAAGTATCCGATTTTTTCTTTTTCATCTTATATACCTCCGTATGTTTTAGCCTATTGCTATGTGTTCTTCCGTATATCTGACCGCCTGAGGCGCTTTAAAGCTCCATAGCGTTGCGATGGTCAGCGCGCCGACCCTGCCGGAGAACATTGTAAATATTATTATGATCCTGCCGGGAACGCTCAGTGATGATGTTATCCCGGTTGAGAGTCCCACTGTGCCGTAGGCGGATGCTGCTTCGAAAAGGTTCTGTATAAACGTGTTCTGCGGATCGCTTATCGAGAGAAACAGCGTGACAAAGCATATAATTCCTATGGCGAGTATAAAAATTACGAATGCCTTGCGGATTGCCTCGTCCGGCAGCTTACGGCGGAATGCCGTTATATGCCTGTTCCTCGCGGTACATTTTATGATGCAGAACATGGTGAACACAGTTGTTGTCTTGATGCCGCCGCCGGTTGAGCCGGGAGAAGCCCCGATAACCATAAGTATTATGCATACAAACAGTCCGGCGGGAGTAAAGCTCCCGAAATCAAAGGAGGCAAAGCCTGCGGTTCTGGTTGAAACGCTTTGGAACAGCGCGCCGAGCCATGTTATATCAAGAGTCAGCTTCAAAAGCAGAGTACCGCCAGCGATTAGTACCAGTGTTGTTACAAGAACGGCTTTTGTGCTGAGCCGCAGCTTTCCGAAGCGCCTTTTTTCAAACACATCGGTTATTACGAGAAAGCCGATGCCGCCGAGAATTATAAGCAGCATTGTTATTATATTGAGCGGGACATCGGCGCTGTAGGGTATAAGGCTTTTTCCGCCGCCGAATACGTCAAAGCCGGCGTTGTTAAAGGAGGACACCGCATGAAAAATGCTTATTCCTGCCGCTTTAAATAACGGAAAATCCCGTATGAACACGAAAAAGCTGCATACCGCGCCCGCTGACTCAATTCCGAAGGTGATACAGAGGATTCTTTTGAAAAGCGTTTTAAGCTCCGCATAGCCGGATATGTTGAATGCCTCGCGGATAAAGCTCATTTCCCTCATGCCCATTCTGCCTCGCGCGGCAAGTATTATCATAACTCCGACCGTGGCCACGCCAAGTCCGCCTGTCTGGATAAGCAGGCAGATAACGATTTTTCCGAATACGGAAAAGGTGTCTCCAGTATCAACCGTAACAAGTCCGGTAACGCATACCGCGCTTGTTGAGGTAAAGAGAGCGTTCAGAAAGCCGAGACTTTCGCCGTCCTTAAGGGATATGGGAAGCATGAGTATCAGAGCGCCGAGTATTATTACTGCGGCGAAGCCGCAGACAATAAGCCGCGCAGGCGGCTGCCGTTTAATGAAACTTTTTATTTTGATCAGATCCTTTCAGATTTATGCGTCATTTGCCGAAAATAAACAACTTTCTGCTGTCGTCAGCCCATTCGGAAGCATCAGCAGAAATCCCGGACGGGACAACCGTTTTTAATGAGGAGGCGCCGCACAGCACTCTGTTTTCGTCGTATTCTGCGAGAACTGCCTGTGCGGGCTTAAGCCCGCATGAATTAAGAACGTCAAACACAGGAAGAGCCTTGCCGTCAAAATCAAAAAATGTTGTATTTTCAACTATATTCGGCTCCGTTACGTCGTCACTCTCACGGATTGCCCAGCCTGAAAGGCTTTCGCCGGGACGAGAGGGGTCCTCAACGTGTATCATAATCGGATCCCAGTATATTGCGCCGATGCACGCGCCGTCCTCAACCGATTTCAGCCCGTTATAAAGGTCGGCAAGATATGCCTTCTGGCTTTCCTCTGACGGCGGGTACTTGTCCTTATATGCGTCAATATCCCAGAGCTGCCCCGGATATCCGTTCTTCATTGTCGCGTTCCAGTTAAAGCCCGTTTCCATAATCATGATGGGCATATTGTATTTTTCGTAGACCTTGTTGCAGAAGTCAACGCAGCCCTCAACGGTATTGTCCGACCATGCCGGATAATAGGACGCGCCTAATATATCAAATTTTGCTCCGGCACTTTTATATAAGTCAAGCGTCCATGTGTATGAGTTAAATTTAGCCCCCTCAGCAAGGTGGATTATAACCTGAGTGTCCGGTGAAACAGCCTTGACCGCGTCATAGCCCGCGTTCATAAAGCCTGCGAGATCCTCCGTCTCGGCGGGGGTTATTATATCCTCCTCCGATTGAGCGTCACCCCATACCGTATTGAGATTATGTGAGCTGAGCTGCATATCATAGGCTGTTCCGAAGGGAAAGAGGAGTCCGCCGTTCACCTCGTTGCCTATGGAAACATATTCTGGTATCGTATCCTGAGCCGCAAGCTTTTCCATGACCTCCTTAACGTAATCATAGAGGATTGCAGTGAGTTTTTCGGTTATTTCTTTTTTTTCGTCGGCCGTCATGACTTTAAGAAAAGCCGTATCGGTTATATCATATCCAAGCTCCGATTTGATCTGCGACGCCCATTCGGATGGAACAATCTGACGTTCCGCATTTGACCAGTAATCGGAGAGATTAAAGGTAAATTCTATCTTCATTCCGTTTTCCTTTGCGCGGCGGCACAGGTCAAGGCAGTCGCCAAGATTCTGAAAGCCTGCCGGAAGATAATAGTCTCCGTCACCGGTACCCTTTCCGGTCGTGTTTGAAAGACGTATGCGGGCAAGACCTATGCCGTTTTCGGCAAGAATTGACACGGGATCGCCCTCCTTACCGTCGGGACCGTAATATCTGCCGCCGAGCGAGGTTATATAGTTTGCCTGAGTTATGTCGCCACCCTGCAGGAACATATATTTTTCACCCGTCTCCTCGGTAATGCTGTCGATAATGACATCAAAGCCCTCCCTTGCGGTGTACCCTGCTATGATTTTTCCGTTTTCCGGCTTCACTCCCCGGATATATACCGTAGAAAAGCCGGCGGGAATAACGGTGGTCTTGTCTCCGGCAAAAAGAACCGCCTCCGAAGCAATGTCCGGATTATGAGCCGTTGCGGTAATCGTGTAGTATTCGCTGCTGTCAAGTCCGGTAATCGTCATATATTCTATATAGCTGCCCGCAGTATTCGCAGCGGATACTGAAAGAGAAACTGCTGCAATGCATGAGGCAGTGATAAATGCTGCTATTTTCTTCATGATGGATTGCACCTCCGTAGTTGTAATAGATATATTATACATTAAATTTAAAGAATTGTAAATAGATATTATAGTAAAAATGCCTGTAAATACATTAATTGTTAATACCAATGTCATGAAAATGTAATAAAAAACATCTTGATTATAATTACAAATTGTGTTATAATAACTATGTAATTTTATATACTGATCTCTGCAGAGATTGTATGCAGAGCATGGAGGAGATATTATGAACAAGAAAATAATAGCGGCGCTTGCGGCTGCGGCGTGCTGTTCTACTATGATACAGCCCGTGTTGGCGGCAGGTTCTTTTACTGATATTACGGGAAGTCAGTATTCATGGTGCGCATCACAGATAAAAGCAATGGCTGATGCGGGATATATAAACGGTGTGTCCGATACGGAATTTGCTCCGGACAGCAATATTACAAAGCTCCAGTGTATCGCGCTTTTCTCCCGCGCCATGGGAT
>JBJEIW010000270.1:0-4832 GCA_051877435.1 Candidatus Ornithomonoglobus sp.
AAACGACATATACAGAGAAGGGGTGCAGCAAAACTTACGTTTTGCTACAGCCCCTTGACTTTTGATTGATGACTTGATATAATTATCTATATAGTGAAAAGCATATAAAAAAGGAGGTGCGCAATGAAAAATAAAAAACCGCCGTTTGAGATAAACGAGCAGATAATGACAAATGTTATAGAAATTGCAGAGCTTGTCGGAAAAGTGAGCATTAGTAGTAAAATATCATTAAACCCCACGCTGCGGAGAACAAACAGAATTCGTACAATTTATTCATCTCTTGCAATAGAGCAAAACACGCTTGATATTGAACAGGTAACTGCGATCCTGTCAGGAAAACGCATTATTGCACCACCAAAGGATATTGCGGAAGTCAAAAACGCTTATGAAATTTATGAATGTCTGGATAGTTTGGATCCCTACTCCGCAGATGATCTTTTAAAGGCTCATAGCGTTATGGTAAAAGGCTTGGTCAATGAAGCGGGAGAGTTTCGTTCACGTCCCGTCGGCATTGTTGACGGCAGCGGAAAAATAATTCATTTCGGAACACTGCCGCAGTATGTACCTCAGCTCATAAATGAGCTTCTTGAATGGATAAGAACAAGCGATGTCCATATGCTTATAAAAAGCTGTGTGTTTCATTATGAATTTGAGCTTATTCATCCGTTTTCTGATGGAAACGGACGTATAGGCAGATTGTGGCATACGTTGCTGCTTTCAAAATGGAATCCGATATTTGCATGGCTTCCGATAGAATCTATAATACACGATAATCAGAGTGAATATTACAAGGCTATTAACATATCAAATAATAATGGCAGCTCAACGGTTTTTATTGAATTCATGCTGTCGGTCATAAAGCAGGCATTAACGGAAGCAGCCGATATTGATCTGTCGAATATAACCGACAGCGGCAAATCAGAGCTGCGCTGGAATGTAATCAGTGAGTTCCTTGAAAAGCATGAGTATATTATGAATAGTGATATACGAACGTTGTTAGGAGTTTCATCTGCTACGGCAACAAGAATATTGACAGGATTTGCAAAATCAGGCAGGCTTAAAAGGAAACGATTTGAAAGTCATTGGGGATATGTCAAAAGCTAAGCAAAAAGCGGAACAGAAAAAGCGTACGCTCTGTCTGTTCCGTTTTTCTTGCCCACAATTCATTATAGTTTATTTCGTATCTGTGAGCAGCCTATACAGTGTCTGCTCAAAGCCAAATTCATCAATAAGCGCCTCGACCTCGGCAAGCGCCTTATCCTTAGCCTTTTGTGAAATATTTGACTTTACGGCGCGGATAAGGATATTTTTGGGTGTATGCGAAAGGTCTACAAATTCAAGAAGCTGCGTTGAATAGCCCATGTACTGCAACAAATTGCCCCTTATCGCGTCAGTCATAAGAGCCGCCGTGCGCTCCTTGATTATTCCGTAGCGGGTCAGGATCGACAGCCTGTCGCTTTTCATCTGCGCGTTAAGCTCATGCTGGCAGCACGGAACCGAGAATATAAGCTCCGCTCCCCATGAAACCGCGTTGTAAAGCGCGAAATCCGTCGCCGTATCACAGGCGTGAAGGGTTATTACCATATCCGGCTTTGTTTCGCACCTATAGCCGTTTATATCGCCGATTTCAAATTTCAGTCCGTCATAGCCGTAGCGCCGCGCCGCGCGGTTACAGTCACGGATAACATCCTCTTTGAGATCAAGACCTGTTATATGCGCGTCTATATGCATTATCTCGACCAGATAATAATACACTATAAATGTAAGATATGATTTTCCGCAGCCGAAATCTATAATATTTATCGACTTATAATCACGGTTCTTTATCTCGTCATTTATAAGCTCAATAAAGCGGTTTATCTGACGGAACTTATCATACATTGTGCGTACAATCTTTCCATCACTAGTGAATATTCCCATATCCACCAGAGGCGGAACTATTGTTCCCTCCTCGATAAGATACTGCTTTTTGCGGTTATGCGCAATCGGTTTTAAACAGCACTCGGAGCTCTGCTTCTTCTTATAGGTTACATGTCCCTTTTTTGAAACAAGCACAATATGCTCAACGCCGTTTGTCCAAGCGTTGAGCTGCATATATTCTCCCGCAGTATCCTCTAAATATCCCTCAAGCTCATTCCCGCCAAGCGTTTTATGAAACGCCTGCTTTTCGGTAAATGCCTCCGACATATAACCCTTATCACTGCAGCTTATATTTATTTTTTTATATTCTGCCGTCTTTTTAGGCTTGCTGAGAACCGCTTTCAGAACTCCCTGCTCTGTTATTTCCTTTATTATCTCATTAATTTCCATGTTATTCTACACAAATTTTATCAATTATAGCTTCAAGCTTCTTTTCCCCGATGCCGCTTACCTCTGTAAGCTCATGAACATCGGTAAAGCCGTTATGCGCTTCCCTGTAGTCAATAATTTTCTTCGCCGTGCTTTCACCTATTCCGTCAAGCTGAATAAGCACCTCAGCAGTTGCGGTGTTAATATTTATTTTACCGTCTACAACCATTTCGGCCTCCGACTCCGTTTCCGAAGCGGGCGCAGCCTCAGCCTCGGCCTCTGTATTCTCCTGCTTTTCAACAGATATGGCAGGCTCGGCGTTTTCTCCGCCGGTGACAAGCTTTGTTTCCTCTGCCTCTGCATTTGCCCCGCTATAATCTCCCGGTACAGTCTCAATTACAAACCTGTCATTATTAAGATGCTCCAGAAGAAGTCCGACTCCCGTAATTGCTGCGAAAACAGCGATTACAGCGGCTATTTTTGCCTTTCCTCTCAGCTCAATTTTCATAACCGTTCTCCTTTTGCCTTGCTATGAACTCTGCGTCCTTCTCCGTAAGCCATGCCTTTCGGAGCATATCGGGACGCTTTTTAAGAGTCGCAATCAGTGACTGCTCATGCTTCCATTTATCTATCAGCTTGTGATTGCCGGACAGAAGCACCTCCGGCACTGCCCTTTCATGCCACACCTGCGGCTTTGTGTACTGCGGATGCTCTAAAAGTCCCTGAAAATGCGATTCGTTCTGAAACGAGCCGTCATTTGCCAGAACTCCGGGAATAAGGCGGGAAACCGTGTCTATTACCGCCATAGCCGGAATTTCACCGCCGGTCATGACAAAATCTCCGAGAGAGATTTCCGCGTCTACTATTTCGTCAAGAACCCGCTGGTCTATCCCCTCATAATGTCCGCACAGCAGGACTATGTGATTATACCGCGAAAGCTCAATCGCCTTATCCTGACCGAACACGCTGCCCTGCGGCGACATAAAAATCGTATACGGCTTATAGCTAAGCCCATCCGCCACCGACATATAAGCGTCAAAAACAGGCTGCGCCTGCATGAGCATTCCGCCCCCGCCGCTGTAAGGCGTGTCATCGACCTTGCGGTGCTTGTTTTTTGTAAAATCGCGGATATCAATGAAATTCAGCTCAATAAGCCCCGCCTTTTCCGCCCTGCCGATTATGGAATCGCCCAGAACGGCGCGGAACATATCAGGAAACAGCGTGAGAACGTCAAACCTCATCGTCAAGACCTTCCATAACGTGAACGGTTATTTTTCCGCCCTCGACATCAATGTTCTTTACAACCTCGTCAATGACCGGCAGGAGAAGATTTCTCTTTCCCTCCCGCTTTACATCGTAAACGTCATTTGCGCCGGTGTTAAACACATCAGAGAGAACTCCGAGCTTTTCGCCCTCCTCGTTTACCACATCAAGACCGATAAGGTCAACAATATAGTGAACGCCCTCCGGCAGCTCTCCCAGCTCCTCTCGGTCAGCGTACAGAATACAATTCTTGTACTGTTCTATCTCGTTTATATCATCAAAGCCCTTGAACTTGACAATAAGATTATTCTTCTGATACCTTACATTTTCTATTTCAACCGGCTTCATTTCTTTTCTTGTTTTTATAAAAATGCTTTCAAGCTCTTCAAAATCCTCAGGATAGTCCATCCACGGAACCACCTTGACCTCACCGCGGAGACCATGGGTATTAACTATTTTTCCTATCTCAAGTAAGCTGTTATCCATAAAAAATTCCTCCGTATAACCAAAATTTCTCAATATCGCAAAACAGGCTGTCTCATAGTACACAACTACTGAAACAGCCTGTAAATTCCGATATTTATAAGTCAGTGACTTATACTATTTCGACCGAAACTTTCTTATTTTCACGGCTTGCCGCAGCTTTAACAACAGTGCGGAGTGCCTTGGCAATTCTGCCCTGCTTGCCGATTACCTTGCCCATATCGCTTTCGGCTACTCTAAGTTCAAGAGTAATCGTGCTGTCCTCATTGTTGGTCTCTGTAATATCTACCTGATCCGGATTATCTACGAGCGCTTTGGCGATGATTTCTAAAACCTCTTTCATCTTAACGCCCTCCATTAGTCGATAATATTGGATTTCTTCAGAAGAGCCTTTACAGTATCTGTAGGCTGAGCACCGTTAGCGATCCACTTCTTAGCGGCATCCGCGTCGATGTTAATAGTTGAAGGGTTTGTGAGCGGATCGTATGTTCCGATCTCCTCAATAAACTTACCGTTTCTCGGTGATCTTGAATCTGCAACAATTACTCTATAAAACGGCGCCTTCTTTGCACCCATTCTTCTTAATCTGATTTTAACTGCCATTGTATTTTCACCTCCTGCTGTAAAATGTGTGTATATAATCAATAAATATATTAATTATCTTTTTCCTTTTCGCAGACGCTTCAGCATTCTCTGCTGCTTTCCGCCTGAGAATTGCTTCATGACCTTCTGCATTTCCGCAAACTGCTTTAAAAGCTGATTTACATCCTGAACTCTCGTTCCGCTTCCCTTTGCAA
>JBJEIW010000271.1:0-4817 GCA_051877435.1 Candidatus Ornithomonoglobus sp.
AGCAAAGCGAAATAGCCGATATGTCGGCTGTTGCAGGCGCGGCAAAGCTGAATAAGCTCAGTTATGATACAACGCGTACAGCAGTTGACGTTTCCGGATATACGGGCAATCCTATAGCGGTGGAATTTCAGGATACCGACATAACGGCAGGCACCGTGGTGGCTGCAGGCTCAAAGGATAAGCTTTCATATGCAAGCGATACATATATTCTTGAGGACGGAACAGGTGACAATGCCGGCAAAGTAGTGCTTGCAGCAAAGACTGTAGAAAAGCCATGGGCAGCGCTTAGTCAAGTAAAGTTTGCGCTTAAAGACGGCAACACCGTGGGATATAAAATAGATGATAACGGTGTTCTTTCGGACGACGAGGGCAACAGCGTATACGGCTACAAGGCAACTCTTACAGGTGTGGAAGGCGTGACATATACCACCGTAAAGGCATATTTGAAAGCGACTGACGGAGCAGAGGGTAATAAGACCTTCGACAGAGCAACACTGACCGGTCCCGGTTCATTCGATTTCTATGTAGTTGTAAACAAGGCTCTTGATACAGAGGTATCAAAGGTATACTGCGAATAATAGGGGGGTAAGCACAATGAGAAAGATATTTGAAAATCCTGAAATGACGATACGCACATTTCCGGCAATGAATATTATAACAACAAGCGGTACGGTAACGCCGGACACTGTAAAAAATGATCTGGTAAGCGGCAAAATTACGCTTGATAGTAAAACCTTTTCTTCAGAAGCTTCGAATATACTAAGCTATACTTTCTGACAGGCTTGAAAACAGATACCTCGTTTAAATTTTAATCGCGCCGCGGCAGGGCTGAGCCTTGCCGCGGCGTTTGTGATTCTAATGTAAATAAAAAGGCGGAAAATCCGCCTTTTTATTATAGTGATTTATTCATGGCAATGACCTTATCAATTTGCTCTTGCGGAATACCTGCCAACCGCATACTTTCAATCATCATGTTTCTGTTTTCGGCAATACCTTCGGCTCTGCCTTCGGCAATACCTTCGGCTCTGCCCTGTGCAAGACCTTTAGCCATGCCGTCCTCTATAGCATCCTGTATATATGAGGCTTCATCATGCAAGGCGCGTTCACGAATCCGTGCAGCTTCACGCAGTTTTTCGTCTTCGCTCATTTGTTTAAGAATAAACACTGCCTTGTTCATTATTCTGTCGTTTGTTTCCGTCAACATTTCGGCATCCTCCTCCGTCTTCATATTAAAGAATCTGAGCCATTTCCTAAGACGCTTTACCTGCTCGCTGTTATCTGTTTCCGGCTTCGGCAGCTCAAGAAAATCAAACCGGCATTTATCGGTAAAAAGCTCATTCCTTGTTTCCTCTCTCAATCTGAAAATAGAGTGACATTCCTCACAGTCAAACATATTAAAGTCAAGTATATTTATTGATATCGTTTGACGCAGCTTACGGTATGCTTCGCTCTCTTTCAAATCGCGGGTATACAGCTTTGCCCAGTAAAAAAGCACACGTTCTTTAAAATCCTTAAGCTTCTTTACCTGCATTTCAACATTTATAAGCTTATCGTTAACCTTCATGGCAATATCCAATCGTGAATATTTCTGTTCAAGCGAATCGGGCATAAGCTCCGTGTTTTGTATCTGTATATCCTTTATATCCTCCGCGTCTATATCAAGCACCGATGCGAGAAAATCCGATAAAATATCCTGACTGTCTTTTGTAGTGAAAAGCGTTTTAAATACTATATCCAATTTTGGTGATAAAAGCTCCATCCTCATCGCCTCCCATTATGGATATTATAGCATATAAAAATCTTTTTTTCAATAGCCAATTCATGAATTTTATGTTTAAATATTGTATTGCAGTTACTGTTCGGCTGTAAATTGTTGTTTAGCGGCTAATTCTTGCCCCCTTTTTGATACCGCCAAAGCGGTTCTAAAAAAGGGGGCAAGGGAGTTGGGATGTGCCTACGGTCAGACGAATATCCTGCCGGTGAAGCTTTGGGTTCTGTGAATTACACAAAATGTTCTATATATTTGTAAAAATCAATTTATGGAACATTTAAGGTTGTTTTAGCAGTTTAAAATATTATCTTTGCATGGTAAAATATAGATAAAGCATCTCCACAAGGGCAGCAGAAACCTATAACATAAGCTATATTGTAACAGAAAGGAGTTAATTTTATGAAGAATCTATTAAAAAAAATTACTGCGATAGCGGTATGCGCGGCTGTCGCGGCACCGCTTGCGAATGCTCCGGTTTTCGGCGGCGAAACGGAGGCACGCGCCGCGGCTGCGTCAAGCACGGCGGGAAGCCGCTCCTACAGCTCACGCTACACGGAGATAACCACGCTTAACAGCTACGGCGAGCGCGGAACGGACGGCTGGAGAAACGGACTTGTGACCGGCAACGGCGAAAACGGCGTTATAGACAGCGCCGCGCCCGCCGAGGATGTAATGATATTCCAGAACATGAAGTTCAGCTACCCTACAAACGCGATAAGGGTAACGCCGGATATGTCCTCGGTAAGAGAGGAAACGATCCGGGATATAATTGAATATGACGGAGAATATCTGTCGCGGCAGGGCAGTATTGAGGCGAGCAATGCAATGCTTAACGCGGCATCGGCATGGGTTAAGGAAATGAATCTTGCTTCTTCCTGGGGACTTCAGAATACCTATGCGTTCC
The DNA here is from genome assembly GCA_051877435.1 of Candidatus Ornithomonoglobus sp. GTDB lineage: Bacteria > Bacillota > Clostridia > UBA1381 > UBA1381 > Ornithomonoglobus. The sequence goes on from JBJEIW010000271.1 coordinate 2,676, forward strand.
ATCCGGGGCATCAGCTCAGATTGAAGTTAGAGGGCGCCGAAAACGGAGAGGAAACAGAATATCAGCGCTATACCGACTATCAGACCGCGGAAATAGGAGCGGACTGGACGGATAAGGACGGAAATAAATGGGAAAGAAAAACCTTCGCTTCAAGAGAAGATAATGTCAATGTTACGTCCATGAAGTCGGAAAGCGGCGCAAAAATCAACATGACAATAACCGTTGACGATATAGCGAAAATGTCAAATGAGGGCGGCGTGGGAACCGAGCTTGCAAAGATACGCTACAGGAAGGTGGTTTCGGAAAACGGTGATTACATAGGCTTTACGGCGCACTATCCCTATTTTCACAATTCGCAATTCAATAATGCCGGACTTTCGGGCATAACGAGAATTATCGTAAAGGGCGACGGCGCGGGGAAGTCCTATGTGTTCGGAACGGAAACGGCATCGGATTTTGCCAATCCCGTCGGCGGCGCAACGGAAACAGAAATCAACCTCGGTTATGACAAAAATCCGGCTGTAAAAATCACAAATGCCGACGAGGTAATATTGATAACAAAGACGGAGCGAGACCTTGAAATGGGAACTCTCGGCGCGTTTGAGGCTCAGGATAACACGGCGCAGGACGTTAAAAACGGCATGGCATACGCTGTTACGGCTCAGCTTATCGCCGACACCGCGGCTGCGGCCGGTAAATACAGCACAGCGGCGGATTATTCCGATTTCGATTACGCGGTAGCGCTTGCCCCGTCCGCACAGAAGCACGCGGAGATATTTAACCGTTTAAGCTACGATGTCTGCGTGACAGATGAGGATAAGGCTATGCGCTCATATACGAACGAGGAGCTTATAGCGGCACAGCAGAACTCAAAAACCGCGCTTCTGCCTGCAATGCTTGAAAGGCTGTATTATAACGGCCGATTTGCCAACATCTGTTCATCGGGAATACAGGCTCCGAGACTCGGCGGAATGTGGACGGGCGCATGGGGCTGCGAGTGGTCGGGCGACTACACAACCGACGCGAATATAAATTTGCAGATTGCGGGCGCGAATATAGGCAGCGTGCCGGAGGAAACAGTCGGATTTATTAATGTAATGCTTAACAATATTACCGACTGGCAGCTTAACGCGAAGCAGATTTACGGCATAGATAACGCGATAATGGCTCCGACAAGAACAGACGGCTATTCGGCGGTGACAACGCACTTTGCCTCGAATTTCCCGGGACAGATGTGGCTGAGCGGCGCGAGCTGGCTGATACTTCCGATATATGAATACTATCAGTGCTACGGAAACCAAAACATTCCGCTCACACCCGATATAAGAAAGGAGCTTGAATTTACAGGCAACAAATATGCGGGATATACGGAGATAACGGATAAAAACGGAACAGAAGGCGCGTATCACGATTATAATATAAAGGACGCGGACGGAAACACAGTTGTATATAACATGCGAAACACTCTCGGTCTTTCCGATGAACGCGCGGAGAAAATTCTCTCACAGGGCTATTTTGACCTTGAAAAGGATATACTCTATCCGATGCTCACAAAGACCGCCAATTTCTGGCTCGGTTTTGTCAGTCCGAAATATTACGTCAAGGACGGCAAGGCATATTATGACGAGAACCACACTGCTCTCGGCGAGGGTGAAAGCTATCTTATAGCTCCCAGCTATTCGCCGGAAAACTGGCCGAGCAATATCGGCACCGGCTTTACTTCAAACGCTGTTATGGATATATCCTCAACAAGGAGCGCAATGGATATGGCGGTATCGCTTGAAGCCAAGCTCAACGGCGAAGCAAACAATGCAAATATTGAAAAATACAGCTACCTTGCGGCGCATCTGCCGGAGTATCTCTATGAGCCGAGCGGAGAGCTGAAGGAATGGGCGCTCAGAGACTATGAGGAAAACTACGGTCACCGCCACGGCTCACAGCTTTACGGCTTGTGGCCGTCATATGAGGGCGAAACGAACACGGAGCTTTTCGAGGGCGCTAAAAAGCTTATCGAAACAAAGAACAGCATCGACACGGGCGATTCAAAATCAGGTCACGGCTGGCTGCACAGAGGTCTTGTTATGGCAAGACTCAAGGACGGCAAGGGAGTAAGAGATACCCTTCTTCCGCTTACAATTTGGT